>JAJNBA010000086.1 GCA_021155985.1 Actinomycetes bacterium
CCATGGCCGAGACGCTCGGGTCCCTTGCATCCGTCATGCCGGTCGTGCTCGCGTCCCGAACGGGGGCGGGCGAGATCCTGCAGCGCACGTACGGGTTCATCGGGTCCGAGATCGATCTTCTCGAGCGGGGGCTCATCCCGGCGGGATACCTCGACGGTCTCAAGGCTCGCATCCTGCTGTCCCTCCTCCTCCGCCGTGGAGTGGCAACGGACGATATCCCTGCGGTGTTCCGACTGCACTCGACCGCGTCCCTCACCTGATCCCGATCTCGGCAACAACCGCGACTCTCGGAGGCCGCACAGTGCTCGGCCCTGCGCTGCGGAAACGTTGCTCCGCGGACCGTTCAGCCCTGCCTGACAACGGATCGGGTGGGGGTTTCGACTCCCTCCCGGCGCGCCACCCGGGGTCACGGTTCTGGAACGGGTTCCTTTGCAGGATCACCGGCGCCGAGCAACGCCGTCTCGGGAACCTCGACGATCGAGGGGGGTTCGCTGGTGGTCCGGTCGGTGTCGGCCTCCGTTTGATCGACGCCCGTCCGAGATGCGATCGTTCGGGTCGTTGCGCGAAGCCGCTTGGCGGCGCGCGCGACGTCTCCTCCCTCGTACGACAGCGCGATCCGAACCGCCGCATCTCGCGCGGCCTCACCGATGGTCTTGAGCGAAGCACCGGCGTCGAGGGCGAGCCGGACCGCGCGTTCGAGGTCATGCCTCTGCCAGCTGTGGTCGATCGTCCCCAGGTCGAAGCGCTCATCCCGGGGGATCGATCCGACCGTGACGACGCCCGGTCCGGCGTGTCGAGCGCTGATACCCCTGATGAGCGTGAGGAGGTCGTGCACGTTCGCTGGATAGTCCCGGCTCTCCAAGAAGGCACCGAGCGCCGGGTCGAGCCCGATCTCTTCTCCGTTGGGTCGAAGCCGGCGAAGGAGGTGTTCGGCGATCGTCGGGATGTCGTCTCGGCGCTCGCGGAGGGGAGGGAGGCGGAACCGGGTGGTGATCCGTTCCCAGAAGTCGTCGGCCGTCTCGGAGCCCGGTCCCGACGGTTCCTCGCTCGTCGAGCAGATCAGTCGCAGGTTGGACATCGGCGTGCCCGTTCCGCCGACGGGCCGCCGATTCCGGTGCTCGATGTTCCGGAGCAATGACCCCCGAAGCGATGAGGGGAGGCTCCCCACCTCGTCGAGGAAGATGGTCCCGGCATCCCGGACACCGAGCGACTCGAGACCGATATCGCCGAAGAGGGGTGCATCCGCTTCCTCGGACGTGCCCACCAGGTGCCCGGCGAGGTCTTCTCTGTCGTGCGTCCCGACGAAGGTTCTGCAGTCGATGGGCACGAACTCATCCTTGAACGGGCGGGGATCGAGTTCGTGGATCAACCGCGCGACGACATCCTTGCCGGTCCCGCTCTCGCCGATCAGGAGGACGGAGGCGTCGCTGAATCGGGCGACCTCGACGATCTCCCGCAGGAGGGAGGTCCACGCGAGTGTCCGTCCCGCCAGCGCGTCCTGCACCTCCGGGGAGTGGACGAGTTCCTCCACCTCCGCCCAGCGACTCAGGCGCGCGGAGACTCCATCGGCGAGACTTGCGTCGTCCGTCCGAACCACGACATCCGAGGCGCCGGCATCGAGGAGCGGCCAGGGGCCGATGTCATCGACCGCCTCCGGGGATGTCCCGACGGCGAGGATGCGGACCCCGCCTCGACTGGATCCCCGGACGAGATCCAGAACGTCCTTGGAGACCCGATCGAACACGATCAATCCGATATCGGATCCATCGGGGGCCGGCGGCGGGGGAGCCCACACCACGTCGGCCAGGGCGGATCGCACGCTGGATGCCGCTGTTGAGGCCTCACTGGTCACGAAACGGATCCAGCTCGTCATCGGTCGCGAAGCCGCCCCCTCGAGATGGGTTCGGGATGTTCCAGGGAAGGGTCGCGCAGCTATGGGAGACGGACAAGTCGCCGCACCTGCCTAGGCGGATAGGCCGACGAGACGTGGCCGATCGTCACGAGGTGTCCCTCCATCGGGGGATGGTCTTCGAGCCACCCACCGGCTTGGCTCCCCGATCACATCCTCACGGATGGGTCGCCTCCGCCGCTCTCAGTCGGAGCCTCGCCGATGATCACCAGCGCTGCTCCGAGATCCTGGAAGCCTTGCGTCTCCACCTTCTTGCCCTCCAGGTCCTTGTAGACGGCGAAGAAGTGTTCGATCTCCGCGAGCAGCGAGGGGCGGAGGTCCTCGAGATCAAGGAGGTGGGACGATGCGGGGTCGCGAAGGGGAACGCACAGGATCTTGTCATCCTGGCCCTTCTCATCGCTCATCCCGAAGACTCCCACCGGTCGCGCGAGGATCCGGCACCCAGGGAAGGTGGGCTCGCCGACGAGAACGAGGGCATCGAGAGGATCGCCATCCTCACCCGATGTCCCGTCGATGAATCCGTAGTCAACGGGGTATCTGGTCGCCGTGAAGAGCATCCGGTCCAGGTAGATGGATCCGGTCGCGTGGTCCATCTCGTACGTGTTCCGGATCCACCGGGGATCTCCACGACGACCATCACGCTTGCTGCGTCCAATGCCGAATCATAGTCGCCTCCCGTGATCCGGTCGTGGCCGGCGCCGGTCATGCGACACACCACCCGATACGCTCGGGCGATGGACGCCACCGCGTGGGTGGAGAGGTACCGGACGGCGTGGGAAACAGCTGACACGGACCTGCTCCTCACCCTCTTCACCGAGGACGCCAGCTACCGGTCGGACCCGTTCGAGGAGCCGCATGTCGGACACGACGGGATCCGCGCGTACTGGGACGGTGTGACGAGCCAGCAGCGCGACGCCCGCGTGTCGATGGGCAGGCCCTTCGTGGACGGTGACCGCGTCGCGGTGGAGTGGTGGACGAAGATGGTCTCCGAGGGTGAAGAGGTGACGCTCCCGGGATGCCTCCTGCTCCGGTTCGATGCCGACGGGCGATGCAGCGACCTGCGCGAATACTGGAACTTCGCCCCGGGACTCCGCGAGCCGTTCCAGAACTGGGGGGATTAGCCAGACCGGCGGAAGTACTCGGCGATCGCGCTGAGGTCGCGGCCTGAGAATCCGTCGGCGATCGCCCGCTCGACGAGCTCGCGGTTGCGCTGGGCCTGTTCCATCGGGGCACCGACCCCGTGCGCGAGCGACAAGATCAGCTCCAGGTCCTTGGCCATGAGGTCGAGCGTGAACGTGACCTGGGCGCTGTCCGGATCTTCGAACGCAGGGCGTTTGTACAGCACGAACGGCGCCGCGGCAGCTCCGGCAGCGAAGACGTCGTAGGCGGCGCCCCGGTCGACGCCGGCCTTCTCCGCCAGCACCAGCGCTTCGGAGAGACCGACGTCGATCGCGTGGACGAGGGCGTTCACCGCGAGCTTCACCGTGGCGCCGGCGCCGAGCGTGCCGACGTGGAAGACCTTGACGGCGAGGGCGTCGAGGACGGGCCTGGCTCGCTCGAGCGCCGCGGCGTCTCCGCCGACCATGATCGTGAGCTCGCCCCTCTCCACAGTGGGCACGCTTCCGGATACGGGCGCGTCGAGGAGCACGGCTCCGGTCGTCGCCACAGCTTCGCCGACGCGCCGGGCCGTATCCGGCGCGATCGTGCTCATCTCGAGGACGACGTGCTCGGGGCCGAACGCGCCCGCGACTCCCCCCTCGCCGAGATACGTCGCGAGCACCGCCTGGTCGTCGGCGAGGCTGCTCAGCACGACATCGGCCCCGGCGACGGCCTCCGCCGTGGTCGATGCCGTCCTCGCTCCGTGGGCCTCCGCGACGGTTTCAGCCCGCGAGTGGGTCCGGTTCCACACGGTGACGTCGGATCCGGCCCGGCGGAGCGTTCCGACCATCGCTCCGGCCATGTTCCCGGCGCCGAGCACGGCGACGCGGGGCGTCATGTGAGGGACCAGCCTCCGTCGATCCGGAGCTCGGTTCCGTGCATCGAGGGGTTCTCGAGGAGGAACACGGCCGCGTCGGTCACGTCGCGCATCAGCACGAGGCGGCCCGTGGGCGTCTTCGCCTTCGTGGCCTCGAGGGCCTCGGTCTTCGGTGCCCAGAACGGACTGTCGGCCACGATCCCTGGATGCAGGGCGTTCACGCGGATCGGCGCGAGTTCCGCGGCCATCGTGCGGACGAGCCCGTCGACGCCGTGGTTGATCGTCGTGATCGTCGTGGAACCCGGGTACGGCCGGAGCTTCGCCAGGCCGCCGAAGAGCAGGATCGAGGCGTCGGGCGTGAGCCGCGGGAAGAGGGCGTGGACGACCTCCGTGTAGCCGACCAGTTTCAGGGTCACCAGCCGGATCGCGGCCTCGATGTCGTAGTCCTTCACGGTGTTCAGGTCGCGGTCGAGCGCCGCGAGCGCCAGCCGATCGATCGATCCGAGGTCCGCCAGGGCCGGCGCGATCGTGGCCGGCTGTGAGAGATCGAAGGCGAGCCCGTCGACCGAGCTGCCCAGCTCCTTCGCCGCGAGGGCGGCGCGCTCGGTGTCCCGCCCCGTCACGACGACGCGGCGTCCCGTCTCCGCGTAGTGACGCGCCAGATCCCGCCCGAGGCCGTGCGTCCCCCCGATGACCAGCACCGTGTGCTCATCCATCCGCATCTGTCCCTTCCGTCGAGAGGGTGTCGGTCAGGTACTCCCAGTCCCGGGCGAACCGGTAGGAGTGGCGATGGGGCGGCTGGGGCGCCTGCGTCTCGAGCCATCGCACGATCCCCGGCCCGGGGTTCGTGAACGCGTGCACGCAGCCCACGCCGGCCCAGGCGACGTCGCCCGGCACGAGGTGGTACTTCTCGCCGTCGAACTCCGCGTCCACCTCGCCTTCCAGGATCAGGTACGTCTCCTCGTACGGATGGTCGTGTCGCCCGGCGAGTCCGCGGGGCTCGTATCGGACCATGAACATCGTGAGGAGCTGCGCGCCGAGGTCGGCGTCCACCATCATCTTCACCGTGATGCCGCTGTAGACGAGGAGCGCCGTCCGCATGCTCGCCGACACCGCCAGCATGTCCTGCGTCTGCTTGTCGACCTCCATGTTCGCCGGGTCGATGTGTCCGAACGAGCGTGTGCGCGGATCGCGCACATCGATGGGCGTGGGATCGCGCTCCGGCAACCCGGGGACCGGATAGGTGTCCCCTTGCACGTGCGACCGCGGCTGTGGGGCCCACATCGCCGCCCATCGCACGGGTGTCTCGGAGACGTTGCGGAGCGCGTGCGGTGCCCCGACCGGCGTGACGCCGTAATCGCCGGGTCGAAGCAGGTTCGCTGCCTCGCCGGTGTCGATCACGAGCTCCCCTTCGAGCACGTAGACGCTGTCCTCGTAGCTGTGGACGTGCCAGGGGATGCGCCCGCCGCCCGCGAGCTCGACGATCGCGAACCCGGTGTGTACGGCACCCGGAACGTGCTCGTCGACGACCGACCACCGTCGGAGATCCCCCGCCCACGATCCCGGCGGAGCCGTGAGCTCGAGCTCGTTCCCCTTCCTGACGAGGTGGCGGGAGGTCATGAGGCTCATCCCAGCGAACGCCGCGTTCCTTCGACGATCCGATCGACCGACGGGATCGCGGCGTCCTCCAGGACGTCGGCGGACGGCAGCGGCAGGTGCGGGGTCGTGACCCGGACGATCGGACCGTCCAGGGCATAGAACTTCTCGTCGGCCACGATCGAGGCGATCTCGGCTCCCCAACCGCACAGGCGCGGGTTCTCCTCGACCGTGACGAGGTGACCGGTCCGCTCCACCGAGTCCGCGATCGCGCGGACGTCGAGAGGGACCAGGGAGCGGACGTCGAGCACCTCGGCGTCGATGCCGTCGTCGGCGAGCCGCCCCGCGGCCTCGAGCGCCTTGGGGACCATCGCGCCGAGCACGCAGATCGTCACGTCCCCACCCTCTCGCACGGCGCGTGCGACGCCGAGCTCGTCGACGATCTCACCGTCCGGCACGTCGCCTTTCGACGCGTACAGCACTTTCGGTTCCACCACCACGACCGGGTCAGGGTCGCGCACCGCGGCAGCGAGGAGTCCGATCATGTCGAGCGGCGTCGACGGGACGACGACTTTCAATCCGGGGATCGCCATCATCCACGTCTCGACGCTCTGCGAGTGTTGCGCGCCGAACCGTGCGCCGCCGCCGTTCGCGGTGCGGATCACGATCGGCAGCGCCACCTGCCCATTCGTCATGTACCGGGCCTTCGCGATCTGGTTCGCCACCATGTCCCAGCACACGGCGAAGAAGTCGCTGAACATCAGCTCGGCGATCGGTCGGAGGCCGTTCATCGCTGCCCCCATCGCGGCGCCGATGATCGCCTGCTCGCTGATCGGTGTGTCCCGGACCCGATCGGGCCCGAAGCGATCCAGCAGCCCCTCGGTCGTCTTGAAGACGCCACCGGCCGCCGCGACGTCCTCACCGATGAAGAAGACCGAGGGATCGCGCTCCATCTCCTGGGCGATCCCACGGGCGACGGCCTCGCGGTAGGTCAGTTCCGCCACGCGGAGCCTCCGTCGGCCCAGAGCTCGGTCTCGAGCGTGTCCGGATCGGGGAACGGCGCCTCACGCGCCTCCTCGGTGGCGCGGTCCACCGCAGCGAGCGCGTCGCGGTCGATGGCGTCGAGCGTCCCCTCGTCGGCTCCCGCCGCGAGCAGCCGCTCGCGGTACGACGGGATCGGGTCGCGGCGCAACCACTCCGCGACCTCCTCGTCGGGCCGGTACTTCCCGGGGTCGGCGCGCGAATGTCCACCGTGGCGGTACGTCACGGCTTCAACGAGCGACGGGCCGTCGCCGGAGCGGGCCCGAGCGACGGTGCGCACCGCCGTGGTGTGCACGACGTCGGCGTCGTTCCCATCGATCAGGATCGGCTCCAGGCCGTAGGCCGATGCGCGATCCGCGGCCGGGTGCTCGACGGCGGTCACGTCGCCGATCGCCGTGTACTCCATGTAGAGGTTGTTCTCGCAGACGAAGACGACGGGGAGCGCCCAGACCGCGGCCAAGTTGAGCGCCTCGTGGAACGTACCGATGTTCGTCGTCCCGTCACCGAAGAAGCACACGGCGACCTGGTCCGTCCCGCGGGCCTTGGCCGCCCACGCGGCGCCAGCGGCGATCGGCATGTGCGCCCCGACGATCGCATAGGAGCCCATCGCGCCGTGCGAAACGTCCGTGAGGTGCATCGAACCGCCCTTGCCACCGCAGATGCCCGTGGCGCGCCCGAGGAGCTCCGCCATCAGCGCCGCCATCGGTGCTCCTCGCAGCAACGTGTGGACGTGTCCGCGGTACGTGCAGAACACGAGGTCATCCGGCTCGAGCGCCGCCGCGAAACCAGCGGCGATCGCTTCCTGGCCGATCCCGAGGTGGGAGGTGCCCTTCACCAACCCCTGGAGGAACAGATCCCTCGCTCGCTCCTCGAAGAGGCGGCCCTCCTGCATCATCCGGTAGATCGAGAGCCTGGCCTCGAGGTCCGCGACCTCGGTCCCCTCGGCCGTGTCCGTGTCCGACATGAACGTCCCCTCAGTACTCGTTCGCGACCATGAGCTCGTCGCACGGGAACAACGTGATCACCCGGCAGCCGTCGGCGGTGACGATGACTTCCTCCTCGATGCGCGCGGCCGATCGACCGTCGGCGGCGGGGCAATACGTCTCGAGCGCGAAGAGCATCCCCTCCTTGATCTCGAGAGGGTCCACGAACGAGTTCAGCCTCGTGATGATCGGCCGCTCGTGCAGGCTCACGCCGACGCCGTGGCCGAATTGCAACCCGAACGCGTCCATCTCGTCTGAGAACCCGAACTCCTCGGCCTTCGGCCACACCGCCGCGATCTGGTCCGTGGAGACGCCGGGCTTCACCAGGTCGATCGCGGCATCCATCCATTCGCGGGAGCGGGAGAACGCGTCGCGCTGCGCCTGCGTCGCCCGGCCGACGACGAACGTGCGGTAGTAGCACGTCCGGTACCCGTTGAAGACGTGGATGATGTCGAAGTACGCCTGATCGCCGGGGCGGATCAACCGGTCCGAGAAGACGTGCGGGTGCGGGCTACACCGTTCGCCCGCGATCGAGTTGATCGC
>JAJNBA010000087.1 GCA_021155985.1 Actinomycetes bacterium
GGGCTCCACCAGATCGCGACCGGCGCCCGCACATCACGGGAGAGGGCGCTCGCAGCGATCGCAAGCGCTTCCTCGGGTCCACTGGCACGGAGGACGGTACGGGCGATGTCGGCGAGCTCCTCCAAGGTTCCTACCTGCCGCGCCAAACCATCTCGCTCGTCGAGGCCGGCCAACACACCCGCGAGCTGAGAGGCGATGGCTGCCAGCATGCCGGATCGCTCTTCGAGAGCTGCTCGATCCGCTTGGATCTCGAGGAGCCCCAAGGACTGCTCGCGGCAGACGAGCGGGAAGAGCGCCGCTCGCCGCCCGCCCGTGATCGGCGCGAAGTCGAAATGTGAATACGCTCGCGTCTGCAGAGCGATGCGGCGGGCGGTCGTGAGCCCGCTGCCCGTGGAGCCGTTCTCTCCGTCTCGCCACACCGTGCGGAGCCGGCCTGCCGCGTCGAGTCGGGCGACGTGCACCTTGACGTCGCCATGAAGGATCTCGCGGACCCACGAGGTCGCGTGTGCGGCGGCTTCTTCCGGACGACTCGCCGATGCGAGCGCGTACGAAGAGCTCTCGATCACACTCGACTCGTGGCCGCCAAGCGATCGATCAACTCCCCCCATCACACGTCCCCATCCTTCCAACCACCCGACTGGTCGCGCAGTGCCGATCGGTCGAGACCGCGCAATCTGTTCTACTTTCCCTCATCCTGACAAGCTAATCGCTCCGTGTGAAGATTGTCCCCCAAAAGGGGGAGGATTGCCAGTATCTCTCATCTGTTCAGCGTAGCCCAATCGGGTTACGGGGAAAGCACCGTACAACCCGGACCGCGTTCTCCGCAACCCGTTTGGGACCAGAAATCCTGTCGTTCTCGACCGTCCCGGTTGCCAGCTGAAGGCAGGGAGCGAGCGAGAGCGCGGAGCGGGTTCCACGGGACACGTTCACGGCATCACCCAGGCATCGCAGAAAATCTACAGCCCCCGCGGCTACCCATCCGCCCCCATTTCAGTCACGATGTTTCCCTCGGACGCCACCCCCATGGCCAGATGAGGAAGAGGAACGAATGGAGCAACTGGCCCTGGAGATCGGGCGTGCGATCCGTCGCGCGCGGCTCGATCGGGGGATGACCCTCAAAGAGCTCGCTGATTCGTCTGCCGGGCGATTCCGGCCGACGTCCCTCGCGGGTTACGAGCGAGGTGAGCGAACGATCTCCGTGGTTCGCTTCTGTGAGCTCTGTCGCCTCCTGGATGTGCCCCCAGGACGCCTCCTCCAAGAGATCACCCGGACCGTCTACGGGCACGGGGAACCGAAGATCGACCTCACGAAGCTGGAGGTACTCCACGAACCGGAGGGCGAGCTCATCGCCGGGTTCATCAAGCAGGTGCTCGTGCAGCGAGCCGACCCGGACGTCGAAACGATCGTGCTTCGAGCCGGCGACGTCGAGGTGCTCGCCTCGGTCGCGGGGACGACGGCGGCCGAGCTGCATGAGATCGTGGGTTCGGCTCAGCGCTCCGTGTCCGAGTCAGACCTCGCGTCGGCCGATGGGGAGTAGGACTCCCTCAGGTGCTCGACCGTCCGTGCCAGTCCGACGGCAAGATCGGTCCGTGGCCGCCATCCGAGTACCGAGGCGGCATGCGCGTTGTCGAGAGCGATGCGACGGAGCTCTCCTTCCGGCTGGGGCCCGTACGTCGGGGTCGGCGGGATGCCGACGATCCCACAGAGCATCGTGTACAAGGCGTTGACCGACGTCTCGATACCGGTGCCGATGTTGACGACCTCGCCTGACGCTCGATCCATCGCCGCGACGAATGCGGCCACGGTGTCCTCCACGTACACGTAGTCTCGCGTCTGGTCGCCGTCCCCGAAGATCGTGGGCGATCGACCCGCCAGCATGGACGAGGCGAAGATCGAGATCACGCCTGCCTCGCCCGTGGGATCCTGACGCGGCCCGTACACGTTGCCGAGGGCCAACGCGACGAACTCCAGACTTCGGTGACGCGAGAAGAAGCGGAGGTAGTCGAGCACGACCTTCTTGCTGATCCCGTACGGCGATTCCGGATGCGCGCCGTCCGCGGAGCTTTCCCGGACCGGGAGCGATGTCGGTTCTCCGTAGAGAGTTCCCCCGGAAGCGGCGTAGACCACCTTCCGACAACCGACGGACGTCGCGCATCGGAGCACGTTGAGGGTTCCGAGGACGTTGACACTCGCATCGTGGTCCGGGTCCTCGAGCGACGGTCGGACGCCGGCCTGCGCGGCCAGGTGCATCACCACGTCTGGGCGATGGCGATCGAACACGTCGAGCAGGCCCGGTGTCCTGATATCGGTCTCCGAGAATCCGAAGGCATCCCCGTGGCGGGAAGCGACCGAGAGGTTCTCGGTCCGACCCGTCACCAAGTCGTCCACCGCCACGACCTGGTGACCCTCCTCCAGGAGGCGGTCGCACAGATGGGATCCGACGAACCCGGCCCCGCCGGTTACGATGATCGAACGCTCCCGCATCGAGGGACCATAGCAAGCAGTGATCGTCGTCTCGGCGTCGTTGCCATGTTGCAGGCCCCCCGACCGGGAAACGGCAGCGCGGATCTCACGGCCGGATGATCATCCGAGGTGCAGCTCACGGTGGTCAGAAGTCGACGTGGCAGGCACGCGTGCGTCCCCCTCTGCCTCGTGGTCGCGACCGCCCTCGCGTACGAGATCGTCACGTCCGGTGCGGTCATCGCCGCTCCGCAGGGGCATCTGGTCAGACTGATCCGAACGACACCGTTCGTGAACGAGACCGTTTCCATGAAGGACGCGGAGGGCAGTGCCTACGTACCGCGCGATCACTCCCTCTGGCTGGCGGATGACTACGGACGGCGCATCTACGAGGTGAACCCTTCCACGGGCGCCCTGAAACGTGTGATCGGCCAGCGGAAGCTCGCGAAGGCACGGCGGCTCGGCGGCGGTGCAAGGGCTGGGATCGACCGCACGCGGGACCTGGAGAGCATCGCCTACGACCGCGCCCGTGACGCTCTGTACGTCTTCTCCGGGCCGTGCTGCACGTCGTCGGTGAAACCCGCCGCGTTCCGCCTCACGCGCACCCGAGCCGGGCGTCTTCGCGTCGAGTCCTTCCAGCCCCTGCCGAGATCCGCGAACTACACGGCAGCCGCGTGGAACGCGGCGAATCACATGATCTACGTGGGGCAAGGCAGGGATCTTCGCTCCTACCGTTACCCCGCGAACGTCGCGGGTCGTGTCTTCAACGTCCCCAACCTCTCGGGGATCACCGGCATGAGCTTCAGCCCGAACGGCGCCAGTCTCTTCGTCACGACGACCGCGGAGCAGCTCCGCAAGGTGATGTGGTCGAGGAGGAGGCTGGTCGCCGGTTGGGTGCTCGAGCTCGGTGCGTTCGGCGTCGGTGACGCTCGCGCCGTCGAGCTGATCGATTGGCGGTACTTCGTCCTCGATGGCGATCCCGCTCGCCCGGATACGGACCCACGCAAGTACGCGGTCTACGTGTTCCGGGTGAGTTAGCGAACCACCCGGATCAGAGCAACCCACAGAGGAGCGCTGGCGACGACCGCCACCGCGAGACCGCTCAAGAACGAGGACGGGTACTCTCCAGCATCAGCGTCCGGGCCACGAGCATCGTCGATCCAACCAGGCATCGATCCCATCCTTTCGCGCACTCGGCTCGCCATCGAGGAGAGGATTACCGCACCAGGAGGGCCGACCGAGGTCGAGGAGGTGAACGGACAGAGAACTCGAGGCGATCGGGCGGGCATCAGTCGGAGGCGGGGCGCCCACTCGCGTCGAGGATCGCTTTCTGGATGGCTGAGGGCGACACGGTATTCGCGACTGCGGCGCGGATGCACCACGCGCTCGCGGGGCACGTGCTCACCGCGACGGATCTCCGCGTGCCTCGGTACGCGACCGCCGACCTGTCGGGTCAGACCGTTCGAGAGGTGGGGGCGCGAGGCAAGCATCTCTTCGTCCGAACGGACGGCGGCGTCTCCGTGCACTCGCATCTCGGGATGGACGGCTCGTGGCGGCTGTACGAGCCGGGCGAGCGGTGGCGAGGCCGGGCGTTCGAGGTGCGGGCTGTGCTCACGACCGAGGAGCGGATCGCGGTCGGCCGCCGGCTGCGACGTGTCGAGGTGATCCGCACGAGGGCAGAACCAGAGCTCCTCGCCCATCTCGGCCCGGACGTGCTCGGACCCGGCTGGGATGCAGCGGAGGCGACCCGTCGGCTCGTCGCGTCCCCGGACCGGGAGGTGGGCGACGCGCTCGTCGATCAGTCGGTGATGGCCGGGCCGGGGAACGTCTACCGCTCGGAGGTGTGTTTCCTCGCCGGGGTGGATCCGCGGACCGCGGTCGGCTCGATCTCGGACCCCAGCGGGATCGTCGAGATGATGCGTTCCCTGATGCATCGGAATCGCGTCGGCGGCCGGCGCGTCACCACCGACGACCCTCGGCCCGGCCACGATCTCTGGGTCTACGGCCGGGGCGGGAGACCCTGTCGTCGCTGCGGCACCCCGATCCGCTCCTTCGCCCGCGGCCCTCGGTCGAGGGAGCGGATCACCTTCGCCTGCCCGCGGTGCCAACCCCTGGTCGACCCCTCCGTCCTCGACGAGTCCTAGCGTTCCTCGTCGCGTTCCTTCATCCTTGCCGGGAGCCATCGGTGGGCTGCGGCCCGCCTTGCCCGCGCCCCGGAGGCAGGATTGGCAGAGGAGGAATCGCGGCCGTCGGTGACCGACATCGACGGGGAGCGCCTGTTCGCGGCCGCCCCCGAGGCGTTGTTCGTCGTCCGCGGCGACCGGATCGAGCTCGCGAACGACCAGACCGCGGCGTTCCTCGGCTGCGACCCAGTGGGACTCGACGTCCACGAGGTGATCCCCGGATGGGTCGAAGGCGCCGACGCCGGCGTCCCGTTCGAGGCATCGCTCAGGAGTCCCGCAGGCGGCGAGCTGCCCGGCGAGGTTCGCGTCCGCCGACTGGATCCCACCACGGCGATCGTTGCGATCCGCGACGCCCGGGCGTTGCTCGCCGTGCGCGACGCCGAGGCCGCCCTGACTGAAGCGGAGGCCCGGTACCGCAGCTTGGTCGAGCAGATCCCCGCCGTGGTCTACGCCGACGACGGAGACATCACGACGTACGTGAGCCCACAGATCCAGCAGATCCTCGGCGTCTCTCCGGAGGCCTACCGGGAGGATCCAGGGATGTGGCTCCGGATGGTCCACCCCGACGACCGGGTTCAGGTGGAGGCCGAGAGCGCCGCGTTCCTCGCCGGCGAGGGCGGCGACCTCACCGATTACCGGATGATCCGCCCCGACGGCAGGATCGTGTGGGTACGGGACCGGGCGTTCGCCTTCCGGGACAGCGACGGACAGGTCATCTGGGAGCACGGGCTCCTGTTCGACGTCACGGAGCTCAAGGAAGCCGAAGCCCGCGTGACGGACATGGCGTTCCACGACGGCCTCACCGGCCTCGCGAACCGAGAGCTCTTCGAGGAGACCCTCATCCTGGCGGTGGAGCGAGCCCGACGCGCCGAAACGCTGGTCGCCGTCCTGTACTTCGACCTCGACAACTTCAAGCTGGTGAACGACTCGCTCGGTCATCACGCCGGCGACACCCTGCTCACCGACATCGCGGAGCGGCTCCGCGGCTGCACCCGCAGCATGGATCTCGTCGCGCGCCAGGGCGGAGACGAGTTCCTGATGCTCCTCGCCGATCTCACCGAGGATCGGGCGGACGCCACGATCCGTGCGGTGGCCGCTCGCGTGAACGAGGCGATGCGCGCGCCGTTCGATCTCCAGAACGTCGAGTTCCACGCTCGTGGCTCGATGGGCATCAGCGTCTACCCGAGGGATGCGCACGATCCGGTTGAGCTCCTGAAGAACGCCGACATCGCGATGTACCGAGCCAAGCGGCTCGAGCCGGGAGGGTACGTGTTCTTCGCGGCCGACGCGGATGACGCGATGGAGCGCCTCTCGTTCGCGTCGAGACTCCGCGAAGCGGTCGAGGCCGAGAACTGGGTGCTCCACTACCAGCCCGTGGTGGACCTGGCGGACCGGCGGGTCGTCGGCGCCGAGGCACTGATCAGGTGGCAGGACGCGAGCGGAGGCATCGTGGCTCCGGGCGAGTTCATCCCGGTGGCCGAGGAGCTCGGCCTGATCGAGGCGATCGGCGAGTGGGTGGTGGACGAGGTCGCCAGGCAACAACGAGCGTGGCGCGAGGCCGGTATCGAGCTCGAGCTCTCCTTCAACCTCTCCCCACGCCAGCTCTGGACACCCCGCCTGGCCGAGCGGCTTCTCGAGCGCCTCCGCAGCGTCGGCGTGGAGCCCTCGACGCTGATGGCGGAGATCACGGAATCGAGCGCGATGGCCGACCCGGACCGCACACAGCGGGTGCTGCGGGAGCTCCACTCGTGGGGGCTGCGACTCGCGATCGACGACTTCGGGACGGGTTACTCATCGCTGGCCAGGTTGAAGCACATGCCCGTCGACGTGCTCAAGATCGACCAGGAGTTCATCCGAGACGTGGATCGCGACGTACGGTTGGCGGGGATGGTCCGGGCGATGATCCAGGTGGCGCAGAGCCTCGACATGATCCCGCTCGCCGAGGGCATCGAGACGGAAGCGGAGTTCATCTTCTTGCGGTCCAACGGATGCCGCCTCGCCCAGGGCTTCTGGTTCGCGCACCCGATGCCACCCGATGAGCTCCGCGAGATCGTGGGCCGGGACGAGCCGCTGGGGACTCCGACACTCTGAACGCCGGACCATCCAGGGCGGTTTGCTCTGTGCGGCGCGAGGGCAAGGTGTCGGAACCGGTCGACCGAAAGGACCTCGATCATGGCGGAGGAACGGATGACGGACGGCGCCGACGCGATCATCGCGGAGGCGCGGAAGACGAAGGAGACGGCGGAGCGGATGGCGAACGGCGAAGGCCCCCCCGGCGAGGCCGACGACATCCGCGTCCTCGCCGGGATGGTGCATCAGGTCGCCGAGCAGGTCGAGCGGCTGGCCGGCGTCGTGAGCGGCGGCGAAGCGCCCCTCGCCCACTCAGAGGAGGACAACGCCGACTCCTAGGAACAGTCGAGAGCGCATCCGTCGGAACCCGCTGGGGCACACGATCGCCGCGCGGGCCCTACGGGAAGTTCAGGCCCAGCGCGGCCGCTCGTCGGCCCTCCAAGCTGTGGAGGAACCTATGCCGTCTGCAAGCGGTAGAGCTGTGCAGCTTCACACTCGGAGCTTCAGGACCTCCCCGCCCCCTGGGCAGACCCCGCAGTTCGTCACGAGGACCGTGTCCCTCCCGGCGAACGCGAACCCACCCGGGGAGAGCAGATCGTCGAACAGGACCGTCTTGGAGCCGTCTGCGTTCACCCGGACGAGTGCCCCGAAGGGCTCTGGGGAGAGCAGGCCGTTGTGCGCGATCTCGAGGACGTACAGCTTCCCGCGGTGGAACGCGATATCGATGATGTTGGTGAATCCACGGGCGAAGACTTCCGGCTCTTCTCCCCGTTCCACTCGGTAGACACGTGCGCCGCCGACGGGGAACGGGAACCCTGTCAGTTGGCCGACGTAGAACGCGCCGTCAGGACCCCGGACGACGGATGTCGGAACCGCGTGCATCGGGATCATGTCTCCACCGAACGGGACGAGCCGAGACGGGAACATCGCGATCGTGGAGACGCGCCCGCCGTCGGTGACACCCAGCAGTGAGTTCCCCCCCGCGTCAGTCACGATGGTTCGCTCTTCTCGACGCAGCAGGCCGAAGGGATTGCTGTCCACGATGTCGCCGGCGGGGTTCACCGCCGCTTCATAGGCTGCGAGATCGGCGATCACCCGCACGTCGCCGGAGTGGCTGACGCGAACGAGGGTGCCGAAGAGCCTCCCTTTCGGCCCGAAGCCATCCCTGAATCCGGGATCGCCGCCCAAGCCAACGGTGGCGATGATCCCTCCGCCGTTCTCGCCCGCGAGGGCAACGTCGTGAGGACCCAGCGCCGCAGATCCATCCTCCCCGGCATGTGAGGGCAGCCGCACGAGCCTGTCGAGATCTCCGCCTGCGATCCTCGTCGCAAGCCTGGCGATCCAGAAGCCGGGCCCCTCCCGGCGGGAGGTGGCCTCGGCTGTCACCTCCCGACGAAGGGAATCGCCGCTCTCGTGGGTCAATCACGGTTGGTGGCCGCATCGGTGGGTACGGTCAACTGGACACCAGAGGAGCGCGGGAGGGGAGCGATGAAGCAGCGGGCGGCAGTACTTGTCCTTCTCGTTACGGTGCTCGGCCTGTCGACGGCCGCACCGGTGGCGGCGCAGCCTTTGACGACGCCCCTGGTCATACCGCCGACGACGATCCCCGGAACCGATATCACCGTCAGCGGCACGCTAGACGCGAAGGTTCTGCGATTCAGCGCCCGAGACGGGGACATCACCGCGGTCGCGAAGGCCAGTGGAACGCTGACATTGGTGAGCCCGACGCTCGGCACGGCGACCGTCAACATCAGCAAGGCTCGGATCACGTTGATGGCCGATGTAGAGGCCGATTGCCAGGGTCATCTAGACATCGACTTCCGGGGCGTCTTCCAACTGAAGGCGACGGTGACGTTCTCATCGATCACGCTGACGATCAACGAGACCGTGCCGATCAGCGGATCTCTCGCTTTCACCGCCCAGACTGCCGAACAGACGGCCCTGGTTTGCGACGTTTCGCAGCTGCTTCAGACCAACGCATCCCTGAGCGACATATTGGCCAAGCTGGAGGCCCTGCTGCAGACGCTGTAATCGAGGGCATCGCCAAGGCGTCCGTGACGGACCGGCGCCGGCGGGCGCGGACAAGGCTGGCGAGGCTCGCCTTCTCCGACGCGGTTTCCGGAGACCTGCAACACCGCGCTCGGGTCCTTCGGTGACGACCCTGAACGGCTGAGAACGGCTTCGTTATACGTGGAGGGGGCCGCTTCTTCCCATCCACTAGCCGCGAGACCTCTCAGCGCGGACTGTGAGAAAACACCCCCCGTGGGAGCGGGGTCGGTTGAGCGATGACCGGCGCCGATTCTGCCCGAAAGGTCACGACACGTTCGAGGTCGGGCGCGATTCGTCATATCGGTGCAAGAGGTGCAAGTACGAGGCGAAAGCCGCGACGCGGAAGCGGGCTACAGAGGCTCGGCGGCGCTAAGCCGAGGCGATCGCGGCTGAGAGGGCCGCGGTCGCCGCCGCCGAACAGGCCACCGCTCAGGAGGAAGCCGAGCGGCAACGGGAAGAGGCAGAGCGCCGGGAGCAAGCGGAACGACAGCGGATCCTGGATGCCGGCGGAGAGGATGCGCTCGAGCTCCTCCAGATCGAGGCGGGAGGGGGACCGCTGCAGATGGTACGACGACGGGGACACGACGGTCTGTATGCGTCCCACTAGCCGAACGAGCTGGGTCTGGTGCACTCCACACAACCAGCAGCTTGAGCGTGAATCCAAGCAACGGCGCCAATATAAAGAGCGAGCTACGACGTCATCCTCGACGCCCACGATTCGAAAGGAGTGAGGCAAGATGCTTGGTTTCAAGAAGAAGGGCGGTCCGCCTCGGCCGTACACGCATGCTCCGGACTGCAAGATCTTGACGCTAGACCCCAGCTTCGAGGCCCCCTGGCAGGAGATCGAGACCGGCCTCTGGGGGGCGGAGTGCCAATGCGGGAAGGAGGTACTGGCGCGAGCCACCTACCGACGATCGCGTTCGGCTCGACCCGCTTGACCCGGCTACCTCCCGCCACGCGCCGCAATGCGAGCACAGGGACACGACGGACCCCGCTGTGCTCCGGATCGTCCTGAAGGTTCAGGAAGGCGCGGACCCGGGCTATTGGTGGGTGACATGCGGCGCCTGCGAGACCTCCTGGCAGGTTCTGCACCACGCCGCGGAGACGGGTGATGAGGGAGAGGGCGACGGAACGAGATGATCCCGGCCCGCTTCGGCTCGTCTGACAACATGCAGGCGGGCGGCGAGACCGCTCGGGCACCATCCATTTCTAAGCCTGTATGAACCCACCCCTGCGAAAGGAAGTGCTCGATGTCGGGGTCCTCTGCCTACAAGGACCGGGCGGTTCCAGTCGATCAGCAGCCGGTGAAGGAGTTCACTCCCGGGCCGCCGTCGCAGTCGTCGAAGCCGGCACCTCCAATCAGCGTGTCGTTGTCGTCGCCTCCACGGAGCACGTCGGGGCCGGAGCCACCGTCGAGCAGATCGCTCCCCCTCTTGCCCCAAAGCGAGTCCGCTCCGTCATCACCGCGAACCGTGTCGGCGCCGGCCCCACCTACCAACAAATCCGGACCGGCAGCACCTTTGAGTACGTCTCTGCCGTCGAACCCCAGGAACCGCGTCGGATCGCTCGCGCCCGGCCCGGCGGGGCCGAGCATCACGTCGTCGAAGTTCGAGCCCAGGACGCGCTCCATCTCGAACGCGGTCAGCCACTTGCGGGGACCGAACGTCGGCTTGCCCAACGTGACGCTGATCCCCTGAGAGGCCGAACGGAGGTCGATGACGTCCTCACCTTCGCGACCGATGAGCCCTGGGTAGGTCCCACGCTTCGAGATGCGGAAGCGATCGTTGCCAGTCCCGCCCTCTGCGTACTCGAAGCCCATGTACGTCGCCGACCAGGGGGCGCCGATGGTGGTCGCCGCCAGCTCGACCGTCGCGGGCTCGGCAGGCGTCGACTGGAAGCTCAGGAAGTCGAAGGTCCCGGGACCCCCCCGCACGATCCGGTCTGCCTCATCATCGCCGGAGATGGGATCGAGGAAGATCACTTGATCGGCTCCCGCCCCGAGCAACGTCTCACCCGTCGCCGCTCCCTGATAGACGGCGATGTCGAGATCGTCGGATAGAACGGCGACCTCGACGTCGCTTAGATCATCCAGGCCGGGGGAACCGAAGACCTGGGAGTTGTCGACGTCCCAGATCACGGTCACACGGAAGTCCGCCGGGGAGTAGTCGACGACATCCCGGCCGGAACCCCCGTCGAGCAGGGACGAGTTGAGATCTCCCAGCAGCCGATCGGCCCCGGGACCCCCCCGTGCGATCTTCGGGATCTCGGCGTTCTCCCCGCCGTAGCCTGCGAACACGATTTCGTCGTCCCCCTCATCACCCAGGAGCTCCAGCTCGCCGTCCCCGGACACGCTCAGATCGTCGTCGGGGGTGGCCTCACCAGCGTTCAGGTTCGCAGCGAGACCATCGGCCCTAAACATGTCGGCGCCAGCGGTCCCGACGATGTGGACCTCGTCGTGCGTGCCGATCGCAGCACCGCCGAGCTGGATCTCGATCTCGATCTCTGACGAACCATCACCCTCATCGGTGCCCCCCGGGGCGAATGGTCCACCCGAGAGATC
>JAJNBA010000088.1 GCA_021155985.1 Actinomycetes bacterium
CCGTGACGTGGGTGCCGCTCGCTCGCCGGCGGCGGGCCGAGCGCGGGTTCGACCAGGCGCGCGTGCTCGCGCACGCCCTCGCCCGCGAGCTCGACCTCCAGGCGGTGGCCCTCGTCCGGAGGACGACGGCCACCGCCCCCCAGTCGCGCCGGACGCGTGAGGAGCGGTTGCGGGCGATGCACGGTGCCTTCGCACCCGTCTCCCGCCGTCCAGCGCCCGATCGGGTCCTCCTGGTGGACGACGTCCTCACCACCGGTGCCACGGCATCTGCCTGTGCGGCGGTGCTCTCCGTGGCCGGCGCCAGGGAGATCCACGTCGTCACGGCCTGCCGGTCCTTCTCGGACCTGCCGCCCGGCTCGGACCGCCCTCCGGGACCACGTGGTTCGCGCCACCCGTGAGGCGGTGCCTATACTCGGGAGGTGCTCCCGTCCGGGTCTGTGGTTGCCCGGGGATCAACCCCGGTAGTCGATGCCAGCATGGAGCGGTTTAGAAGTAAGCCCTGCCCCGGGCTTCGCAGGAGGCACCGGGAGAGGGCGGGAGTCGGCGATCCTTCGGAACGACACGGGCCGCCGGCCAACGCCCCCGCAGGCGAGTGTGGGGTCAAAGACCAGGTCAGCCGGGCGGGAGCACACCCCTTCGGACGGCCGTTGATGGATCTCAGCTTCACCGGCCGCGGCGTGCCCCTGTCCGACGACATCCGCGATCAGGCAGAGCACAAGCTGGCGCGCCTCGAGCGACTCGAACCGAGGACGATGCGCCTCGACCTCGAGTTCGTCGCCGAGCATCATCCGAGTCCCGACGGGCTGAAGTTGATCAAGGCGGCGTTGAGGATCCCTCGGAAGACGTTCCGTGCGCACGCGGAGGCGCCCGACGTGCTCACGGCACTCGATCACGTGGCCGAGAAGCTGGAGCGGCAGATCCGCGATCACCACGGGAAGCGGCTCCGCCGATGGCGCAGGGGAGTACGATTCCCGCGGGGTGCGTCCCCGCCCTCCGCCGGGGACGATGAGGTGACATGACGCCGACCGAGAAGGGTCCCACCGAGAAGCTTCGCGTGCTGATCGTCGACGATCACGCGTTGTTCCGCAGGGGACTCGAGATGGTGTTGCAGGACGAGGACGACCTGATGCTCGTCGGCGAGGCGTCGGACGGTGTGGAGGCGGTCGAGAAGGCACAGGAGCTGATGCCCGACGTCGTCCTGATGGACGTCAGGATGCCCAAGCGCTCGGGGATCGAGGCGGCCGGTCACATCAAGGAGCTACTCCCGCACGCGAAGATCCTGATGCTCACGATCTCCGACGACGAGGGCGATCTCTACGACGCGATCAAGGCGGGAGCCGCCGGATATCTGCTGAAGGAGATCCCGATCGAGGAGGTCGCCGACGCGATCCGGAGCGTCTGGGCGGGGCAGTCTCGCATCTCCCCGTCGATGGCCTCGAAGCTGCTCACCGAGTTCGCCGCGATCTCCAAGGAGGCGGACGAGCGTCCCCAGATGCCGGCGCCCAAGCTCACCGACCGCGAGATGGAGGTGCTCCGCCTCGTCGCGCAAGGGCTGAACAACCGGGACATCGCCAAGCAGCTGTTCATCTCTGAGAACACGGTCAAGAACCACATCCGCAACATCCTCGAGAAGCTCCACCTGCATTCGCGCATGGAAGCGGTCGTGTACGCGGTGCGGGAGAAGATGATCGAGATCACGTGAGAAGCCGGTAACCCGCGATGGGCGATCCCACGATCGAGGCGGCCCGGGAGCTCTTCGACGAGGCGTTCGGGCAGATGCGCGACGCGATCGACGGCCTCTCCGCTGATGCCCTCGCCTGGCGACCCCCGGCGGAGGACACGAACCCGATCACCGTCCTCGCCGTCCATTCGATGCACAGCACCCGATGGTGGCTCACGATCGCGCGCGGCCTGCCCCTCCCGGACCGGGATCGGCCGTCGGAGTTCGTCGCCGAGACGGGCGGCGACGCCGAGCTCGTGGGGTTCCTCGACCGGATGGTGAGCGAGTGCCGGGATCGGCTGGACCCGGCGGAGGCGTTCGATGCCGGTGCCGAACGATCCGTGCCGGACGACGAGCCGGTGACCGCGGGGTGGGCCCTCCTCCACGCGCTGGAGCATCTCCGGGAGCACGTCGCGCAGGCGCAGCTCACGCGACAGCTCTGGGACAGAGCGAACTAGCGAGCGGGGATCCGCTCACCAGCCGTTGCGGTGGATCTGTTCCCGCAGCGGGCGACGGCGCCGCTTCATCCACGACCCCGACGGCTCCTCGTCCGCTGCGCGATAGCCCAGCCCGATGATCCCGATCGGTCGGAGCTCCCCGGGGACCCCGAACCGATCGAGGAGCTCGCGCTCGCCGTGTGTGATGCCGAAGAACCAGGCGCCGAGCCCCTCGTCCACCGCCGCAAGCAGGATGAGCATGGAGGCCATCGCCGCATCGACCTCCCAGAATCGCACCGGCCAGTTCACCTCCTCGTCCATCCCGAAGTCGATCTTGTCGGGCTGCGAGTAGCGGTCGAGGTACCGGCGCGCGTCGGGGAGCGGGAGGATCAGGACGGTCGGCCCGTGCGTGACGGTCTCCTCGTCCCAGCCGAACTCGGGGTCGCGGGTCGTCTCCCAGAACGTCGCGATCGTCTCCGGGGTGTCGAGCACGAGGAGCTCGAGCCCCTGCGAGAATCCCGCCGAGGGGGCGCGACGACCCACGTCGATCACGCGATCGATGACGTCGTGCGGGACGGGTCGCCGGTCGAAGCGCCGCACCATCCGCCGATGCCCCACCACGTCACGGAATTCCATCCGGCTGAGCGTACCGACCCGGACCGCCGGGTCGGCTCACGTGGCCGGGCAGCCTGACCCGGCCGGGTAGCCTGACGCGGCCAGGTAGCCTGACGCGGCCAGGTAGCCTGACGCGGATGGACGACGCGCAGGGGACGCGAACCGTAGCACGCCTCCTCGTCGAGTGCCTCGAGAACGAAGGGGTCGGATACGTCTTCGGCCTGCCGGGGGAGGAGAACCTCCACGTGATCGACGCGCTCGCCGCCTCCTCGATCCGGTTCGTCACCACGAGGGATGAGCGCGGCGCAGCGTTCATGGCCGACGCCTACGGCGCCTTCACCAGTCGGCCGGGCGTCTGCCTCGCGACCCTGGGGCCGGGCGCGATCAACCTGATGCTCGGGATCGCGAACGCGCACCTCGACTCGCATCCCTTGGTCGCGATCACGGCGCAGGCCGGCCTGCACCGCCTGTACAAGGAATCCCACCAGGCCGTGGATCTCGTCCAGCTCTTCCGGCCGATCACGAAATGGGGCGGGATGATCACGGTGGACGACGCCGTGCCCGAGATGGTCCGCAAGGCGTTCAAGCAGGCACGGACCGAGCGCCCGGGCGCGACGTTCCTGATACTGCCGGAGGATGTGGCCGAACTCGAGACCACCGGCGTGCCCCTCCGCGTCAACGTCCCGGTCGACCCGGCGCCCGCGGAGGCGCAGGTCGAGCGGGCGGTGGAGGTGCTCGAGGGAGCGACCGCCCCGGTCGTCCTGGCCGGGCCGGGGGTCGCTCGAGACGGAGCGATGGACGCGCTCGTGCGATTCTCGGAGCGCCTGCACCTGCCCGTGGCCACGACGTTCCTCGGCAAGGGGGTCTTCCCGGATGATCACCCCAACGCGCTCGGAACGATCGGGTTCATGGTCCGCGACTACGCGAACTTCGGTTTCGACCAGGCCGACGTCGTGGTGGCGATCGGCTACGACCTGGTCGAGTACGCACCGGAGCGCTGGAACCCCGGCCGGGACAAGGCGATCGTGCACATCCACCGGACGGTCGCCGAGGTGGACGAGGCGTACACGCTCGAGGTCGGCGTCCAAGGGGACATCGGCGCGGCCCTTGACGCGATCGCAGAGGCAGCCTCCGGCGTCTCCCAACGGGACCGAGAGCCTCCCGGCGAAGGGCTGGTCAGAGAGGAACTCAGCTCAGGCGCCGACGACGACGCGTTCCCAGTGCGTCCGCAGCGGATCGTGCACGACGTCCGCGAGGCCCTGGGTCGCGAGGACATCGTCCTCTGCGACACGGGCGCGGTGAAGATCTGGATGGCGCGGCTGTTCCCGACGTACGCGCCGAACACGTGTCTGATCTCGAACGGCCTGGCCACGATGGCGTTCGCGCTCCCGGGTGCGTTCGCGGCGAAGCTCGTGCATCCCGAGCGGAACGTGCTCGCGGCGATGGGCGATGGCGCCTTCCTGATGAGCGCGGCGGAGATCGAAACCGCGGTGCGGGAGAAGGTGCATTTCGTGATCCTGGTCTGGGTGGACGGCGGGTACGGCCTGATCGGGTGGAAGCAGGACATCCATTTCGGCCGGCGGGCGGCCGTCTCGTTCGGCAATCCGGACTTCGTACGGTTCGCCGAGAGCTTCGGCGCGAAGGGCTACGCGATCGGCGAGGCATCCGAGCTGCTGCCCACGCTCCGGAAGGCGCTCGACGACGAGGCCGTGTCGGTGATCGCGGTTCCGGTGGACTACGGGGAGAACGCCAAGCTCGTGGAGCGACTCGGGGCGCTCACGGAGCCGCTGTGACGATCGGGAAGGCGAGCGCCGAAGACCGGGGCGTGGCCCCGGGCGAGCGGGATCGGCTGGTCCGACGGAACACGATCCTGCTCGCGTTCGCGCAAGGCTTCGTCCAAACCTCGTTCCCGGTGATGCTCGTGATCGGGGGCCCCGCGTCCGCACGACTGACGGGACGGGAGGGAGCTGCGGGGCTTCTCTGGGGCCTGTACTTCCTCGCGGCCGCCGGCGGCGCCGCGCTGATCGGCCGGTGGATGGACCGCGTGGGGCGTCGACCGGGGCTGATCCTGTCCTACGCGTTGGTGGGTGGCGCGGCCGCCGCCGCCGCTCTCTCGATCCGGGCCGGATCGTTCCTCGGCCTGCTGGCGAGCACCATCCCGTTCGGTGTGGCGCTCGGCGGGGCGAACCTGGGCCGCGGCGCCGTCGCGGACATGTACCCGGCGGAGCGCCGCGGACGCGCGGTGGGCATCCTGCTCGCGGCCGGCACGATCGGGGCGGTCGGCAGCCCGTTGCTCGCGGCGCTGATCGAGGAGGCGGCCGGCGAGGGATCCCTCCTCCCGTGGATCGTGCCGATCGCCGGCTCGGTCGCGGCGATCGGCTGCGTGCTGTCGGTTCGCCCGGACCCTCGGGACCTCGCGGTCGTCGAACCGTCGGTGACCGGGACGGGAGCGCGGACGCCGCGAGAGCTGCTGCGGGTGCCGATGTTCCGGACGGCGGTCCTCGCGGGTGCCGTCGGTCAGATGGCGATGGTGGGCGTGATGGGGGTGACCCCGACGGCCCTCGACCACGCCCATCACGGCGGGACCACGATCTCGCTCGTGATCAGCTCCCACATCGCCGGGATGTTCGCGTTCGCTCCGCTGATCGGTCGATGGATGGACCGGGCCGGGCGGCGGGCGGCCCTGGTCGCGGGATGTCTCACGAGCATCGTGGGTGCCCTCCTCGCCGCCTCCGAGGCGAACGCGCTCGTGATCGGAGCCGGGTTGGTGGCGATCGGTCTGGGGTGGTCCGCCACGTTCCTCGGCGCAACGGCCGTCATCAGCGATATCACGGCGCCGAACGAGCGAGCGGGCGCACTCGGCTTCACCGACCTGCTGATCAGCCTGACCTCGGCGGCCGCGGGCCTGGGCGGCGGGATCGTCCTGGAAGCCGCGGGATACGGGCCGCTCGGGGTGGGGCTCGCCGTGCTCGTCGCGGCCGCGCTGCTCCTCGTCGCGCGACTCCGGGAACCGACGACGGTCGGGTCGTGATCCCCCCGACGTTGCCCGTCGGACCGCTCACGCTCGGTCTGTCACGGGAGCGCCGGTAGAATCGAAGGACCCCGACCACGGAAGAGGACCTGTCGTGCCCCTGATCGAACGCTTCAGCAACATCGGCGAGGGCCGCCGGCGGAAAGAGCTCGAGCAGCTCGCGAAGCTCGTGAACACATGGGAGCTCGAGATCGAGGAGCTCTCGGACGAGGACCTCGCGCACAAGACCGTCGAGTTCCGGGAGCGCCTCGAGAACGGCGCGCCGCTGGACGACCTCCTCCCCGAGGCGTTCGCCACCACACGCGAGGCCGCGCGGCGGACGATCGGCCAGCGGCACTTCGACGTCCAGCTGATGGGCGGGGCCGCGCTCCACCACGGAGGGATCGCCGAGATGCGCACGGGCGAGGGGAAGACGCTCGTCTCCACGCTGCCCGGCTACCTGAACGCACTCGAGGGCGAAGGCGTCCACCTGGTGACGGTCAACGACTACCTGGCCAAGCGCGACTCGGAGTGGATGGGCGGGATCTACCGGTTCCTGGGCCTCGACGTGGGACTGATCCAGTCGCAGATGAGCCCGGAGGAGCGCCGGCCCGCCTACGCCGCCGACATCACCTACGGGACGAACAACGAGTTCGGCTTCGACTACCTGCGCGACAACATGGCCATGCGCCTCGAGCACACGGTTCAGCGCGGCCACCACTTCGCGATCGTGGACGAGGTCGACTCGATCCTGATCGACGAGGCGCGGACCCCGCTGATCATCAGCGGCATGGTCCAGGACAGCGCGAAGTGGTACCAGACGTTCGCGCGGATCGCGCCGCAGCTCACCCGTGACGAGCACTACGAGGTCGAGGAGGCGAAGTTCCAGGTCGCCGTGACCGAGTCCGGCGTGGCCAAGGTCGAGCAGCTGCTGAACATCGACAACCTCTACGATCACGAGAACACGATGCTGGTCCACCACCTCCACAACGCCCTGCGCGCGAAGGAGCTGTACAAGCGCGACGACGAGTACGTGGTCCAGAGCGGTGAGGTCAAGATCGTCGACGAGTTCACCGGCCGGATCCTCGAGGGACGCCGGTACTCGGAGGGACTCCATCAGGCGATCGAGGCGAAGGAGGGCGTGCGGATCAAGGAAGAGAACCAGACGCTCGCCACGATCACGATCCAGAACTACTTCAAGATGTACGACAAGCTTGCGGGCATGACGGGTACGGCGAAGACCCAGCTCACCGAGTTCGAGGAGACGTACGAGATCGGCGTCACCGAGATCCCGACGAACCGTCCCATGATCCGCGAGGACCTGCAGGACCTGATCTTCAAGAACGAAGACGCGAAGTGGAACTCGCTCGTCGACGACATCATCGAGCGGAACGAGACGGGGCAGCCGATCCTCGTCGGCACGGTGTCGATCGAGAAGTCCGAGAAGCTGTCCGGGCTGCTGAACCGTCGCGGCGTGCAGCACCATGTGCTGAACGCGAAGAACCACGAGAAGGAAGCGATGATCGTCGCCCAAGCGGGCCGCAAGGCCGGGGTCACGGTCGCCACCAACATGGCCGGCCGCGGCGTCGACATCCTCCTCGGCGGCAACCCCGAGTACCTCGCGCGTCAGGAGATGGCGGCCCGGGACTTCGACAACGACCGGTACCTCCTGTTCGAGATGGACGAGGAAGAGCGGGCCGCGTACGAGGCGGAGTACGAGCCGATCTTCGCGAAGTTCAAGGCGCAGACCGACGCGGAGCACGAGGAGGTCGTGGAGCTGGGCGGGCTCTACGTCCTCGGCACGGAGCGCCATGAGTCACGCCGGATCGACAACCAGCTCCGGGGGCGGTCGGGACGCCAGGGCGACCCCGGGGCGTCGCTGTTCTACCTCTCGCTGGAGGACGACCTGATGCGGATGTTCGCCTCGGATCGCGTCTCCTCGATCATGGAACGGCTGAAGTGGCCCGAGGACGAGCCGATCGAGGCGAAGATGGTCACCCGCGCGGTCCAGAACGCACAGGGACAGATCGAGGAGCTCAACTACGAGCGCCGGAAGAACGTCCTGAAGTACGACGAGGTGATGAACGGCCAGCGCACCGTGATCTACGGCGAGCGCCGGAAGATCCTCGAGGGCGAGGATCTGAGCGAGGAAGCCCTGGGGTTCGTGCGCGACGTCGTCGAGGCGACCGTCGCCACGTACTGCCCGGCGGACGTCTTCGCGGAGGAATGGGATCGGGAGGGTCTCCTCACGGCGCTCACCGAGGTCTATCCGGTGTCGCTCTCGAAGGAGCAGGTCGACGGCATCACCGACACGGAGTCGCTGCAGGCCGCGTTCGTGGAGGACGCCCTCACCGCCTACGCCGCGAAAGAGGAGTCGCTCGGCGCGGAGATGATGCGGGAGCTCGAGCGGGTGGTCCTGCTCAACATCATCGACACGCGCTGGCGCGAGCACCTCTACGAGATGGACTACCTGCAGGAAGGCATCTACCTGCGGAGCTACGCCCAGAAGGATCCGATCACGGAGTACCGGCGCGAGGCCTTCGACATGTTCGAGGAGCTCACCT
>JAJNBA010000089.1 GCA_021155985.1 Actinomycetes bacterium
TCCGCGAGCAGCTCCTGAAGTTCCGGGAGGCGCAGACCGAGAACGTGGTCGCGCATCCCGATCCCGACGAACGGTGACGCGCGTCGGGATCGTCGGCGGCGGCCAGCTCGGCATGATGTTGGCCGAGGCCGGAGCCCGGATCGGGATCGAGTGCGTCACCCTCGACCCCGCTCCGGATTCGCCGGCCTCCCGTCTCGCTCCTTCGATCGTGGCCGGATACGAGGACGAGGCGGCCCTCGCCGAGCTGGCCTCAGCCTCCGACGTCGTCACGTACGAGTTCGAGAACGTCCCGGTCGCGTCCGCACGCTTCCTCGCCGAACGGGTCGCGGTCCTCCCCCCGCCCGAGTCCCTCGAGTTCGCGCAGGATCGCCTCCTCGAGAAGACCCTGTTCGAAGAGGTGGGGCTGACGGTGGCCCCCTACGCGCCGGTCTCCTCCACGGAGGACCTCGGCGAAGCGATTGACCTCGTCGGGTTCCCGAGCATCTTGAAGATGCGCCGTCTCGGGTACGACGGCAAAGGACAGGCTCGGCTGGAGCGTCCGGACCAGGCGAGTGACGCCTGGCGGGAGGTGGGGGAGGTCCCCTCGATCCTTGAGGCGCTCGTGCCGTTCGATCGGGAACTATCGATCCTCGGGGCGCGCGGTCGCGATGGGGAAGCCGTTTTCTATCCGCTCGTCGAGAACGTTCACCGTGACGGGATCCTCCGCACATCGATACCCGCGAGCTCGGTTATGCCCGCGCTGCGGTCGAAGGCCGAGGAGCTTGCCCTCGCGGTCATGGTCCGGCTCGGGCACGTCGGCGTGCTCGCGATCGAGCTGTTCGAGACGGAGGAGGGGCTGCTGGGCAACGAGATGGCTCCCAGGGTGCACAACTCCGGGCACTGGACGATCGAAGGTGCGGCCACGTCGCAGTTCGAGAACCACCTCCGAGCGGTTACCGGCATCGGGCTCGGTCCAACGACCCGAACGGCCTACAGCGCGATGGTGAACCTGATCGGTTCGGAGCCTCCGGACGACGCGTTCCCGGGCGGTCCGGGCGTGCACGTGCACCGCTACGGCAAGCACGCCCGGCCTGGTCGGAAGCTGGGCCACGTGACGGTCGTGGAAGACGACGCAGATACTTTCTTCCGGGTACTAAGGGAGGTCACCCGAACGGCCGACAACACCTGAGATGGCGTACCTCACCTGCCCCGACTGCCGGATGCCTTCCCCAGTGGAGGACAGTGCCATCTCCTACCGTTGCTTCTCCTGCGCCTCGGAGATCATCTTCTGCGCGTGCCACCGGTGCGAGTACGACCAGGCGATCCCCTCGCGCTGGTTCGGCGCCTTCACGTGTGGCCGCTGCGACTCGAAGGTGGATATCCCGCGCCAGCGCTTCTACAGCACGTCGGTGAAGGCCTCTCGCGTCAAGGGCTACGGGTACACCTACCCGCGCTTCTAGCCGGCGCCCGTTCCCTCAGGCGGTCGTTCCCATCTGTTCCGCCATCGCCTGGATGTTTCGGGCCGCCTCGGCCGGCGCGATGTCGTTCGCCTCCGCCGACGCCACGATCTCGCTCCACAGGATGTTCCGGTCGTCTCCCATCCGGTCTTCCGGCTTCCCGCATCCACAGTTGGCACACATCGGTCTCTCCTCCCGCTCGAGCCTGCGTTCCGAGACACCCTTGCCCCGGGAGGATCGATCCGAAACCGCCCCGGATGCGGGGCCATCCGCGCTCTACTTCGAGTCTGGGGATGGACCGGCGCTCGTTGCTTCGGGCTTGGGGCACCGCTGGTGTTTGGCTCGTTGATCCGTGCTCGACCAGAGGATGCGCTCTCCCGGCTGGATGTCGCCGCCGCACCTGAGGCACTTCGTCGCGAAGCTCGCCGTTCGCTGGAAGACCGCCACCGGCTCTCCCCCCTTCTCTCGGCCGGTCCGTCCGGCTGGCGCGCCGGGCAGGATTCGAACCTGCGACCTGAGGATTAGAAGTCCCCTGCTCTATCCCCTGAGCTACCGGCGCTCGCTGGGAGCGTACCTTCATGCTCGGTGTTCCGAGAGACGCGGAGGCTTGGAGCGGTCTGCGCCATCGGTCCTAGGCACCACGGCGAGTCGACGCTAGCCATCTGTCGGGAAACCGTAGCCCGAGCGGCCGATGTGGCGACTCGGCCATCGACCCTACGGTCGCACCATGAGAGATCACAGACGCCTTGCCCTTGTCCGCCACCCCTCCGTAACGATCGAAGCCGCCGCCGAGCTGACGAACGTCGACGTTCCCACCGTCCGCGGATGGGCACGCGAGGGAGCTCTCATCATCGAGCAACGGGGCGACATGGAGGTGGTCCGGCTGGAAGAGGTGAAAGCGCTCGCGGTGAGGCGCCGAGCGTCGAGGCGGGGCGCACTCCGTGATCGTTTGGCCGACAGCAGCACGACGCCGGCGGGGGAGGTTGTGAACATCGCTGACCTTCAAGGGTTGGCGAGGAAGCGAGCGGAGTAGCGCAACGATGACCGACTTCGGGATCAGGGCCGACGGTCCGCACATGTTCTCCGTGAGCGGGGAACTGGACATCGCGACCGTGCCCCTCATGAACGTGGCGATCGCACAGGCCGTGTCGCAAGGCGGACCCATCACGATCGACATGAGCTTCCTCACCTTCATGGACTCCACGGGGGTGGGAGCGATCCTCAAGTCGGCGAAGGAATTGGCGAACGGGTGCATCGTTCTGCACGGCGTTCATGACGAGGTCGGCAGGGTGATCGAACTCATGGGCGTTGACGGGGCGCGGCAGAACCTCCATGTCATCCCCTGCTACGTCCCCCGCGGAGATCGAGATGTCGGAGATACGATCGAGGCGCCTGACGCGTGGAGCGGGTGACGGGAATCGAACCCGCACCACCGCTTGGAAGGCTGGAGCTCTCAGGCGGTTGACCTGCGCAGATGCGCCGTTGTCCCGTCCCCGTCCCGCATCGGTCCCGCGCGCGACACGCGGAGAACCTCATCGAGCCCCTCGGCGATCGCCTCGTCCAGGGGTGGGAACAGCCCCCCGTAGCCATCCATCGTGACCGTGATCGAGGAGTGCCCGAGGCGTCCCCTGATCGCGAGCGGATGCGCACCCTGCGCGATTGCCAGCGCGGCGGCCGTGTGACGTAGTTCATGGAACCGCAGTCCGTCGAGATCCGCTCGCGTCCTCGCCTTCGTCCAGACTCGCCGGAAGTTCGATCGTCGGAGGAGCGCGCCCTTCGGTCCAGGGAAGGCGAGGCGGAGGATTGGACCGCCGGCGTGGCGAAGTGCTGGGCGAAGATCTCGCCCAAGGCGGGTGATCTTCGAGAGCGGCCACCGACCGAAACGCGGGATGAGGTAGTTGAGCGTAATGCCGAGATTGAGGGCTCGTGTCGTCGGCCGGAGATCGACCGTTGACCCACCCCAACGCTCGACCCATTCCTCGAAGGTCATCCGCCCGAGTGCCGGATCGACCCATCCGCCCGAGAGCTTCGACGCTTCTTGATCGGTGAGCCACCTCTCGGCGTCGGATCGCCGGCCGAAGGACTTGGACCGTTCCGACCCATCCGGTGACCGGTAGCGGGCGACCCACGCGCCACAGCGAGATCCGCATAACGGACATATGCGGGCTCCGGGTGGAACGGATCGCCGATCACGCGGAGCACTTCCTCTGCACGTGAGCCATGCCCTACGCCTCCTGTTCGATCCTCTTCATGTCCGCAAACCGCGGACTTAGTCGGGCCGGCGGGTTCGACTTGCGGGCCAGAAACGAGGGGGCTACCGTCGGAGACGGTCGTGAGGGAAAGGGGTCGACCATGAGCAGGAAGCGGGTTGCACTGCTCTCGTCCGCACTGGTCGCCGGAGGCTTTATCGCCGCCGGAGTGGTGCCGTCGGTCGCGCAGCAGCCGCCGCCACCGATCTCAGCCGAGCCGCTCTCCGGGAGGGCCGTGTTCCCGGATGACGTCGATATGAAGATCGAGATCGAGCCGGCTGATGGTCGGGAGGACGACGATGGCGAGCGTGACCGGGGCGACGGCGACGTAGTCGTGAAGGTGGATGATCCCACGCACACCGTGGTCGTCAGGTTCACGGTCCAGCCGGATGCCCAGTTCCCGTGGCACAGCCACGCAGGACCGGTCGTCGTGAACGTGGTCGAAGGGGAGCTCGTCTACGTCCCGGCCGACGACTGCTCACAGCACTCGTACCCGGCTGGGACGGCCTTCGTCGATCCGGGACACGGGCACGCGCACTCGGCGTTCAACCCCACGAGCGGAGAGACGGTGTTCGTCGCAACGTTCTTCGAGGCTCCGGCGACCGGGGACCTGCTGATCCCGGCTGAGGCACCCGAGGACTGCGTGATCTAGGACGCCATCTCCTGGGAACCACGAGACGCCTCGCTAGCGATTAGCGTGGAGCGGGGACCGCGGGAGACGGGCTGAAGCCTCTAGGGCACGGTTTGACGCGGCCATAGTTCGGTCGATACGAAGGGCGGCGATAGTGGGCTCTACTCAGGTCCGACGCCGACCGTGCACGGCATGACGCGGACGTTCGTGAGCCCTCTGTCGATCCCGGTCAGCTCGACGACCTTCTGAACCTCGCCGGGGAGGCCGTGAGGACGATGCATGCATCTGGGGGCCAACTTCGCCGCCGCGATGATTCGTCTGGACGCCGGACGAGTCCATGAACCTGAGCTTCCGCATAACAGGCTTCAGTCGTGTGAGTCCACGTCCAATCGTCCACTGTAGATGGACATCCGTGTCCTTCACCAGGTTCGATGTGTTGCTTGCGTGGTTGCACCGCAAGCTGACGCGGTAGTCGAGTTATGAAGGTCCGAAGAAGAACGCGACGACCAACATCACCAAGAGGAACAAGGTCCCGACGATCATCCCGTAATTCATGGGTCCTCCTAGTTAGCCAGGGGTGAATCGCTGCCACTCCTGTCGATCCCAGCTATAGCGCCAGATCGTGCCGCAGTCCGGACACGTCCACTCCCCGAGTTGCCCTGGTCCTGGCTGAGGAGGTACCTCGCACGGGTGGTCCATAAGAAGGAGCGTACTGATCGGCGAGCCGGTGGGGAAGTGACTCCGTTTCGGACCGAAGTAACAAGCTCTCACCGAGCCCGACCTCGCTGGCTGCGACGGTGACTACAAGATATTCTCCGTCCTTCGATACTCACCAGAGAGGATCACGAGCTAAACACCGAGCCGCAGCGTCGGCGTTCGCGGGCGCGACCGGATCTGCAGCTGTTCGGCTGGGCGCAGACGTTCGTGACGGTTCTGTAGCGGCCGTTGCTCAGGGGCGCACGTGCATGCTTCCATCTGACCGATGGACGTCCCTTGCTGTTCTCAGCATCTCCTGAGTCAGTGGGTGATCGGCTCCCTGGTTGTGGGATTAGTCCTCTTCGCCGTCGGGGCGCGGGCACCGGGGGCGGCCTTGGTCGGTTCCTCGATCGGTGCGTTTGCTTCCCTCTTCACACCCTTCCACTCTGGCCACCTCGAAACGCTCGTGCACGGCGCGGTCATCCTGGGGAGCGTCGGCCTGGTCGGGTTCGGCCTCGTTGGGCTCGCCTCAGGAGCCCATTGGCTGGGTCGATACCCCGTGGCGCTGGCCCTGGGGGCAATCGGCAGCGTCGTCGTCGGGGCGCTGCTGATCCTCCGGATCTACGCGGAGGCGGCTCCGACCTGCCCGCCCGCCGCCAGATTCCGGGTCTTGACCGCCTCCTCGCCCTTCGCGGCGTCATGCTTCCGGGGCTTCGAGGAGCCCTGGGTCCGGGGGCTGCTGACGTTCAACGTCGCCTTCCTCGCGCTGCTGTTCCTTGTGCAGGCGTGGCAGGCGTCGCGGTCATCGGGGGAGGAGGACCCCCTCGCGAACTGGTTGCTCGCTCCTTTCGCTCGTGGCGGGTCACCGTTCTGACCGCGAGGTCGACGTCCGGGCCGTCGTGTCCTCGGTCTGGGAAGAAGATCGTCTCGCACTCGTCGGTTAGGGCATAGCTCAGACGTTCGTGGGAGCTTCCGGCTTGACAGGCAGTCGGCCACCGGCGTAGGTTTCGCCTCGAGAAGCCGCTGGGGCCTTCGGGTTCCGGCGGCTTCTCACTTGTCCCCGATGGCCTACGGTCCTCTCATGTCTCAGCCGACTTCGCGAGAGACTGCCCCCGTTACGAAGGGGTTCCTCTTGGCCGTGGCTCTCGCGGGCAGTCTCGTCGCGGGGTTTGGAATTGGACGCGCTTCGGGTGGTGGGTCAAGCGAGGAGTCGATCACAGGAGTCGTTCAGGGGTTGAGCGCCTCCGGTACGGCCGTGGCCTTTACCCCCATGGTGGTACCGGGACTAGCTTTAACGTGGTCCCGGACGCGGAAGGGGTGCAACTCTTGAAGCCGGAACAACGCGTAGTCCTGAGGCTTGGAGCGTTGCCCGATGGAAGCCAAGTCGTCTATCGGGTCGATCCAGCACCCTGAGCTGACCTGCGAAGTCGCTCTGCTCGGCCTGTCGCTCAATCGCCGCGACTAGCCTAGCCTCCATCTCGTGGTCGCCATACTTGCGCCGATGCTCGATCACGATTGGAAGCGAGCGGGCCGGTCGGTTGAGCAAGCGGCGTGGCGCCTCGGCATCACCGCGAGGGAGTACCGGGAGCTCGAGGCCGGCGAGCGATGTTCCACCGGATCTGCGAGCTGTACGGCCGGCCGCGTTGGCAGGGCGCCTAGCATGGCAGCTTCCTAGCGGAGAGGGGACGCCGTGTGAGGAAGATGACGTGAGCGAATAACTCCGTCCGTTCCAGGGGGAGAGCGGCCGCGGCGAAAGCGTGTCCCGCAGCCGTCCCGCATCCGTCCCGCGAAAGACCACGAACCAGCACGAAACGACGATGAAAGACGGATAAGGGACTAGCGGTCTGACATACGGCCTGACCTGCGACAATACACACTGACCTGCAGAGCGGGTGACGGGAATCGAACCCGCACCACCAGCTTGGAAGGCTGGAGCTCTACCATTGAGCTACACCCGCGCGGAGCCAGCCTAGCAACACCCGGCTGGGATACTTCGCCGGTGGATGTCGGTTTCCGGCTCGTCGACGCGTTCACCGAAACACCCTTCAAGGGCAACCGGCTCTGCGTCGTGCCCGAGATCCCCGCGGGTCTCTCCGACGATCAGATGCGGATGCTCGCGCTCGAGACGAACTTCTCCGAGACGACGTTCGTGACCGAATCGCACGCCGGCGGCTATCGGATGCGGATCTTCACGCCGGATGCCGAGCTGCCCTTCGCCGGGCATCCCACGATCGGGACGGCGTTCACCCTCGCGAGCGAGGGCAGGACGTCCGAGCGAACGGTCCAGACGACGGCGCTCGGCGATGTGCCGGTTGAGGTCGACCTCGAACGAGGCTTCGCCTGGATGACCCAGCATCAGCCGGTGTTCGGGGACGAGTTCGACGATCGCGCGGTCGTCGCCGAGGCCGCCGGCCTGCGACCCGACGACCTGGATCCCACACTCCCGATGCAGGTGATCACGACCGGACTCGGCCCGTTGCTCGTACCGATCAAGGACGAGGCCACGCTGCGGCGGGCTGAACGCTACGAGCCGGGCTGCCGGCGCGCGACCGAGGCTTCGGGTGGTGAGTGCCTCTACCTGTTCGCGATCCGAGGGGACGGCGACGTGCTCGCGCGGATGTTCGACGCATCCTTCGGTGTCGGCGAGGATCCCGCGACCGGCTCGGCCGCGGGTCCGCTCGGTGTCTACCTCGCAGCGCGCGGCCTCGCGGGGATGCCGGGCGAGGCCGTGGTCGTCCAAGGCGAGATGGTGGGGCGGCCCAGCTTCCTGCACCTCGACATCCGGCCCGACGATGACTCGTGGATGGTGCGGGTGGGTGGCGGCGTCCGGATCGTGGGTGAGGGCGTCTTCCGCGTGCCGACCGGGGACTAGAGAGCCCTGCAGACCAACGCCGGTTCGGACACGGCGCCCTGGTCCCCTTGATCGACCTTGACGAT
>JAJNBA010000090.1 GCA_021155985.1 Actinomycetes bacterium
TCATCGACGAGACGGAAGGAGCCATCGACCAGCTCGAGGACGTTTCCAACATGCTCGAGGCGATCGCCTTGAAGAACGCCTGATGGTCTGGTTCGTCCTCGTCCTGGCCTATCTGTTCGAGTTCGCCAACGGGTGGACCGACGCCCCCAACTCGATCGCCACCGTCGTGTCCACGAGGGTGATGCGACCTCACCACGCGGTCCTGATGGCCGGTGTGTTGAACGTCGTGGGCGCGCTCGTCGTCGGCACCGCGGTCGCCAAGACGATCGCCGAAGGCATCGTGGATCCCAACTTCGTCGGTCTCGAGACCGTTGCGGCGGCTGTGCTCGCAGCCACGCTCTGGGCACTCGCAGCGCAGTTCTACGGTCTCCCCTCGAGTGAGTCCCACGCCCTCGTCTCCGGCCTGCTCGGAGCCGGGTTCGCGGCGGGCGGGCTCGAGGCGCTCGAGAGCGAAGGGACGAACGCATCGCTGATCGGACTCGTCTCCTCGCCCCTGGGAGGATTCCTGCTCGGTTTCATCCTGATGGTGGTGATCTATCGGGTGTTCGTGCGCGTGCGCATGGCCACGGTCCGGAAGGTCTTCGGCAAGGGGCAGATCCTCTCCGCAGCCTTCATGGCCTTCAGTCACGGGACGAACGACGCCCAGAAGACGATGGGGATCATCGCCCTCACCATCGCCCTCAACGAGGCAGGGACGGCCGGCAACGTCGGTGAGCTCACGATCGCCCCCTGGATCGTCCTCTCGGCGGGACTCGTGATGGGCCTCGGCACCATGATCGGCGGCTGGCGGGTCGTGCGCACGCTCGGTATGCGCATGACCCACCTCGAGCCGGTCCAAGGGTTCGCTGCCGAGACGGGCGCGGCGACCGTGATCACGCTCGCGGCTCGGCTCGGCATCCCGGTCTCGACGACCCACGCGATCGGCTCCGCGATCATGGGCGTCGGCGCGACCAAGCGCTTCTCGGCGGTGCGCTGGGGGGTGGCGGGGCAGGTGGTCGCCGCGTGGGTCCTCACGTGGCCGTCGTGCGCTCTCCTCGGGTACGCGTTGCAGAAGATCTTCTCGTTCGTGGCCTGAGCGCGGTCGGGATCAGGGCGAGCCAGCAGGGTTCGTCGTGCTCATCCGATGGATCTCCGTCGTGAGCTCGAGGATCTGACGGGAGACCTCGAGGAGCTCCTCGTTCTGCTTCTCCTCGGCTTGCACGAGCTGCCACTGATGCTCCGCGAGCGCCTCGCGCTTCGCGTCCGCCCGGTTCTGGCTGATCATCACGAAGGTCGAGAGGAAGATCGCCTCCAGGGAGACGATCATCGTCAGCAGGCCGAACGGGAACGGCTCCACACGGAGGACGATCCACAGCGCGAACCAGACGAGGTGGACGTAGACGAACCACATCGAGCCGGCGAGGCGGGTGACGGCGTCGGCGATCCGGTCCTGGACGTTCTTCGCGCGCTCCTCGGCCTGCTGCGTCAGGATCGGGTGGGTCCACGGAGTCTCGCGTCTCGGCGCCATCTGCCTCCTTCTTCCTCGCTGGACGCGACCAGGCTAGCCTTCGAGCCGCCGTACGACGGCACCTCCACCCGTTCCGACCGGCGCCGGTTACGCTCCGAGGATGGAGGTACACGTCGTCCGGGACGGGGCGATCCAGTCCGCCGACGTGTCCCTCTCGGATCTTCGGAGCGCCGTCTCGGACCTCGATGACGGCGAGTGGGTCTGGGTCGACGCCGTCGACCCGGACCACGACGACGTCGCGGAGATCCAGCGACAGCTCGATCTGCACGACCTCGCCGTCGAGGACGTCCGGCACCGCAACCAGCGTCCCAAGCTCGACCTCTACCCGGGCCACGCCTTCGCCGTCTTCCGTCCCCTCGCCGTGGGACCGGACGGCCTCTCGGGATCCGAGCTCTTCGTCTTCGTCGCGCCTCGGTTCCTCATCACCCTCCGGTTCGCGCCGGCCTTCGACCTGGCGAAGGCGAAGCTGCGGTGGCCGATCGTGTGCACGCTCGCGCCCGGCACCGCCTCCGCGCTCTACGCGATCGCCGATGAGATCGTGGACGACTACCTCGAGGTGGTCGAGGAGCTGGAGGGTCGCGCGGACGAGCTCGAGAACCAGGTCTTCCGATCGGACCCGGAACCGCAGCACGCCGAGGCCGGCCCGGAGCTCCAGCTCGAGATCCTCCGTCTCCGTCGCGACGCCGTGCAGCTCCGGCGTCACGCGGTCCCGATGCGCCAGCTGATCGACCGACTCGCCGACGACTCGGACCTGATCACGGCGCCGCTCGTGCCCTACCTCCGGGACATCACCGACCACCTGCTCCGCACCATCGAGCTCACGGACGGCGTGCGCGAGATCCTCACCACGGTCGTGGACATCCGGATGGCGCAGTCGGCCCATCAGCTCAACGAGGTGATGAAGAAGCTGACGGCGTGGGCGGCGATCATCCTCGTCCCGACCTTGGTCGCCGGGATCTACGGGATGAACTTCCGGCACATGCCGGAGCTCCGGTGGGTCGTCGGCTATCCGCTCGCCCTCGGGCTGATGGCCGTGTCCTGCGTATGGCTGTACCTGGGGTTCCGGAAGCGGGGGTGGCTCTAGCCGTGTGTCGGGCGGTCAAGGTGCTCTGCGTCGCCGGCGACGAGGAAGAGCTCCGTTCTCTCCGGCTCGCGACGACCGCCGCGGAGTGGGAGCTCACGCCGGGTGCGACGAGCGAGACCGATGCGTTGGGCCTGGTCGACGCCGAGCGCCCGCACGCGATGGTGGTGTTCGGTCCGCACGAGCAGCTGGTCTCGCTGGTCCGGGAGCGGTTCCCGGCGATGCGGATCGTGACGGACCGGGACACACCCGGGGCGAGCGCCGTTGCCACCTCCCGCGATGACGTGCGGGAGGCGCTCCGATCGCTCGCGCGCCCGGGCGGTCCGATCCTCGAGCAGCCCTGAGCTCAGAGCACCCAGGGGTCCCAGCCGTAGTGCTTCACCATGCGCATCGTGACCATGATGTTGGCGCGGGCGTTGAACGCGGACCAGTCCCTGAATCCGAAGTCCGCGGCTCGGCCGGGCCAGTACTTGAGGAGGTGTTGGTAGATGCCCGCCGCTCCTCCCGCGGCGTTGTAGGCGCTCGGCCGGTAGCGCGATTCGCGCCACGCGACGTAGAGCGCCGTCTCGGTGCTCACGCCGTGATGCCATGCCGCGCAGCGGATGAGCTGCTTCACGTGCCAGGTGCTCTGTCGCCAGTCGATCGGGCAGATCTTGTTGGTCGAGACGACGCGCTGCTGATCGTTCTGCACCATCGCCTCTGACGTCGTGGCATTGGGGAAGCTCATGATGACGGCGGTCAGGATCGATGCCGCGACGAGGCCGCGGCTCTTCCGGATCATCGTGGTCATGGGCTCGATCACCCACGCGGCGAACGTGGCCGGCTGCCACATCCCGCCGAGTCGTCCGCGGCTCACACCGCCTCGGACCCGGCCTCCGCGCTAGGTCGCGGGTGTACGCATCACCTCCTGGTCTCGTCCTCTCCTGTGTGACCTATGTCGACCCCGGTCGGAGCGACCTTCTCCCACGCACGGGCGCACGCCGAAACACACCCTGGGAAGGTGGGAAGCGCGCGTCGTGCGCAGGAGGACCGGGCCACTCGGTCCGAAGCCGACAGCGACCACCCTAGCCCGACAGACCGACAGTCGGCAACCGACCCAGGGATCGGCCCACGGCCTCGCTCCCGGCCCGGGCGACGAAGGTCGCGACCGGACCCGGGGGCAGCGCTGGGTACGATGAGGGGGTGGGTACGGTCCTTCTCGCAGCTCCTCGTGGCTACTGCGCCGGTGTCGAGCGCGCGGTCGACGCCGTCGAGAGAGCGCTCGAGCAGCACGGGGGACCCGTGTACGTCCGCAAGCAGATCGTCCACAACCTCCACGTCGTGCGGGGGCTGGAGGACAAGGGCGCCGTCTTCGTCGACGAGCTCGACGAGGTGCCCGAGGGAGCGGTGGTGGTGCTCTCGGCCCACGGCTCGTCTCCCACGGTCCACTCCGATGCCGAGCGCCGGGAGCTCTCGCTGATCGACGCCACGTGTCCGCTCGTCACGAAGGTGCACCTCGAGGCGCGCCGGTTCGCCGACGACGACCGAACGATCCTGCTGATCGGGCACGCGGGGCACGAGGAGGTCGAGGGGACGAGCGGGCAGGCGCCGGAGCGCACGATCCTCGTCCAGTCGGTCGATGAGGCCCGTACGGTGGAGGTCCCCAACCCGGATCAGCTCTCCTACCTCACCCAGACCACGCTGTCGGTCGACGAGACGAGCCAGATCGTCGAGGTCCTGCGATCGCGGTTCCCGGCGATCCAGTCCCCACCTCGCGAAGACATCTGCTACGCAACCCAGAACCGGCAGGATGCCGTGAAGGAGGTTGCTCGACTCGCCGACGTCGTGCTCGTGATCGGCTCTAAGAACTCCTCCAATTCCAATCGACTCGCCGAGGTCAGCCGAGAGCGGGGGACCCCTGCCTATCTGGTGGACGATGCGAGTGAGGTGGACCCGGCCTGGCTCGACGGCACCGAGGTCGTCGGTCTCACCTCCGGAGCCTCCGCACCCGAATGGCTCGTCACGGACATGATCGAGTGGCTCGCCGCCAGGGGCTTCGATCGGGTCGAGCAGGCGCTGATCACGCTGGAGCGGGTGCGGTTCGCGCTCCCTCCGGGGGTTCGGGCTACGACCGTTCGCTGAGGTCTACGTCAGTTCGCTGGGGTCTACGTCAGTTCGCTGGGGTCTACGTCAGTTCGCTGGGGTCTACGACCAGGCGCTGAACTGGTCGCGATCCTCTTCGGGCTCCTCGTAGTCCACGGAGACGAGCGTGCTGGTGGTCCGGACGCCCGGGAGCGCCTGGATCTTGTCGAGCACGATCCCGGAGGCCACCTCCCACGGCTCCGGCACACACACGATCAGGTCCCACCGACCACCGAGCACGGCGGCCCCGGAGACCCCGCCGATCTCGGAGAGCCTCTCGTAGAGCCCTGCGGCCGCCCCGGGCTCGGCCGCGATGTGGACGTAGCAGGCTCCCCGGATGATCTGTGGCGTGGGGAGCCCCCCGAACCCCACGACCCCGAGGCGATCAGGGGGGACCACCGGCGCCGTGTAGGTGCGAGCGATGCCCTCGATCATCTGGATCTCGGAGAGGACGCCGGTCCCGATCGAGGCGAGATCGGGCCCGTCGATGAGGCAGAGAACGTCCCAGTCGCCGATCACGACGATCGAGCGGCGCGCGACCGCCGAGGACGTGAGCTGGTTCCGCACCGACACGATGCTGCCCGGATGCACGCGAAGGTAGACGAAGGCCTCCATGAGGGGAGGCTAGGCCAGCCCCGAAGGCCGAACAAGGACCCGCCCTAGCCGTGCGCGACGACCGGGGCTCGGGTCAACGCTGCGAGCGCCTCCTCGCCCTCCTCGGGTCCGACGGAGATCAGTCGGTCGCCCTCCTGAACGGTGAACCGCGCCCGGGGGCGGTAGATCCAGCGGGAACCGCGCTGGACGGCGAGCACGAACATCCCGGTCTCGGTTTCGAGACGCAGCTCCTTGAGGGAGTGGCCCGGGGCGTGGGACCCGCGCTCCACGACGACCTCGGAGCTCGTCTCCTCCGTCTCTTCCAGAGCGAGCTGGACGACCGGATGGAGCGGCTCGCCCTGCTCCACGTACCAAGTCATGTCGCGTGCGGCATCGCACATGTGCTCAGAGGCGGCGCCGAGTCGGAGGAGTCCGCGGAGGGCGTCGGGATCGCGAGCCTCGGGCGCCGCGCGGAGGACCCAGGACTCCAACTCGTCGTGCAGGATGTCGGAGCGCGCCTCCAGCGTGCCGACCTCGGCTGCGAGGGAGCGGTTGTTGAACAGGAGCGCCGAGTACGCGAGTCCGACCGCCGCCTCGGCGAGGTCCTTCATCTCCACGAGGATGTCGACGGCCCGGTCGAGCTCGGAGAGCGGTGGCGGCTCCTCGGTGGGGGCGTCGGGGAGCGGGGGCGCGCCGGCCAGCTCGCGGACGTGGTTCACGCCCTCCTCGGGCCCCCGGATCAACAGGACGTCTCCGACGGAGATCACGTCGTCGGCGCCGGGATCGAATCGCCAGTCCATGCCGCTGCGGATCGCGACCACCCACATGCCCGACTCCGTGGGCAGGGACAGGTCGCGGAGCGTCCTTCCGGCTCCGGGGCCGTCCTCACGGATCCTGAGCCGCGCCGTCACCTCGTCGGCGTGCCGGAGATCCTGTCGGAGGGCGTCCGGGATCCCGAGACGCGCGGCCACGACCCGCGCGATGTCGGACGCGGCATCGCCCACGCGTTCGATGGCATGCGCGATCCACAACACCGCGGCCATCCCCTCTGCGTCTTCCTGGCTGCGAGCCGCGAGCATCGCCGTGATCCGCAGTCGGTGGAGGTGCCCGCTCATCCGTTGCTCGAGCCGGTCGACCTCCTGTGCCAGCTTCTCCTCGTTGAAGAAGACGGCCGCGTAGGCCAGGTCGACCATGAGCTCCGAGGCGTCCTTCAGTTCGACGAGGAGGTCTTTGACGTTGCGGGGCTGTTCGTCCATCACGGGAGTACCCCGGATGTTCTCATGACGAGGAGGATCGCCGCCACGCCGGCGAGGTCCAGGAGCGACGTGATGAAGGGAACGCCCTGGTTGTCGGGGTCGATGCCGAAGCGCGAGGTGAGCACGGCGAGGTAGTAGCCGACCACCAGCGTGATCGGCAGGACGATCGCGCCGGCGAGCATCGTGGCCCCGATCAACGCGGCGGCGCCCGGATCCGGGCCGTCCGTGAGCCTCGACAGGGCCCACGACACGGCGCCGATCGCCGTGAAGACCGCCACGCCCAGCACGCATACGATGACGCCGTCCACGAGCGCCGGGATCTCCGGGCGTCCTCGGGACGTGATGACGCCGAGCTGCAGCTTCGACGAGAGCCGGGACGAGAGGATCCCACCCAGAGCGCCCGCTTGCGAGATGAACGGCGGGATCAGGATCAGCACGGCCGGGACCGCCCGCAGCTCGCCGCCGTGCGCCTGGAGCAGCGCTCCCGCGACGATGTCGAGGAGCGGCGCGAGCGCGACAACCGCCAGCATCTCCAGGAGGATCCGTCGGACGGCCGCCACTGCGCGGAAAGCGGCGAGCAGGGCCGCGACCGTCGCGGCGGTGCAGATCCCCGCGGTCACCCCGCTCACGGTGTCGTTGGCGACGAAGAGGCTCGCCAGGAAGAGCGCCGGGAGCGTGACCATATCGCCGATCGCCGTGACCATCGGTGTCGACACGGCGTCGAGGTCCCATCCCCTTTGGAACGACAGCACGGCGATGCCGATCGTCACGATGAGGGTGATCGAGGAGGCGAGGACCCCGCCGATCACGGAGATCGTCACGAGATCCCAGAACGAGATCACCGGTTCCTCGCCGAAGGCGGAGGCCACGAGCTTCGCGAGGGCGGCGAGGTAGAAGGACGTCAAGAGTGCCGAGAGGATCCCCACGACGACGTTGTTCGAGAGGAGGGTCCCGCGACGGAGGGTCGGCTCGAAGAGGCCGGCGGCGACGCCCGTGCCGAGGCGGGCACCCATCGCGCCGAAGATCGTTCCGCGCATGCCGACCGCTGCCGGGATCAGCACGAGCAGGCCAGGGAGCTTCTCGAGCGTGCCCGTGATCGAGCCGAGGACGAGGCCGGCCACGAAGCCAGCGCACGTGCTCAGCGCGAGGGCCACGATGCCCTGGCGGAGCGTCCGGCGCTCCGAGCGCCAGTAGCCGAGGAGGCGGCGCGCTCGGCGCGCGAGGCGGGCGGACGCGGAGCCGAGGCCCGCAGCCCACGGAGCCCGCCCCGGCGATCAGGACCCCACGCCCACCCCCCACGCGCGCCGGCCGGATCCGCCCGGCGTACGGGGTTCGTCCGCGGGGACATAAGGGCACCGTCATCGTGTGATCGCTCTCGGTGAGACCTCGCCAGGTGAGGGGCCGGTGCATCGACGCCTCGCGGCTCGCGAAGTATAGGCCCGAGGTCACCCGGGCCCGTCGTCGACCCAGTCTCGGGTGACGAAGAGCCAGAACGCGAGGCCGGCGAAGTCCCCGTACCGACGGAAGCGCTTCTCGATCGCACGATCGGAGACCGCCTTCGTCCGGCCCACCAGCCTCGTGTACTTGGGGCGCGTCCACGAATCCAGGATGAGGCGGGAGTGCCGGCCGAGCGTCATCATGATGTGCGCCGCCGCGTACGGGCCGACGCCGGGGAGCGCGAGCAGCGCCGCCTCGAGCTCGAGGTCCGACAGATCCGTGGGCGTCGCCGTCGCGAAGCCCTCGAGGTCGAGTTCGCCTGCTGCCACCGCTCGTGCGAGCCCGATCAGGTAGGCGCCGCGGTAGCCCGCCCGGACGACCTCCCGGTAGAAGGACTCCGGCGCGCCGGCCATCGCCTCCGGCGAGGGGAAGGCGTTCGTGAGCGGGCCGTCGCCGCCGAGAGCGGGGTCACCGAGGTGGGTGACGAGGGCATCCACCATGCGCACCGTGGCGCTCCACGCGCAGTTCGTGGTGCAGACCGTCTTCACGACGTCCTCGAAGACCGTCGGTGAGCGGAGCATCCGGCCCGCGCCGGCGGCTGCCCACGCGAGGTCGGGGTCTCCCTCGGCGAGGACATAGAACGGCGAGAGGTCCTGATCGAGCCGCAGGACGTGGGCGGCCCCGTCGAGCACCGCGCGGACGACCTTCGGGCCCGGTGGCGGGCCGAGGACCTCGAGGCGTGCCGAGCGGCGTGCTCCCTCCGAGATCCGGACCCGGCGCGGGCGCCCGCCCGGCACGCGGACCGTGAACGCGAGCGTCCGGCGCGCCTCGTCGAGGTCGGTCGGGGAGAGCTCGGCGAAACCGTGGGAGACCAGCGTCCTCCAGAGGTCGACCGGCTCGCCACCCGGGGCCCGGAGCGGCAGATCGAGCGTCGTCACTCCGCCGCCTGACGCGCACGGAACGCTCGGACCTTGGCCCGATTGCCGCAGGAGCTCATCGAGCACCACTTGCCGCTCTTGTTCTTCGATCGATCGAAGAAGACCGTCGAGCAGCCGGCATCGTGACAGATCCGGAACCGTTCCCATCGCCCGTCGAGTTCGGCGAGGAAGGCCGTGCCGAGGATCTGTCCGATCGCGCCGCGGACGCCCCCCGCCTCCACGTGGATCGCGTCCCCCTCCGCGCACCCGAAGCAGACACGGACGCCCGTCTCCTCCGCCGCGCGGTTCAGCAGGGCCGTCGCCTCCTCGTCACGCGGCTCGCCCATGCTCTCGCGTACCTTGGCCGTCAGAGCGTCGCGGACGCGGAGCGCCCAGGCCAGGTCCTGATCCCTCACGTGCTCCTCGGCGGGGAGCAGCTCCCTCGCCCCGAGCCACCATCGGAGGCTCTCGAGGCTCGGCGGCATCCCCTCGGGTTCCCCGTGCTCGTGATCGTGGAGGGAGAGGAAGCCGCGCACGAGCTCGAGGTCGTCGGGGGCGGCGCGCGTCGCATCCTCCTCGTGGACCGACCGGGGAACGAGTCCAGCCTCCATCGCCACAGGATACCGCACTGAAACCGTCGATACTCGGATGCCGGTTACATGCTCGACGGCAGAGGGATGTCCCGTCGCACGCCTAGACTCCGAGCCGTGCTGGGGTTCACGGACTGGGCCATCGACATCCTTTCCCGAGCCGACGCGGCAGCGCGCCGATTCAACCCCGACGCCCGGGTGCGTGTCGTCCGCGACGCGGGCGGCGTTCGTTTCGAGCTGACGGACGAAGCCGGTCCCACCGATCGCGTGGTGGAGCACGCCTCCGGTTTCACCCTCCTCGTGGAGGAAGGCCTCGAAGGGACGATCGACGTGATCGAGCCGCACGATCAGCTCATCCTCCGGCCCGAGGGTGACAC
>JAJNBA010000091.1 GCA_021155985.1 Actinomycetes bacterium
GAACCGGGCCACGCGGTCGAGCGACGCCTGTGGTTCCGCGCAGAGCTCCTCGTAGTAGAGGAGCATCCACGAGTCGCGGGGGAAGCGTCGCCTGACCCGATCCGCTTCGACGTTGTAGTGCCGCCATTGGCGGGCTGCCTTCTCGACGCTGACCTTGGTGTGTTTCATGATGCTCGCCACGTTGCCCCGCGGGTCCCGCACGAGGTGGATGACCTTCACGTCGAGGCGCGGCATCTCGGCCAGGTAGCGCGGCCGCTGGTGATCGCGGGCCGTGTCCACGAACGTTCCCTTCCCCGTCTGTTCCAGGACGGCGCGTGCCAGGCTCCACGAAGCGGATCGAGCCTCCGCGATCCGCCGCGCCACGGGTCCGGCCCGGTGCAGCACGGCGTCCCGGCACCAGGTCAGCACATCGCTGCCGAGGGAGCTCACGAGGAGCCCGTTCAGCCATCGCCGTCGTGAGACCCGCACATGGGTGTTCCAGAAGTCCTTCTCGAACACCGTCACCGGGTACCCGAGCTCCACGGTTCTCCGGGCGATGCGGCCCCAGAACCCGCAATCGGTGAACCTCGCGCCGCACGAGCAGAGGTACGTCGAGACATCGACCCGGGCGGTGAGCCCGGTGGCCGCGCCGATCGACGCGCATTCCGGATGGTTCCCCAAGAGCATCCCGAGGAGCGTCGAGCCGGTGTACGGGCTGCCCGGCATGCATACGTACGGGATCGGGGCATCCATGGCCGGTCGTTCGGTCGTCAAGACGTCGAGGTGTTGGTCCATCGAGCCGCTCCTTCCCCACCGTCGGCGACCGCCCGCGTGGCGGCGGCATCCCGGCCACCGGCGGCACGATCCGCGAGGCCCGACCACAGGTCGAGGTTCCGTTCCATGGTGGTGGCGAGATCGAACGAACGGCTGCGCTCTCGGGCCGCCCGGCCCAGCCGCGCCCTCTCGGGCGGGCTCCCGAGGAGATCGGCCACGGCCTCAGCGAGAGACCCCGGATCGTCCGGCGGCACGATCCGGCCGGCTTCTCCGAGGCACTCGCTCCCGTTCACCTCGCTCGCCACGATCGCCGCCCCGCACGCCATCCCTTCGAGAAGGGCGAGGGAGAGACCGTCCCATCGTGAGGGGGCAACGACCACGTCGGCGGCGCGGTACTCCGGCGCCGTCGTATCGACGCCACCGCGCCATTCGATCCGGTCGGAGACCCCCAGCGACGCCGCGAGAGCGTCGAGCCGCGCGCGTTCTCCGTGCCCGCTCTCGTCGCCCACGAGGCGCAAACGTGCCGTCCGATCGGCCAGGAGGGCGAGCGCGCGGATCGCCACGTCTTGCCCCTTCTGTTCGCTGAGCCTTCCCACGCAGACGATGAGCGGCACGTCGTCGATCCTGTCGGCTCGGTCGCCGATCGGAGAGAACCGATCACGATCGACCCCGTTGGGGATCGATCGCAGGGGCGCGCGAGCACCCAAGACTGCGCGACCTTCCTCCGCCTCCCCGTCCGACACCGCGACGATCGCGTCGCACCGTCGAGCGAGCACCCGTTCGATCCATCGGTAGAGACGAGCCCAGCGTCCACCCACGAGCCAGGACCAGTAGTGAGCGGTGAAGACGACCGCGGGTCGATGGCGTCGCCCGATGGACATCGCCGCGACGCGCCCGAGCGCACCTGCCTTCGAGGAATGGAGATGGATCACGTCTCGGCCACGGCTCAGCCGCCGGATGGCAAGCAGGTCGGAGACGTCCCTGAGGGCCGGTGTCCGAGCCATGTTCAGCGGGAGGTGTCGGGCCCCGGCGGCCTCGATCCACCCGGCGAGCGGACCGTGCGAGGAGTCGGGGCTCACCACGGTGACCCGGTGACCGGCGGCGACGGCTGCCTGTGTCAGATCGCGGACGCAGATCGCGACCCCGTAACTCACGGGCTGCGAGACGATCAGGACGTTCAGCGGGCGATTCACGATGTCCTCCCGTGCCGGACCCCGGCGCGGTTCTCCCCAGGGGGGGCATCGGCTCGCGGGACCTTCCACGTCGCCAGATCCAACCCCCAGGAGCGCTCGAGCGTCTCGAACTCCGTCACGTAGTGCCCGCTCAGCTCCCGCCGCAACTGCGGATCCAGCGGCGGCACGCGACGCCCGCTCGTCAACGCGCGCCTCAGGCCCATCCGACCGGCCAGATCCACGAGCCACTCCAGCTTGTACCTCCGCATGCGCCGACCGACCTTCACGGCGGCGCTCGAGATCGTCCGGAAGCGCGGAACCGTGCTCGGGTTGACCCGCTCGGTGGCATCGGGGAAGAGGCTCTGGTCCACCCCCAGGAACCTCGCCAGCTCGCCCCGAACCGCGCTCCCCTCGGATACGGCTTCTTCGAAGAGGACCGGGAGGATCCGCTGCCTGTCGTAGTGATCGAGGTACCGCTCGAGGTACCGGCTGTAGAAGCCCATCTCCAATGCCCGAGGCCTCGTGGCGACGAACTCCTCGAAGGAGCCGCGGAAGTCCCGCCGCTGGATCACGAAGCCGAACTGGGAGTACGCGCGATCTACCGGGTGGCGGAGCATCACGAGGAGCTTCGCCTCGGGCAGAAGGGTGGAGATCCGTTCCGGGCACGCATCGCAGTACAGGTACTGGGGGGAGATCTCGCCGATCGCCGAGTACCGCCGGGCCTCATCGGGAGGGCAGAAGAACCCCTCGTACCACCCCTGTCCTTCCTCGTGGTGGCGATCGAAGAAGCGCACCTCCTTGCGGCGCGAGGGAAGGTACACGTCGGGATGCGCCGAGAGGAGCTGGTGCAGCCACGTCGTCCCGGCGCGGGGCACGCCGATGACCAGGAAGGTCGGCAGCGTCATGCGAGTCGGACCTCGACCAGTTCGTCGTCGGTGAGATCGATGACGTCGTTCGGCGCCGACGAGCGCCGTGCGCCGATCACCGCCGCGACGACGGCGAACGTGAGGAAGAGCCACGTGGTCTTCCGGTGCTCCCACGTGAGGGTGGACGCGCCGATCGCCCACACGAGCAGGGAGGTCAGCCAGAAGTTGCGGTCCCACTTCGGGAGGCGCAACACGTGCAGGGCGACGATCCCGAGGATCGCCAGGAAGATCGTGAACCCGATCAAGCCTTCCTCGACGAGCACCGACAGGTACGAGTTGTGCGCGGTCTTGTTCAACGTGTTCACCGTTCGGTACATGTCCGTGCCGACACCCAGGACGGGGTGCTCCATGAACGCTCGCAGCCCTTGCGCCCATTGGCCGGTGCGGCCGTTCAGGTCTCCCTCCGTGACCTCCGTCCCGGTCGTCCCGAGGCGCTGGAAGGAAGTCAACGGCTGCACGATCGGGAGCACGACGAACAGGGACACGCCGAGGAGCACCACGACGACGACCCGGGTGAGGGTTTTCAGCTTCGTCAACGTGGCGAGGCCGTACAGGAGGCCGATGGCCGCCCCCACCGACGCGGTGCGCGTGCCCGAGAGTGCCACCCCGAGGAACGCCACTGGCAGATAGCCATAGTTGATGAACCGGAAGACCTTCGGGGTCTCCGGCGACGCCGCCAGGTAACAGGCGACGGGGATGCCCAGCGCGAGGATGAAGCCGTACCCATCCGGGTTGGTGTTGCCGAGGCTGTACCGCTCGTCATTGGTGTAGAACGCGTTGGACTGAACGTAGTTGAGGATCGCACCTCCGACGGCGGTGTAGGCACCGAGGACGTACGCTTGCAGTCCCGCGAGCAGCGCTGCCTTCGTCCGATAGAGGTCCCACAGGATGTAGACGAACAGCAGGGTCTGCAGCCACAGGTATACGGAGCCGAGGCTCTCGACGGGATCGGGGCTCCAGAACGTCGTGAGCGCGACCCACGCGACGAACCCCGCCACGGCGAACAGGAACAGGACCGGCCGTCGCATCTGGCCGGCGACGACGATCATGAACAGCCAGCACGCGCCGACGATGATGCCCATCACCGTCGCCGTCGTGCCCAGGCCCGGCAGATGGAACGCACCCTCCCAGGGGATCGTGAAGATCAGGATCAAAGAAAGCCCGAAGACGATCTTGCGCACGGCTACTCCCCCACCAGGACCTCGAGATATCGGCCGACGACGAACTCCTGCTCGTACGGACGCCAGCTCTCAGGCGCCGGCGCCGGGACCTCGCCCGCCAGGGCCGATCGGATCCCGCGGGCCAGCCCGTCCACGTCACCGACCTCCACGAGCAGGCCATGCCTGCCGCCGTCCAGGATCTCCTGGGGGCCGCTGAGGCAGTCGGTGGCCACGATCGGCACGTCGCAATAGAGCGCTTCGATCAGCACGGACGGGAGGCCCTCCCATCTCGACGAAAGGACGTAGGCGCCGGCACCCTTCATCCAGGGGTACGGGTTCTGCACCCAGCCGGGAAGGGCCGCAACACCGTCGAGACCGAGCTCGCTGACGAGGGCTTCGAGCGACCCCCGTTCCGGCCCTTCGCCCAGGATCACCAATCGGGCCTCACGATCCTCGCGAACCTGCGCGAAGGCGCGGAGGAGCGTCCCGAAGTCCTTCTGCTGCGCGAGCCTCCCCACCGAGACCACGACGGGCGGCTCTCCGGGGCGGAACCACGGATGGTCGAGCGGAGCGTTCGCGAGCTGCTTCAGCTCCGGCGTCACGATCGGGTTGTGTACGACGTCGATCCGCTCGCGGGGAAGACCCGCGGTCCGGGAGAGATCGTCGGCTGTGCCGCGGGCGACGGACACGATCCGATCGGCCCACGGATAGAACCGCCCGATCAACCGCGGAAGCATCCGATGCCGTCGTCGAGGTGAGTGCGCCGCCTCGAGCGACAGGGCGTTCTGTTCGTTCACGACCAGTCGCGTGTCGACCCGGGCCAGAGCTCTGGCCCAGATGCCGACGACGTTCACGTAGTTCATCGATGTCAACATCGCCGCGGGCCGTTCCCGGCGGAGGTACCGGACGAGGCCCGGAAGGCTCGCGAGCACGCGGCTGGCGTGAAGGTTCACGATACGGACCTCCGGTGGGACCTCTGCGAGATAGTGCCCCGAAGCATCGCTGAGCACGAGGTCGACGTCGAATCCGCGATCCGCGATGCCTCCGGCAAGCTTGACCATCGCACGCTCGGCGCCCCCGCCATCCATGTTCGCCGTGAAGATCGCGACGCGGACCTTGGCATCCGTCGAGGAGCTCGTCGAGCCGCCGGCCGCAGCGTCCGCGGAAACGTTCATGCGAGCCGAGCCACCTTTCGGAGTCGGAGCCAGAGCAGGCGCCGGACATCGGGCTGCAGGCCGGCGAGGAACACGACGGGCGCGAGGACCGCGACCGAAAGGCCAACGGACAGGACGAGCGCCGCCCACGATCCGGCGTGGAGCGAATCCGCGAGCGCACCGGCTCCGCCGAACAGGAGGCCGGTGGCGATCGCGGGACGGACGATCCCTCTGAGCTGCCGTTCGGGAGGGATCTCGAGCAACCTGCCGATCATCCAGGGGTAGCCGATGCTCTGGATCGTTCGACCCACGATGAATCCGAGGACGAGCCCGACGATGCCCAGCTCCATCGGGCCGACGAAGAGCCATGCGAGACCGATCGACGCCACGGCGGAGATCGCTCCGAGGAGCACCTTCGCCCGGAGGTTCAGCGTCAGATCGATGATGTTGGCGTCCGTCCGGATCAATCCGAACTGGAGCACCATCAGCATGATCACCAAGACGGCGCCGGACCCCGGGTAATACTCCTCGCCGACCCAGAGCCGGAGGAAGGACGCCTCCCACAGGAGGACCGTCGTCCCCGCGACGATCGTGAAGAGCCAGATCAGGCTCATCGTCTCCTTGCGGATGCGAACGGCGCGCGTCAGCTCGCCGGCGCCGATCATCCCTCCGAGCCCGGGCATGATCGCGACGATGAGCGTCGCGACCGCGACGATGATCGCTTGCGGAAGGTACTTCGCCAGCGTGTACGTCGTGACGAGCGCGGGCGAACCGACCACGCCGAGGACGACCACGTCGCTCGCGAGCATGATCGTCATCACGAGGTTCCACAGGAGGAACCACCAGCTCAGACCGACGAAGTGACGGACCTCTGCGATGCTCGGCCGCGCGATGCCGAACCACTCGACGCGGCTCCGGACGATCAGCAGATAGGTCACGCCCCACAGGACGGTCGCGACCGCCGTCGCGACCGCCAACCCGCCGATCCCCGCTCCGAAGTAGACAGCGACCACGAGGAGGGATTTGCTGACGAAGACGAGGAGGACGGACAACCCCAACCGCTTGTAGCCGAGGTTCTCCCCTTGGAGGACGGACTGCGGGAGGTAGAGCAAGCTGAAGAGGACCGCGTCCAGGACCAGGATGCCCGCCGCCAGGCGGACGGTTCCGAAGGAGTCCCGCGGCACATCGAGCCACACGGGTGAGAGCCAGGCCAAGACGCCGCCGACCGCGAGGAGCAGGGGAAGGAAGAGCAACCACACCGCGAGGGCGTTGCCGACCTGCCGTCGCTTGAAGTCGTAGTCGGTCGAACGTTGCTCGTGGGCGATGGTCCACTTCAGGGCCTCTCCGGGACGACCGCTCGCCGGTGACGCGTGGCCGATGAGACGCTGCAGGATCTGCCAGATGCCGAAGAACACATCCCCCAGCCGCGTGAGGAGGATCGGGCTGATGATCAGTCCGGCGACGATCCTCGCACCCTGCTCCGCCGTCGACGCGGCCGCGTTGAGGGATGCCTTCTTCGTCAGGCTGCCGTCGGAGACCACCCGGGAGACCATCCGGCCCAGCCGTCCTCTCGGCGCGGACCTCGGAGTCGTGTCATCCGTCTTCATCCGCCGTCCCTCGGCGTCACTAGAGCCTGGACCAGATGATGGCCTTGACCTCGGACAGGACGTCGTCCTTCGGCGAGGCCGCGTCGATCACGATCGCAGACGTTCCGCTCCAATCGATCCCCCAGATCTCCTCGGAACGCGGGCGAACAGAGGACTCCGGTTCGATCCCGCGCCGCCGCTCCACGGCCGTATCGGGATCGACCCGCAGCACGATCAGCGTGTCGGGGTCCCGGATGCGCTCGTAGTAGCGTCGCTCGAGTCCGGCCAGCCATGCGGCCCATCGGCCCCATGCCGACGGATCTTTCAACCGGCCGGTCACCGCTCCGTCCATCAGGGAGACCTCCGGCAGTGGGTATCGGTCGCAGATCACGATCGCCCCGTTCGTGGCGAGACGTCTGGCCTTCCGGTACGTGCGGAATCGATCGCGGGCCGTGAGGACCTCCCAGACGAGGCGCGCTCGGTTCCGCACACTCAACCCGCCCTCGCCGGCGGAAAGGGACGACCGGAGCGACTTCGCTGACGATGTCGACGTCCGTTTCGTCGCCGCGGCGAGCTTCAGCGATCCTTTGACGATCGCCGTGAGCGCAGACCACGGCGGTTTCCCCATGTGGACCGTCGAGGAGTCGATGTGCTCGGAGGCGAGCCAGCTCGAGAGCCCGTCCACCACGGTCGTCTTCCCTGCCCCATCTCCTCCCACGATGGCGACCAACGCACCGCCGGAGGACATCCGGCTCCTGACGGGCCCCCGACGGACGACCTTGCGCCGCAGCACCGTCCTGCCACGCCTCCACATGCGCAGACCGGTATCGAGGACCGGCGGGCGTCGGCTGCAGCCGGCGAGCGCGCGTTGCAGGCGGGCTGCCGTCCGGATCTGGAGCCATCGCGACGCGCCCGGCTGCACGCAGCGCAGGCACCGCTCCAGGAGCTCGCGCGGGATGAAGGGGAGGTGCCGTTCCGTGAGCTCCCACACCTCGTGCAGATCCGTTCTCTCGACGAGATCCTCCAGCTCCCGG
>JAJNBA010000016.1 GCA_021155985.1 Actinomycetes bacterium
ATCGGTCTCGACCAGCTCGCCGACACGATCGAGCGCGCCGTCGGCCATGAGGTGGGCGGGACGGAGGGCGCGTTCGTCCCCCCGCCCGAGGACATCCCCCTCGCGCCACCGGACGACCCCGACGACGGGGAGGGAGATGGTGACGGGGAGAACGAACCGATCCGAGTGCCGACGCCGGAGCGGAAGCTCCGCGTGGCGATCGTCGGCGATTCCCTCGCCGCCGGTCTCGGCTACTTCGCCGAGCGAGTGTTCCGGCCGCGACTGGTGACCGTCTCGGGTCAGGGCAGGATCTCGACGGGGCTGGCACGCCCCGACTACTTCAACTGGCCCTACACGATGCGTCGCATCGTCGACCGGTTCGATCCGGACCTCGTGATCGTGATGCTCGGAGAGAACGACCATCAGTCGTTGCAGGACGTGCGTGGCAACCGTGAGGCGTTGATCGGTACCGCGGCATGGCCGCCCGTATACCGGGACCGGGTGTTGAGGATGATGCGGATCGCCACGTCGCGAGGCGCGAAGGTCGTGTGGGCCGGCCTGCCGATCTCCGCCGACTTCCGGTTGCGCGAGCATTCGAGACGTCAGAACGACCTCTTCGAGTTCGCCGCGAGCATCTCCAGCGATGTCGTCTACTTCGACTCGTGGAACCGCTTCCGCGATCCCGCCGGCGGATACACGGCGTACCTCCGCGAGGGCAACCGCGTGGTCCTGATCCGGGAGGGCGATGGTCTCCACTTCAACGCCGTCGGGTACACGGTCGTCGCGCGAGAGATCGCGAAGCTCGCCGCGGAGGAGTTCGGGCTCTCGCCGCGGACGTTCGACACCGAGATCTAGGCCCGGGTGGGCTCCCCGGGGACCGGGACGTCGGGCACGTTCGCCATCGACGCCGTCACGTCCTCCTGCCGGTACTCCACCTCGGGCAGGCGGCCGTTCAGATAATCGTCGTAGGCCTGCATGTCGAACGCGCCGTGACCCGACAGCCCGAAGAGGATCACACGCTCCTCTCCGGCATCGCGCGCCTCGATCGCCTCATCGATCGCTCCACGGACGGCATGGGCCGACTCGGGGGCCGGCACGATCCCCTCGGTGTGGGCGAACTGGACGGCCGCGTCGAACACCGCGTTCTGCGAGAACGCGACAGCTTCCATGTGACCGTGCTTCACCAGCAGCGACAAGGACGGCGAGTCCCCGTGGTACCGGAGCCCGCCCGCGTGCACGGGTGCGGGGACGAACGTGTGCCCGAGCGTGTACATCGGGATCAGCGGCCCCATCTGGCCCGTGTCGGCGAAGTCGTAGGCGAACCGACCCTCGGTGAGGGTCGGGCACGCGGCGGGCTCCGTGGCGAGGAACCGCAGATCCGGCGTGGCGCCCGCCAACCGATCGGCCATGAACGGGTAGGCCAGCCCGGCGTAGTTGGACCCGCCGCCGACGCACCCGATCACGACATCGGGGCTGTCCCCGGTCAGCTCCATCTGCGCCTTCGCTTCGAGGCCGATCACGGTCTGGTGGAGCAAGACGTGGTTCAGCACCGATCCGAGCGAGTACTTGATCGCGCCACCGGAGGTGGCCGCCACCTCGACGGCCTCGCTGATGGCGATCCCGAGGGAGCCCGTCGAGTCCGGGTCGGCCTCGAGGATCGCCTTCCCCGCCTGCGTGGTCGGTGACGGGGACGGCACCACCTCGGCGCCGAACGTCTCCATGAAGATCCGCCGGTACGGCTTCTGCTCGTACGACGCCTTCACCATGAACACCTGGCAGTCCAGGCCGAAGAACTTCGACGCCATCGCGAGCGCGGAGCCCCACTGCCCGGCGCCCGTCTCGGTGGCCAGGCGCTTCGTCCCCGCCACCTTGTTGTAGAAGGCCTGCGCGATCGCGGTGTTCGGCTTGTGGCTCCCCGCCGGGGAAACGCCTTCGTACTTGTAGTAGATCCGCGCCGTGGTCTGGAGCGCCTTCTCCAGACGGACGGCCCGCTGCAGCGGGGATGGCCGCCAGAGCCGGTAGACGTCGAGGATCTCACCCGGGATGTCGACCCACGGATCGGTGGAGACCTCTTGGAGGATCAGCGCTTCCGGGAACAGCGGGGCCAGGAGATCCGGCGTGACGGGCTCGTGTGTCCCCGGGTGCAACGGCGGCAAGGGCTGGATCCCGGCCTGCGCGATGGAGGGCATGATGTTCAGCCACGCGGTCGGCAGCTGATCGTGCGGGAGATCGAAGCGGATCGGCGCGTCGGTCATCGGGGAAGCCTCCTCGTTCGCCGGGAGCCAGCAGATAGGCCGAGGGGCGAGACTACCCCGGAGCGCGTTCGGGGAGCCAATCCCGGGTCAGCCGCCCTCGCGGACCGGCTGATCGGCGAGCTCGACCCACCCCTCCACGAGCCGGGCCAGATAGATCGCGACCGGATCCTGCGCCGGGCCATCGATCGGCTCTCCCGTCTCCACGTCGAAGACGCTCCCGTGGCACGCACACTCGACGGTGGCCGCCCGATCGTCGAAGTCGCCTTCCGAGAGGGCGCACCCCGCATGCGTGCACTCATCGGCGAACGCGAACAGTCTCGCCTCCACATGCGCCACGGCGACCCGTCCGGAGGACAGGTCGAACGCCCGCATCTCGCCCTCCGGGATCTCGGCGAGCGAAGCGACGCGCACGAACTCCATCGGCCTAGGCTCGGACGAGCGCGGACCAGCCGCGCTGGAGCGCCGTCACCGCTCCGAGCGCGGCGAGGACCACCAGGATCGGGGTCATCGCGCCGGGGATGACGAGCCCGATGATCAGCGCGATGAATCGCTCCAGTCGCTGGAAGAAGCCCTCCGTGAGCTGCACACCGACGGCTTCGGCCTCGGCTCGGATGTGGCTCACGGACAAGCTCACGACCAGCGTGAAGAGCGCGAGCGCGGCGTCGAGGCGCCTCCCATCTTCCGCGAGCGCCCAGAACAGACAGGCGAACAGGATCGCGTCCGCGACACGGTCCAGGACCGAGTCCATGAACGCCCCCGACCGCTTCTGCTGGCCGTAGTGCCTCGCGACCGACCCGTCGAAGACGTCGCACAGGCCGGCCGCGAGCAGGGCCCAGCCCGCGAGGAACCAGTCCCCCGTGATGATCAGCACGCCCGTCGCCACGTTGAGGACGAGCGCCGCGACCGTCAGGTGCCAGGGTCGCACCCGTGCCCAGATGAGGAACGCGAGGATCGCCCGGTACGGCCACTGGAACGCCCACTGGATCGCGCCCCCGGCCGCCGATTCGTTCTTCCGAGGCTTCGGCAGGTCGCGGACCTTCGGCGCCTCGCGCGCGACGTGGGGTCTCGAGCGATGCCCCGCGGCCGCGCGCCGGCCCATCAGCTCTCGCTCATCAACCGACGAACGGCTCGAAGCCGACGACCACGTAGCGGAAGCTCCCCCCGGGCGCCTGCACGAGCACCTCCTGATCCTTCGACGCACCCATCAAGGCCGTCCCGAGCGGGGACGACGTCGTGACCGTTCGCGCCCCCGGAGCTCGCTCCTCGCCGTGCTCCGCCAGGAGGTACGTCTCCTCGTCGTCCTCGTCGTCGAGCGAGCGGACAGTGACGAGCATGTGCGGCATGATCGCGTCCGCTTCCGTCGGCGCCTCGACGATCTCCGGATCGCGGAGCGCCTCCTGGAGCCGGCGGATCTGCGATTCCATCAGGCCCTGCGCGTCCTTGGCGGCGTCGTACTCGGCGTTCTCCCGGATGTCCCCGTGCTCGCGTGCCACCTTGAGGCGCTCCGCGATCCGGTCCCGTCCGTTGGTCACGAGCTCCTCGAGCTCGGTCTTCAGCCGCTTGTAGGCCTCGAGGGTCAGCGATGCCGTCGGCTCCTGCCCGGCCTTGCGTTCGGGACGCGTCTTCAGCTCTTCCGGCAGTTCAGGCATGCGGCGAGTCTACTGAAGGCCCCGCCGGCCTCTCCGGCGCGCCACGCTTCGCGTGCGGAGCGCCCGTCGAGACCGGCGGCGATATCCTCGGCCGCACCGGATCGGGCCAGAAAGAACGGCCAGACAGAACGGGAGGATCGATGGGACGGCTGGCAGGCAAGGTGGCACTGATCACGGGAGGCGCGAGCGGGATGGGTCTGATCGCGGCCCAGCTCTTCGCGTCCGAAGGCGCCAAGGTCGTCCTGACCGACGTGACGGACGACGTCGGTGAGCAGGTCGCCGAGAAGATCCGCGCCGAGGGCGGCGAAGCGACGTACGTGCACGCGGACGTGACCCGGGAGGCCGACGCGGAGGCGATGGTCGCACGGGCGGTCGAGTCGTACGGGGGTCTTACGGTGCTCTACAACAACGCGGGGGTGATGCTCGGCGAGGATGGCTCGGTCCATTCGACCGACGAATCCATCTGGGACACGACCCTCGCGGTCAACGTGAAGGGGGTCGCCCACGGCTGCAAGTACGGCATCCCGGCGATGATCGACTCCGGGGGTGGGTCGATCATCAACGTCGCCTCCTTCGTCGCCTGGATGGGAGCCGCGACGTCGCAGACCGCGTACACGGCCTCGAAGGGAGCGGTGCTCGCGATGACGCGAGAGATCGCGGTGGAGTACGCCAGGAAGGGCGTGCGCTGCAACGCCTTGTGTCCCGGCCCGATCGACACCCCCTTACTGGCCGAGCTTCTTTCGGACCCGGAGCGCCGGCAGCGGCGTTTCGTCCACATCCCGATGGGTCGCCTGGGACGCGCGGAGGAGCTCGCGAAAGCTGCTCTGTTCCTCGCCAGCGACGAATCCAGCTACATGACCGGCACGTCGCTGGTCGTCGACGGCGGCATCACCGCCGCCTACGTCACACCCGAGGACTGAGTGAGGTCGCTGATGGTCAGGCAGATGCTGAGCGATCTCGCCACGGGACACACGTGGAGCGGGGGAGATGGCCCCTACACGCTCGCTCCCCTCACCGGTTCGATCCTCACGCTCCTCTTGATCCGATCGATCGTAGGGCAGCGCATCGGGATCGTGGCACTCGCCGTAGCGTTGGTTCTTGGCGCGCTGTTCGCGACGATCTCGGGTGCTTGGGGATACACGCTCACGATCGCGGCGTGGGTCGTAGGTGCCCTTCTGGTCGGTGCCGTCCTCCGGGGCGCGAGGGGATCATTTCGAGGTAACCCGTCAGATTGACAGCCCGACCGAGCTGAGGCTGAATTACCGCCATCGGCTGCGCGGGCAGCCGAGGGAGGGAGGTTGTGAGTCGTGTCTGAACGCAAACTCGGCTCGGTCACCTACCGCGAAGTAGGCCAGGACTACTTCGAGAAGCGAGGGCTCCGCCGACATGCTGGCGTCTGGTCGCTCTGGGCGCTCGGTGTCGGCGCGGTCATCTCGGGCGACTTCTACGGCTGGAACTTCGGCCTCGACGTCGGCGGGTTCGGCGGACTGCTCGTCGCGACTGCGGTCATCGCCGTCATGTACTACGGCCTTTGCTACAGCATCGCGGAGATGTCCCCGGCCCTGCCGCACACGGGCGGCGCGTACTCCTTCGCTCGTTCGGCGATGGGCCCATGGGGTGGGTTCACCACAGGGCTCGCCGAGAACATGGAGTACGTGATCACGCCCGCCGTGGTGGTCGGTGCCATCGGCCTGTTGATGCAGGAGCTGATGATCAGCTTCTTCGACGTCACAGGTGATCCCTGGTGGAACAGTGAGCCGATCTGGTGGCTCGTGTTCTACGCCCTCTTCGTCGGGGTCAACATCATCGGCATCGAGGCGACGATGCGGTTCACCGTGACGATCACGGTGCTCGCGCTCGGCGTGCTGGCGATCTTCTACGTCTCCGCGATCGTGTCCGGGGAATTCAACATGGATCTCTGGTTCAACATCCCCGACGGAGGGGGTGAAGCCCTCGCAGGCGGCGGCGGTCCATTCTTGCCGTTCGGGGTCGCTGGCATCTTCAAGGCCCTCCCGTTCGCGATCTGGTTCTACCTGGCGATCGAGGAGGTGCCGCTCGCCGCGGAAGAGTCGATGGACCCACGGCGAGACGTCCCCAGGGGCACCATCCTCGGGATGCACACGCTGTTGATCGCGAGCGTTCTCACCCTATTCATCAACTCCGGCGTGGACGGAGGCGCCTCGGCGATCGGCGTGTCCGGGACGCCGCTCTTCGACGGCTTCAAGGGAGTGTTCGGAGATGGCTTCGCCGCAGAGATCCTGGCTCTGTTCGGCCTGATCGGGTTGGTGGCGAGCTTCTTCACGATCATCTACGCGTACGGTCGCAACACGTACTCGCTGTCACGGGCCGGGTACTTCCCGAAGTTCCTCTCAGTGACGCATGGCGAGCGGAAGACGCCGCACATCGCCCTTGTCACCGGCGCGATCGTCGGGTACCTGGTCGTGCTCGTCGTGTGGCTCTTCTTCCGCAACGCGGAGGCGGGCACCGCGGGGGCACAGGTGGTCGCGGCCGTGCTGAACATGGCGGTGTTCGCGGCGGTCATCTCCTACGCGCTGCAGTGCCTGTCGTTCATCATGCTCCGGCAGAAACTCCCGAACATCGACCGACCGTACCTGAGCAAGTGGGGCGTGCCGGGAGCGGCGATCGCCGGGATCATCGCGGTGGTCGCGCTCGTGTCGATCTTCTTGAACGAGGACTACCGCCCGGGCGTGTACGGCGTCGCCGTGTACTACATCCTCGGTCTCCTCTACTTCGCGATCGCCGGCCGGAACCGGCTGGTGCTCTCGCCGGAGGAGGAGTTCGCGCTCACGCAGGGCGAGCGTGGCGTTCCGGAAGTCAGCTACAGCACCAGCGCCGCCGATCAAGAGGCGATCCTGGAGGGGCGAACGACCCACGAGCCACCGCCCCCGACGCCGTAGCCTGCGATCACTGACACGGGGCGGTGGGCAAGCGCCCACCGCCCCGTTCGTCTCCGAGGAGGTGCGATGGAGCCGCAGGGCATGATCGACGCCAAGCAACTCGAGGAGCTGGCCGACGCCGGCGAGATCGACACCGTCCTGTGCATGTTCACGGACTTCCAGGGACGGTTCGTCGGGAAGCGCATCCTCCCGCACTTCTTCCTCGAAGACGTGATGGGAGAAGAGGGGCTCCACGCGTGCCTGTACCTGATCGCGATCGACATGGAGATGGAGCCACTGCCCGGATTCGAGTACGCGAGCTGGGAGACCGGCTACGGCGACTTCAAGATGATCCCGGACATGTCGACGATGCGGCTCGTGCCGTGGCTCGAGAAGACCGCGATGGTGATCTGCGACGTCGCGGACGAGCACACGAGCGAGCTGGTCGAGGTCGCGCCTCGTACGATCCTCCGCCGCCAGGTCGAGCGCGCGAAGGCGGCCGGCTACACGTTCAAGACCGGATCAGAGCTCGAGTTCTATCTCTTCAAGGACTCCTACGAGGAGGCCGCCGCCAAGCGCTATCAGGGCATCCAGCCGTCCTCTCCGTACATCATGGATTACCACATGCTCGCGACCACCAAGGACGAGTGGCTGATCCGCCAGATCCGCAACGGGATGTTGGGCGCGGGGATCCCTATCGAATTCTCGAAGGGCGAGTTCGGTCGTGGCCAACACGAGATCAACATCACGTACGCGGACGCCCTGACGACCGCCGACTACCACGCGCTGTACAAGCACGGCACGAAGGAGATCGCCGCCATGAACGGCACCGCGATCACGTTCATGGCGAAATGGACGATGGACGAAGCAGGCTCCTCCTGCCACATGCACTCGAGCGTGTGGAACGAGGACGGCTCCGAATCACTGATGTGGGACGACGACGACGCGAACCACATGAGCCCGACGTTCAAGCACATGCTTGGCGGGCTGATGTCCACATCGCGTGAGATGGCGTGGATGTACGCGCCGTTCGTGAACTCCTATAAGCGCTACCAACTCGGGTCGTGGGCGCCGACCGCGATCCTGTGGAGTCACGACAACCGTACGTGCGGTTTCCGGGTGGTCGGCGAGCATCAGGGCAACCGGGTCGAGTCGCGGCTGCCGGGTGGAGACGTCAACCCGTACCTCGGGTACGCCGCAACGATCGCGGCGGGTCTCCACGGGATCCAGAACCAGATCGAATGCCCTCCCCTGTTCGAAGGGAACGCGTACGAGTCGAAGGACGCCGAGCGGGTGCCGTCGTCGCTGCACGAGGCGATCGCGGAGATGGAGCGCTCGGAGGTGATGCGGGAAGCCTTCGGCGACTTCGCGTTCGGGCATCTGGTGAACATGGCCCGCCAGGAGCAGATCATCTTCGACAACCAGACCGTCACCGACTGGGAGCTCATCAGGTACTTCGAACGCGGCTGATGCTTGCCGACGCCCGTCCGCGGGTACGGGTCGGGCATGAAGAGAGCCACCGTGATCGGGCTGTGCGTGCTGCTGTCCGCCTGCTTCTCCGAGAGCGGCCTCACGGACGAGTTCCGGGATGCCACGAACGCGATCGACGATCTCGTCGAAGCGATCGAGGACGAGGGGCCGGTCCGCGAGGCCGTCGCCCGCGTCCGTGACACCGTCGACGAGGCGGACGCCGCCTTGGAGGCGTACCGCGACAACCCCAACGCCGAGACGCGTCAGGCGCTCGAGGATGCGGAGCGACGGATGAGCGATGCTCGGGAGGAGCTCGAGGGCCTCGTGGACAGCGCCCCCGAACCCGTCCGGGACGCGATCCGGACCGTCATCGACCGTCTGGCGAACCTCCGCGACGAGGTCGCGCGCGAGCTCGAGGACTGATCGCCTCTCGATGACCGGGCCTGTGCCTAGACTCGCCGGGTGATCCGATCACATCTCGCAGACCTGATCCGTTACCACGGGCGTTCGAACATGCAGATCCTCGACACGATCGCGTTGCTCGCCGACGAGGACTTCGAGCGACGCGCTGTCTTGGAGCACGGGAGCCTCCGCGGAGACCCTTCGTCACCTCGTTGTCGTGGACAACAGTTGGCGAGAGTTCCTCCTCGGGAACGACGTTGACGATCCGTACGAGTGGGAGGTCCCCTCTCCCGGACCTCTCGAGCATCAGGTCGTTCTGGTTCGATGAGACCGAACGTCTCCAGGCCTATGTGGAAGGGGTCGCCAACGACGACATCGACCGCATCTACTCGTGGAAGAGCGACGGTGCCACGACGGAGGCGACCCTCAGCATGATCGTCGCGCACATCGTGAATCATGGGACGCAACATCGCAGCGAGCTCGCACGTCACCTGACGGAACGCGGGTCCTCACCGGGAGACATGAGTCTGCTCTAGCCGCGTCGAGCCGACCTTAAGGTCCGAACACTGGTTGGAGAGCGAAGTACACGTCCCGATAGCGCTGGTAGGCCTCGTCGTACGCGTCGCGGGCCGTCGGATCGGGCTCGTGCTCCTCTGGCCGGAACGACACGAACGAATCCACCGCGTCCGCCACGGTCGCGTGCACGCCGGAGCCGACGGCGGCGAGGATCGCGGCGCCGGTGGCGGTCGTCTCCACGCTCTCCGGGACCCGGACCGGCAGCCCCGTGACGTCCGCCTTGATCTGCCGCCAGAGCGGACCCTTGGCACCGCCCCCGACGATCGTGAGACGCCGGACGCCGAGGCCGGCAGCTTTCATCGCCTCGAGGATGTCGCGGAGGCCGAACGCGCTCCCCTCGAGGATCGCTCGCGTCATGTGATCGCGCGTGTGGGCGAGGGTGAGCCCGTAGAACACACCCCGGGCGGCGCCGTTCCATTCGGGGGCCATCGCCCCCTGCATCGCCGGGAGGAAGACGACGCCGTGGCTCCCTGGCGCGATCCGCGACGCCTCCTCGCTCAGCTGGTCGTAGGCGTCCCCCAGCCCCTGTTCCTCGTTCCGGCGCTCGTCCGGGGCGAACTGATCACGCCACCAGCGGAGGTTGCCGCCGGAGACGAACCCCGGGTTCTCGAGGAGCCACGCGTCGGGGTCCGCGTGCGGATGACACTCCACCAACATCGTCGGATCCTCGCGCGGCTCGGCGCTCGCGGCGCACACCGGCTCGGCGGTACCGACGACGTCGCAGACCTCGCCGGGCTCGAACACGCCGGCGCCGAGCGTCGCAGCCATCTCGTCGCCGCACCCCATCGCGACGACCGTCTCGGGTGCGAGCCCGCTCGCCTCCGCGAACGCGGACGTCACGGTCCCGACGCCCTTCGTGGCGTCCCCGAGCTCGGGGAGCATGGCCTGGTCGATCTCGGTCGCCTCGAGCACCTCGGGCGACCAGGTCTTCGTGCGTGGATCGAGGAGGGCCATCGACGACGCGTTCGAGGGGTCGACCGCGGTCACGCCGGTCGCGTGTCGGAGTACGTACGTGCCCGGCGACATCAGGTGCGCGGCCTCGCGCCACAGATCGGGCTCCTCGTCGCGGACCCAGAGCGCCTTGAAGATGGCGTGGGATGAGTCGAGGTTCGCGCCGACGGCTCGGTAGAAGTCCTGACGCGAGATCCGCTCGGCGAGGGCCGCCGCCTGCGCCTCGGCCCGGCGGTCCATCCAGATCAGCGCGGAGCGCAGCGGGCGCCCCGACGCGTCACAGACCACCATGCCGTCCAGCTGGGACCCGAAGGAGAGACCGCTGATCGCGGCCGCTTCGCCTGGGCACTCGGAGATCAGACGCCGACAGGCGCGCTCGATCGCGGATGTCCACAGGTCCGGGTCCTGCTCGGCCCAGCCCGGGTGAGGGAACGAGAGGTCGTAGGCCTCGTACGCCGACGCCACCAGCTCGCCGTCATCGCTGTAGAGCGCGGCGTTCGTACCCTGGCTGCCGACGTCGCAGCCGATCACGAACGAGCCGCTCACGGACGCCTCATCCCTCGGATGGCCTCATGGCATGACGACCATCTTCAGCCCCGTGCCCGCTCGGATCGTCTCGAACGCCTCGGCGATCTTCTCGAGCGGCCACCGATGGGTGACCACCTTCGCGAGCTCATCTTGCTTCCGAGCCAAGTAATCCATCGTGATCCGATACTGCCGGTGCGTGGCCCCGTAGGCACCTCGAACGGACAGCTCCTTGTAGTGGAGCTCGTTCATGTCAAGGGGACTCACCGGATCGTGCTTGGGCAGGCCCGCGAAGTACACGACGACAGCGCGCTTGGACGCCATCTCCAGGGCGGCTTGCTGCGCGGGCTTCGCCGGCGCCGCCACGCTGACGCGGTCCACGCCCACGCCGTCCGTGCGCGATAGCACGTCCTGCACACCGTTGTCATCGCCCGAGACCCAGGCGTCGTCCACCGCGTGCCCGATCGCGTCGAGCGCGATCTCGAGCCGCTCCGAGGAGACATCGGTCAGATAGACCTTCGACGCACCTCGGTCGCGGGCCATCACCGCCTGCCAGCAGCCGATCGGTCCGGTTCCTAGGATCACGACCGTGTCGCCGAGCCTGATGTCGAGCTGCTCGATGCCGTTCAACGCGCACGCGAAGGGATCCGCGACGGTCGCGAGATCGCTCGGCAGCTCGGGCGGCAGCGGGATCATGTTCTTCGTCGCCACCGGCGGCACGCCGGCCCGCTCGGCGTACGCCCCGGGGAACGGATCGTAGCCGTAGAGGAGGTGATCCTCGCAGAGGTTCTGGAACCCCTCGAGGCACCAGCGGCACTCGCCGCACGTGAGGATCGATCCGAGGAAGACGCGATCGCCGGCCGCGACACCGGGCGGAAGGTCCGCGTCGGTTCCGACCTCCTCGAGCACGCCCACCGGCTCGTGCCCGAGCTGCCAGGGGACGGGCGCTTTGGGGTCGCCGTTGAAGAACGTGCGCGCGTCCGTGCCGCAGATGCCGCACGCCTCCACGCGGAGCACGGCGCCGCGGGGATCGAGGGACGGCTCTTCAGCGTCCTCGCGGACCTCGACCTCGTTGACCGCGGTCATGAACGCCGCGCGCATCAGGTGGTCAACTCCTCCTGCAGGGCGGCGACGGCTTTGTCCGCGCTCCAGCGCTCCCGGATCACGCGGGACAACGCCCGCGTGATCGCCTCGGGAGATCGATGCATGAAGATGTTCCGTCCGACCGAGCAGCCGATGGCGCCGGCGGTGACCGCGTGCTCCATCCGCGTCAGGAGCTCGGCGTCCTCGAGGCGGGAGCCGCCGGCGAGCACCACCGGGACCCCGTTCGTGGCCTCGACGAGCTTCCCGAAGCCCTCGGCGTCGCCCGGCCAGTTGGTCTTGACGATGTCGGCCCCGAGCTCGGCACACAAGCGCACGTTGCGCCGTAGATACTCGAAGCCGTAGAGGTCCTTCAGCTCCTCGACGCTCGCGTACGTCGTGGGGAACTCCGCCTCGGCGATGAACGGCATCCCCAGCGCCGCGCACTCGCGTCCCACGCTCGACAGGATCTCGATCATCGATGCTTCGGTGTCGCCGCCGAGCGCCGTGAACAGGACCACTGCGTCGGCGCCGAGGATCAGCGCCTCCTCGACCTCGGCGATCTGCACGATCTCCGGCCGGTCCCCGCCCGGGCTCGCGGACGCCGACAGGAGCAGCGCCAAGGAGGTGGTGGGGGAGAACGCAGGTTCCGCGATCGTGATCATCCCCTTGCTCATCATGATGACGTTGGCGCCGCCGGCCACCGTCTCGGCCGCGCGGGCGGTGATGTCAGCGAGCGGCTCGAGGAACGTAGGGGATGTCATCCCGTGGTCGAGCGCGCAGATCACGGAGACCCCGGCCGGGTCGATCACGCGCTTGAGTCGCATCGCCTTCCCCGTCATCCCTGCCCCTTTCGTCCGCTTCGTCGCGTTCGCGCCTGCGCAGTGTGCCAGAGGGCGCCCACCCGCGCGACCCGGGAAGAGGTCGGGCTAGACTCGGCCCCGATGACGGTCATCCTCTTCGTGCGATGCGATGCGTCGGAGACGTTCGGGGTCGCGCCCGCGGCCGTAAAGTCAGCCGGTGCCACGGTCCGCGTGTGGAACGCGCTCGACGGCGAGGACCCGAGGCCCTCGCTCGACGACATCGCCGGGGTCGTCGTGTTCGGCTCCACGTTCAACGTCGAGCACGCCGACGAGCAGCCCTTCATCAAGGAGACCGCCGACCTGATCCGCGAGGCCGTCGAGCGTCGGATCCCCTTCCTCGGCGTCTGCTTCGGCGGCCAGCTCCTCGCCTGGGCACTTGACGCGAGGGTGGGCGAGGGGCCCGTCCGCGAGATCGGCTTCGAACCGATCCACCCTACCGACGACGCGGCCCACGATCTCCTCTTCTCGCACCTGGCGGACAGCGACCTCGCGTTCCAATGGCACGGGGACGCCTTCGATCTCCCTGAAGGAGCCACGCTGCTCGCCACGGGCGACCGGGTCCCCAATCAGGCCTTCCGTGTCGGCGATCTCGCGTGGGGCACGCAGTTCCATTGCGAGGTGAACGCATCCGAGCTCGACTTCTGGCTCCAGGAGTTCACCAAAGTCGGCGATCTCCGATCGGAGTGGGGCAAGAGCCCGGAGCAGGTGCGCGAGGAGGCGGATCGGTTCATGACCGCGCACGAGAGCCGAGGCCGTGAGGTGTTCGAGCGCTTCACGAACCTGGCCGCGGGAGCGTAGGTCGCGGAAGCCCGTCGCTACACTCGACGTCGTGGCCGAAGATCGCTACCGACCGCTGATCGCCGTGGTGGCGTACCACCTGGGCGGCGATCGCGTCGCTCGATGGCCCGAGGGCGGGTACGGCGTCCCGGCCCTGTACCTGAACGCGCTCCGGCGCGCCGGCGCTCGGACGGTGATCCTCGCGCCGGGTGAGGAGGGGGATCCGGAGGAGCTCCTCGAGCCTTTCGACGGCCTCCTGCTCGTCGGCGGTGGCGACATCGACCCGGCGCGATACGGGGGAACCGCGAACGAGCACGTCTACGGCGTCGAGGCGGACCGAGACGGATTCGAGATCGATCTCGTCCTGACCGCCGATCGGACCGCGATTCCGACGCTCTGTATCTGCCGCGGCATCCAGATCATGAACGTCGCGTTCGGCGGCACCCTGCACGGACACCTCCCCGACGTCCCCGGCTTGCAGGTGCACGGTGTGCCGCTCGACGAGAGCCAGACGATCCACGAGGTCAGCCCCGAGCCGGGGAGTCGCCTCGCCGCCGTCACGAAGTCGGCGTCACTCGCCAGTCTCTCCCATCATCATCAGGGGATCGATCGCCTGGGGGCCGGCCTGGCCGTGACGGGCCGGACCGAGGACGGCCTGATCGAGGCGATCGAGCGGATCGTTCCCGACCAGCAGGACGAGCGTGCGACCTGGATGCTCGGCGTGCAATGGCACCCGGAGGAGACCTCCGATCGCGATCCTGCTCAGCAGTCGCTCTTCGACGCACTCACCTTGCTCGGGCGCCTTCGTGGTGCGAGGGCGAAGCCAGGAGAGGCCCAAGGAAGGACCCGTTCGTACGCGATCAACGACTACGATCCGGCGTGGTTGTCGCGATTCGAATCCGAGGCGCGCAGGATCCGCGAGGCTCTCGGTGATCGAGCGGTTCGCGTGGAGCATGTGGGCTCGACATCGGTGCCGGGGCTGGCGGCAAAACCAACCGTCGATATCCAGGTATCAGTCCCATCGATGATTCCCAGGAGCGCCTACACGGATCCCCTCGTCGGTCTGGGCTATCGGTGGGCCCTCGACCCCTGGTCCGAGGAACACGAGTTCTTCAGCAGAGACGAGGACGGCGAGCGATCCTTCCACGTCCACGTTTGCAACACGGGGAGCGAGTGGGAACGACGACACATCGTGTTCCGTGACTGGCTCCGAGCGAACCCGGAGGACGCAGCAGCGTACGAACGACTGAAGCGAGAGCTCGCGAGCCGACACCCGCGTGACACCTACAGCTACGCGGCGGCCAAGACCGAGTTCATCCAAGTGATCCTGAGCCGGGAGACCCAGACCGCTCAGACCCGATGAGCTCCTCGTCCTCTTCGATCCGAAGGAACAGCCCCGACTGCGGCTTCGGGTCGAAGTAGGTCGCCTTCGCCGGCATCTGCTCGTGCCGGTCGGCGACCTCGACGAACTGATCGAACGTCGGCGGCACCAGCGTGAATGCGGCGCCACCGTCCTCGTCGACCCGGCTCATGAGCTCTTCGACTGGTACCGCGTCCGAGACGAACTCGAGGTCCGGATCGCCGGCTTCCCCGAAGCCGAAGATCGGCTCCATCACGAGGCGATGGAGCCGCGAGACGTCCAGCGACTCCACGCCCGCCGTCGCCTCGCCGTCTCCGGGGGTGAGCCGGTACCATCGGCCTCCGGCATAGAGGCCGAAGACGCCGCGCTCCCCGGGCTGCGCGGCCACCTCCTCCACGGTCAGACGTTCGCGGAGTCGCTGCAGGAGCTCATCGACGCCGAGCGGAAGGGGTCCCACGACCCGGCGGTGGAAGCCCAGCATCCGAAGCTCCTCGTCGGGAAACAGGACGACGGGCACGCCGGCCCTCTTCGGTCGGCCCGCTCGCTCCCAGAGCTCGACGGAGGCCATGGCCCGGTGATGACCGTCCGTGATGTAGAGGGGGTGGTTGTCGAGGCGTTCCCGGATCGTCTCGGCCGCGCTTGGGTCGTCGATCCGCCAGACCGTCTGCTCGAGATCGCCGGAGCGGAACCGTCGGAGCGGATCCGCTTCGGTCGTTGCGTGCACGATCTTCCGCACGTCATCATCCGCGCGGAACATCAAAGCCACGAGCGTCGAGCGAGCGCCGAGCCGGGCGAGATGCAGCCCCAAAGCGTCCACGCGCTCGGGTTGGACCCCTTCGTGCCCGAGGATGCGGCCGTCGACGAATGCCTGAGGGGGCACCTCGCCGACGATGCCGGTCTGTTCGTGTTCGGCCGAGCGCAGGCGATAGACATAGAGGGCCGGTTCCGAGAATCCCTCGAAGAGGTCGGCATCGAGCAGCCGTCGCAGGGCCGCGACGTTCGCCTCGTCCAGCGCGGCCGGGTCGACCTCCTGGCCTTCCGGCGCGTCATCGGGCGTCCGCGACACGTGCAGCCAGGCGTATGGACGGTCGGCGAGGATCTCGGCTCGCTCTTCGCGCGAGAGCGCATCGTGCATCGGCGAAACGACGTGCTCCGCCCATTCGGGCCGGACGATCCGGGCGGGGAACGGGACGAGGGTGCTCATCCGGCGGAATCTCGGAACGCCGCCATGAACCCGACCAGGGAGTCGACCCCTTCGTCGGTCATCGCGTTGTAGATGCTCGCCCGGATCCCTCCCACGCTTCGATGGCCCTTGAGGTTCCTCATCCCGTGCTCCTCGGCTCCCGCGAGGAACGCCGCGTCGAGCTCGTTCGACGGTGTCCGGAACACGACGTTCATGTGCGATCGATGGGCGGGCTCAACGGGCGAGCGATAGAAGCCGTCGCTCCCGACGATCGCGTCGTAGACGGAGCCCGAGCGACGCGCCGCCCGCTCCTCCATCCCGGCCACGCCGCCTCGTTCTTTCATCCACCGGAGCACCTTCCCGGTGACGTAGATCGCGAACATCGGTGGTGTGTTCATCAGGCTGTGCTTGTCGGCGTGCGCGCCGAGACGCAGGTAGCTGGGGAGATCGGTGTGCATCTCCTCGAGGGCGGCCGTGCGCACGACCATCACCGCGAGGCCCGCGGGTCCCAGGTTCTTCTGCGCCCCGCCGTAGACGAGGTCGAACCGCTCCCACGGGATGGGACGGCTCAGGTAGTCGGACGACATGTCGCCCACGAGCGGGAGATCGATGTCGGGGAACGACGACATCCGGATCCCCTCGATCGTCTCGTTCGAGGTGACATGCAGGTAGCGCGTGTCAGGCCGCAGCTCGAGCTCGTCGTCCGACGGCATCCGCGAGAACGCGATCGACTCTCCGTCCCACGCTGCGTACGCCTCGCCCCACGCGGCCGCGTCCTTCAACGCGCCCTTCCCCCACGTCCCCGACCGGACGTACCCCGCGCTCGCACCTTCCCCGAGCAGGTTCATCGGCACCACGGCGAACTGGAGGGTCGCGCCACCCTGCAGGAACAGGATCGTGAAGTCGTCGGGCACGGCGGCGTTCTCTCGGAAGAGGGTCAGCGCGTCCTCGTGGACGGCCTCGTACTCCGCGCTCCGATGGCTCATCTCGATCACGGACATCCCGGAACCCTCGAAGTCGAGGAGCTCGCCCTGCACCTCCTCCAGCACGTCGAGCGGGAGCGTGCAGGGGCCGGCGCAGAAGTTGTGGATCCTCACGTCGGCCGGCGGTCCGTCGGAACGGCGGAGACGTGGATCACGTCGTCCAGCCCTTCCAGGGCGGCGATCAGGTCGGGTCCCACGTCGCCGACGACGTCGATCGTGGCGACGGCAGCGTTCCTTCCCTCGAAGACCCGGTTCTCCATCTGCTCGACGTTCAGGTCACGGCGGCGAAGGATGTCGAAGACGCCCGCGAGCACGCCCACTCGGTCGAGGTGTCGCACGTGGAGCGTGTGGGTCCCGAGCCGCGTGGGAGCGAGGTTCACGCAGTTGAGGATCTCGCCTCTGACGTATGCCTCGATGATCTCCACGACCCCGTCGGCGACGGCCTTCTGGGCTTGGGCCGTCGACGCTCCGATGTGATGCGTCCCGACCACGCGGGGATGTTGCGCGAGCGGTGACGACCACGAGGCGGAGCCTGATCCGGGCTCGCCTGGATAGACATCGAGGCCGGCTCTGAGCTCGCGGGTCTCGAGGGCATCGAGCAGCGCGGCCTCGTCCACGACGTTCCCGCGCGACGTGTTGAGCAAGATCGCGCCCTCCTTCATGGCTCCGAGGACGCGGGCATCGAACATCGATTCCGTCTCCGGGGACGAGGGCACGTGGATCGAGACCACGTCCGACGTCCCCACGAGCTCCTCGAGCGAGTCGACGAGCTCGATCTCGAGCGCCTTGATCCGCTCTTCGGCGACCTCGTCCCGATCCTTTCGGACCGCCCGGAGAGCCATGCCGAACGCGCCCGCGCGTTCGGCGACCGCGAACCCGATCTCGCCGAGCCCGACGATGCCCATGACCTTCCCGAACAGACCGTCGGCCTTCCCGTAGGCGGACTTGTTCCACTCTCCGGCGCGCAGATCGGCGACGTTGTCCGGGATCCGACGGTCGATCGCGAGGAGGAGCCCCATCGTGAGCTCGGCGACGGCGATCGCGTTGCGGCCCGGCACGTTCGTCACGTAGATCCCGACCTCGGACGCGGCCTCGACATCGATCGTGTTGGTCCCGGCGCCGGCCCGCACGATCAGCTCCAGGGCGTTGCCCGCCTCGACGGCCGCCGCTGTCACTTTCGTGCTCCTCACGACCAGGGCCTGGAAGCCCGGCATCCGATCGGGCAGGTCGTCGGAGGAGAGCTTCGGCTCGAGGACGCAGTCGTGACCGCGCTCGGCGAGGATCTCCACGGTCGAGGGGTGGATCGCGTCGGCGAGGAGCACCTTCATGCCTGGGAGCTAAGCAGAACGGGCAGATCAGGAACAAGCCGGAACGCACCGCCGAGCGCCGTTCACGTCCCGCGAACCGGGAGGGGCTGACCCGAAAGGGTCATGGCTTGCCTGGCGCTCTCAAGCCCCCAGTGCTATACAAACCATCGGATTGAGTGGTGGTTCAACCAGGTCACGCCATCCGAGGGAGAGGAGTCTCCGATGTGGGGGCTGATCCCATCCCCGGACGAGTCCGAAGGGTGTGGGGCGAGATGAAGCAGAAGCGTCAGAAGGTCACCGCGTCGCTGGTGCTCGCGATCGTTTTGGGGATGCTCGTCCAGGGGGCGGCCATCGGCCAGGACGCCAGCCCCTCTGCCGAGGACGAGAAGATCACGTTCACCGTCGGGATGACCAACGACGCGGTCACGTTCAACCCGATGTTCATGATCGAGACGCCCGAGTACTCCACCGCGGACATGATGTGGGAGACCTTCCTCGGCTGGGAGCAGGAGGACTTCGACACGAAGAGCCACCTGGCGACCGACTGGGAGCAGAGCGAAGACGGGCTCACCTGGACGTTCACGATCCGCGACGACGTGACCTGGCACGACGGTGAGCCCTTCACAGCCGGCGACATCGCCTACACGTTCAACTGGATCCTCGATAAGAAGGTCGGGAACTTCATCGACTACCTTCCGTTCACGGACGAGATCACCGCGCCCGACGACACGACGCTCGTATGGAAGACGACGGTCCCGACCGGCGCCCCCGTCTACCCCCCCTACGTTTACATCTTGCCGGAGCATGTCCTAAGCCAGTACGAATCCAAGGCCGACTTCAAGAAGTGGAAGGGCTTCCCGGACCCGATCGGCACAGGACCGTACAAGCTCGTCGAGTGGCGTCGCGGCGATTTCTGGCGCCTCGAGGCCAATCCCGACTACTGGGGCGGAGCGCCGGAGATCGACGAGTTCGTGTTCCGCGTGTTCCAGAACGAAGACGCGATGATCGAAGCCCTGAAGCAAGGCGAGATCGACTTCGCCGATGACATCAGCGCGAACCTGTTCGATTCGATCATCGACGAGCCAGACATCACGGCGAACGTCGGGAACCCGACCACGTTCACCCAGATGAGCTTCAACCAGTGCACGAACGACGTCGCGTACTGCGCGGACGAAGGGTTCAACCACCATCCCGCGACGACGGACCCGGCCTTCCGTCTCGCGGTGGAGCACGCGATCGACCGCGACGTGCTGGTCGATCGGGTCAGGCTGGGGTACGGGGAACCCGGGTACACGGTGATCCCGTCGCCCAAGTGGCATGCGGATCCCGAGAACGTGATCGCCTACGATCCCGAGGAGGCGAACCGGATCCTCGATGACGCGGGGTATACCGACAGCGACGGCGACGGGATCCGCGAGCACCCGAGCGGAGAGCCGATGGAGCTGCGGTTCATCGTCCGGACCGAGGCTCCGGAAACGATCGACGCCGGCGAGTTCATCGTGGAGTGGCTCCGCGATATCGGCGTGTCGCTGAAAACCGAGGCGGTGAACGACAACAGGCTCACCGATGTCTGGTACACGAACGACTGGGACATGTACATCTGGGGCTGGGGCGTCGAACCTGATCCCAACTTCCAACTCTCGACGTACACGTCGTCCCAGTGCGGCATCTGGAGCGATACCTGCTACTCGAACGAGGAATACGACCAGCTGTTCAAGGATCAGCAGAGCGCGGCGTCCCTCGAGGAACGCGAGTCGCTCGTCGCCCAGATGCAGAACGTCCTCTACGAAGACCGTCCTGAGCTGGTGCTCTGGTACGACAACTACCTGCAGGCCTACCGGAGCGACCTGTGGGCGGGCTTCGTCAAGCAGCCCACCGCGGACGGATCGATCCTGTTCCAGTACGGCTACTACTCCCTGCTGAACATCCATCCTGCCTCCGAAGGGGGAGGATCGGCGGGTGGCGAGGACGGCGGCGGCATCTCCCCGGTCCTGTGGATCGCGATCGCTGCCGTCGTGGTCGTGGTGATCGGCGTCGTCGTCATGCGACGGCGACGCGCCGAAGAGGAGGCGTGAGGCCAGCAGCGTACGAACGAGCCCGACCGAGTAGGAGAGGGAAGGGGATCCGGCAGCCGGGGTGGGGACGCGTCAGTACGTCATACGCAAGATCGTGCAGGCGTTCGTCACCCTGCTCGCCATCCTGATCTTCAACTTCTTCCTCTTCCGCGTGTGGTCGCCTGGGGACCCGGTGTCGTTCCTGACGCGAGGTCAGGGCTTCAACCTCTCGCTCGAGGAGCGAGCGGCGGTGATCGAGGAATACGGGCTCGACAAGTCGACGTGGGGACAGTTCACGGAGTACATGAAGGACACCTTCACGGGCAAGCTCGGTGTCTCCAGCTTCTATCAGGGCGAGAGCGTGATGGCGATCTTCTTCCGCTTCCTCACTCCGACGCTGCTGCTGGTCGGGATCTCGACGATGATCTCGATGGTCGTCGGCATCTGGATGGGGATCCGGTCCGGCTGGCGACGAGGCAGCAAGTTCGATCGGGGCTCGATGTTCTTCTCGCTGATCCTGTACTCGATGCCGGAGTTCTGGCTCGGGATGCTGCTGCTGATGCTCTTCTCCTCGCAACTCGGCTGGTTCCCGGTGGGAGGCCGCGTGTCAACGAACGTGAGCTCGATGGGCACGCTCGAGTACTTCACAGACGTGGCCGAGCATCTCTTCCTGCCCGTCCTCACCCTCGCGCTCGGGTACCTGGGTGAGTTCTACCTCCTGATGCGATCGTCGTTGCTCGACGTGCTCGGTGAGGACTACATCACGACGGCCAGAGCGAAGGGCGTGCTCGAGAGGAACGTCCTGAACCGTCACGCCGTTCGCAACGCCCTGCTGCCGACGGTGACGCTGATCGCGCTGTCCTTCGGATACGTGATCGGTGGGGCGATCACGGTGGAAGTGGTGTTCTCTTATCAGGGCCTCGGGCTCTTGACCTACACGGCGATCGTGGCGAAGGACTACTGGCTTCTCCAGGGCTTGTTCCTGTTCTTCAGCCTCGCGGTGATCGCCTTCAACCTCGTGTCGGACCTCGTGTACGCGTACCTCGATCCCAGGGTCCGGGAGGCCTAGGCATGCAACCGCCGCCCCTTCACGTCGGAGCCGAACCACCTCCGCAGCCGGTCCTGGAGGAGGAACCGCCGCCACCGCCCGGCTCGCCGCGTCATATCGCATGGGCCAGACGCCGAGCGGCGGTCCGTCAGTTCTGGGCCGCCTACCGGAAGGACAAGATGGGCCTCGCCGGTCTGTCGATCCTCCTCGTGTTCATCGCGGTCGCGATCTACGCCGTCTTCGCTGATGACACAGGCTTGAGCATCACGGAGGCGACGGGGCCTCGATTGGATCCGCCGAGTCTCGAGTATCCCTTCGGGACCGACATCCAGGGCCGATCCGTGTTCACGCTGACGCTCCACGGATCGAAGATCTCGCTGTTGGTTGGCCTCTCGGCGACCGTGATCACGATGGTGATCGGGTCGGCTGTCGGTCTGATCGCCGGATTCCGCGGCGGATGGATCGACCAGCTCCTGATGCGCATCACGGACTGGGGCCTCGTGATCCCGTGGCTGATGCTCGCGATCTCGCTCGCGGCGATCTTCGGGCAGTCGCTGTTCGTGATCATCCTCGTGATCGGGCTCACGACCTGGCCCAGCACGGCCCGCCTCGTGCGTTCGCAGACCCTGTCCGTCCGGGAGCGGCCATACGTGGAGCGCTCCCGCGCCTTGGGAGCGAGCAACTGGCACTTGGTGTCGCGACACGTCCTTCCGAACGTGATGCCGGTGATCATGGCGAACACGGTCCTGATCGTCGCGATCGCGATCCTCTCGGAGACGGCCCTCTCCTTCCTCGGGCTCGGAGACCCTCTGGGCAAGTCGTGGGGGTCGATCCTCGAGCGAGCGTCCGACGGTGGAGCCGCGACCAGGGGCGCTTGGTGGTGGCTCGGTGCGCCCGGCCTCTGCATCGTCCTCGTCGTGCTCGCGTTCACGATGATCGGGTTCGCCCTCGACCAGATCATCAATCCGAGGCTTCGCGAACGATGAGCACGCTCTCCATCAGGGATCTGTCCGTGACGTACCGAACGTCCTCCGGGGACGTGCCGGCCGTTCGCACCGTGGACCTCGAGATCGAGAAGGGCGAGGTCGTGGGGCTCGCCGGCGAATCGGGGTGCGGGAAGTCCACGATCGCCGGCGCCATCCTCCGCCTCCTGCCCCGGCGGACGAACGTGGCCGGCCAGATCCTCCTGGACGGCGAGAACGTGCTTGAGATGAGCCCTCGGAAGCTCCGGGCGGTGCGCTGGGCAGGAGCATCGATCGTCTTCCAGGGTGCGATGCACGCTTTGAATCCCGTGAGACGGGTAGGCGAGCAGATCGCGGAGGCGGTCGAGACCCATGGGCTCGCCCGGGAGCGGGAGGCCCGGATCCGCGCCGGGGTGCTCCTGGAGGAGGTCGGCCTCCCGCCTCGACGGGCCGGTGACTACCCGCACGAGCTGTCGGGCGGACAGCGCCAGCGCGTGATGATCGCTATGGCGCTGGCCTGCAATCCGAAGCTGGTGATCGCCGACGAGCCGACCACCGCGCTGGACGTGATGGTGCAGGCGCAGGTCCTCGCGCTGCTGAAGCGACTCCAGCGGGAGTTCGGACTGGCGATGCTGTTCATCACCCACGACCTCTCCGTGCTGGTGGAGGTCGCCGACCGGCTCGCCGTGATGTACGCGGGGAAGATCATCGAGGAAGGGCCGGCACGGACGGTCTTCCACGATCCACAGCACCCCTACACACGAGCGCTCGCCGACGCGTTCCCCGAGATCGGCGACGAGCGGTTCCGCGGCCGTCCTTCGGGCCTGGGCGGCGACCCACCAGACCCGCAGCACATCCCCGAGGGGTGTCCGTTCCACCCGCGTTGCCCGCAGGTCTTCGAACCGTGTCCCACTGTCAAGCCCAGGCTCTTCACGGCCGGGGAGAACCGACGAGCTGCCTGCCTGCTGGTGGATGAAGCCTACGTAGCGGCCGCGGAGCGAGACGCATGAGCGGCGTCGAGGCGTCCCGGCCCAGCATCGATCAGGACGAACCACCGGTCCTCGAGATCCGAGACCTCGTCGTCACCTTCGCGGGCCGGATCGGGTTACTTTCCGGCCTCCTCGGCAAGGAGGCCACCTCTGCTCGGGCGGTCGATGGCGTGAACCTCGAGCTGCGCCGGGGAGAGGTGCTCGCCCTAGCGGGAGAGTCCGGGTGCGGGAAGACCACGACCGCCAGAGCCGTGATGGGGCTGCTCCGACCCGATCGGGGAGAGATCCTGTTCGAGGGCAAGCCGCTCGGCCGTCACCTGCAGAAATACCGACGGCGGGTGCAGATGGTGTTCCAGGACCCGACGGGCTCGCTGAACCCACGCCAGACGATCTACGAGATCGTGGCCGAGGGACTCCGGATCCACAAGATCCACCGGGGACCGGCAGGAGAGACCGAGGAGCAGCTGGTGGCCCGGGCCCTGACCCGCGCCGGGCTGCGTCCACCCGAGCGCTTCTTCATGCTGTATCCGCACGAGCTCTCCGGTGGCCAGCGCCAGCGGGTGGTGATCGCCGGTGCGCTCGCATTGGATCCCGACCTGATCGTCGCGGACGAGCCCGTGTCCAACCTCGACGCGTCCGTGCGAGGAGAGATCCTCAGCCTCCTTCTCAAGCTCCGCGATGAGCTTCGGATCAGCATCCTGATCGTGACCCACGACCTCGGACTGGCGTGGACCGTCGCCGACCGGGTCGCGATCATGTACCTCGGCCGGATCGTCGAGACGGGTCCGGCGGAGGAGGTGCTGCTCCGGCCTCTCCATCCCTACACCCGCGCTCTCCTCGACGTCGTGCCCGAGGCGGGTGGCATCGATCGTCCCTACCTGACCGGCGAGCCACCGGATCCGACGAACGTGCCGTCAGGCTGCCGCTTCCACCCCCGCTGTCCGAGGGTTGCCGACGGTACGTCGGCGACGTATGGGGTCGAAGCGCTCTGCCGGGACGAAGACCTCGACCTGGTCGAGCTCCGGCCGGGCCACGTAGCCGCGTGCCACCTCGCGAACGTCGACGCTGAAGCGGCAACTCGAACCGGATCGGCGACTGCGACCGCGGAGCCGAACGGACAGACAAGCTAGGGACTCAGACTTCGTCGACCTCGTCCTGCTCCATCGGCCTGTCGGCCGGTACCTTCTCGCCGTTGCCATTGCCCTTGAGCACACCGAGGATCGCTTCCATCTCCGAGTCGGGGAGCCGCTGGTCGGGATGCATCCCCGTCGCACGCGCGGAGGCGAGCAGCGTCCTCAGATTCGACTCGGCCATCTCCGCCCGGTGCTCCAGCTCCCGAGCCCGCTCGGCGAACGTCCGCGCCCGTCCCTCAGCCTCCACCCGCATCTCGCGGCTCTCGCGAGCCTCCTCGCGTGACGTCTTGAGCTGCGACCTGAGCTGCGACACCTCCTGACTCAGCTCCACCAGTCGATCCACGGTCGCCCGGCCCATGTCGGAGTACGCCAGCCCGCCGCTCCTCCGACCCGGCTGGGCACCCTCTGCCCGCCTCTTGATCCGTCGGCCCTTGCGCTCGATGGTCTCTCGCTCGCCGGCCGCCACGGGCGTGTCATCCAACATCCGGTACGAGCCCCCGGCCGGCTCGAGTCGGCGCCTGGCGACGAGCGCCCTGACAGCGCGCGCGATCGACAATGGATCCGGGAAGCCCAACTCCCTCCCCAGCTCAGCTGGCGTGGCTTCCAGCAGTTCGCCCTTCTGGGTGCGATGGGCAACTGCTGCGAGGAACGCATTGACGCGCTCGAGGCTCTGCTCGTTCACAGCTGGATTCTGCCTGATTGTCGACTCGCTGCGCCAGTTGTGCCGAAGGGCACCACGTCGGACGGATAGGCTCGGCGTCGGTGGACGACCTCCCGCTCTCCGGCTGTCGCATCCTGGATCTCTCGCGGGTGCTCGCCGGACCTCTGGCGACCCAGATCCTGGGTGACCTCGGCGCCGACGTCATCAAGATCGAACGCCCGGAGCAGGGCGACGACACGCGCCATTGGGGGCCGCCGTTCGTGGGGGACGATGCCGCGTACTACCTGGCGCTCAATCGGAACAAGCGATCCGTCGCAGTGGACCTGCTGTCCCACGAAGGCGCCGAAGCCATCCGCGGCCTCGCCGCGAGCTCCGACGTGCTGATCGAGAACTTCCGACCCGGACTGATGAGCGAGTTCGGGCTCGCGCTCGAGGACCTCCGTCTTGCCTCACCCCGGCTGATCACGTGCTCACTCACGGCGTTCAGCGACGAGATCCCCGAGAGCGCGAGCCGTCCCGGGTACGACATCATCGTCCAGGCGCTGTCCGGATTGATGAGCGTGACCGGTGAGCCCGAAGGGGAGCCCGTGAAGGTGGGGGTTGCCCTGCTCGACGTGATCACCGGATTGGACATGGCGATCGGCATCCTCGCGGCGCTCCACGAGCGTTCGCGAACGGGTCGAGGGCGGCACGTCAGCGTGTCGCTGTTCGACGCCGGCGTCGCCGCCATGGTCAACCAGGCTGCCAACCATCTTCTCGGCGGCGTGGTCGCACGACCGATGGGTACGGCCCACCCCAACATCTGCCCCTATCAGGCGTTCCAGGCGTCGGATCGTCCCTTCATCGTGGCGGCCGCCAACGATCGACTCTTCCGGCGGACCTGCGAGGTCCTCGGGCACCCGGAGTGGGCCGCCGATCCCCGCTTCGCGACGAACGAGGATCGGGTGCGGCATCGGAACGAGCTGATCCCGATCCTCGCCGAGTCGTTCGCAGCGAAGACCGCCGCCGAGTGGGTCGCAGCGCTCGAGGCCGCGTCCGTCCCCACGGCTCCGATCCGGGCGATCGACGAGGTGTTCTCCTCGCCCGAGGGCACCGCGATGGTCGAAGACGTGGCCGACCCGGGTCGCGGGACGACGCTGCGGCTGTTGCGGAACCCGATCCGCTTCGACGGGGCGGAGCTGGACACACGGCTGCCTCCGCCGCTCCTCGGCGAGCACACGGACGAGGTCTTGCGCGAGCGGTGACGGCCGTCGAGCGCTGGCGGGAGCAGCTGGAGCGCTGGGCGATCCCGCCCGAGATCATCGCTGCGTCGCCCGAGTCCCCGTGGGGGTTCCCGACCGAGCTGTTCCGCACCCGAGGTGCGATGGGCGCCGACGGGGAGGGCACGACACCGACGACCGCGAGGGCGCTCGAGCGCCTGCCCGAAGCCGGGCGGGTGCTCGACGTGGGCTGCGGAGGGGGCGCCACGTCCCTCCCCCTCGCCGGTCGGGCGGGCACCCTGGTGGGCGTGGATGCACAAGAGGACATGCTCGACGGCTTCCTCGCGAACGCTCGCGCGGCCGGTGTCTCGGCCGTGGCGGTCCGCGGGCGTTGGCCCCAGGTCGCGGACACGGTCGACCCGGTGGACGTGGCCGTCGCCGGACACGTGCTCTACAACGTCGCCGACCTCGAGCCGTTCGCCCTGCGGCTCGCCGCTCTCGCGGATCATCGGGTCGTCTTCGAGCTCACGGATCGACACCCACTCGCGTGGATGAACGACCTCTGGCTCCACTTCCACGGCTTCGAGCGGCCGACGGGCCCGAGCTCGCACGATGCCCTGGACGTGCTGGGCGAGATCGGCCTCGACGCGAGCATGGAGCGCTGGGAGGCCCCGCATCCGGTGGGCGGGTTCGCCTCGCGAGCCGACGCGCTCGGGCTCGCCCGGCGGCGACTCTGCCTGCCCTCCTCTCGCGACGAAGAGCTCGCCTCGGTCCTCGGCTCGCGGCTCGCGGAACGAGCGGGGCTCTGGAGCGTCGGGCCGCTCGGGCATCAGCGCCTCACGACGATCTGGTTCGACCCCTAGGCGCCGAGGCGGATCGTGGTGGCCGATCGGTAGATCTCGTCCTCGGGATCCTCGATCCTCGTCGGCTTCCTGACCTCGCTCCCGGGTCGCTCGACGATCGCGACCCGGAGCGTCTCCAAGGTCTTCACGAACGCGCCCAGGTCCTGGGATCCGGCCGGCATCCGCCCCACCTCCCGGAACCGCAGATCGAGCTCCTGTCCGTCGCGGCGGCCGAGGAACTCGACCAAGATCCGCTGGGCTTGCACCTGCGCCGAGGGGAAGTCGCAGCCGTTCCCTCGTTGGAGCCGCGCGACGCCACGACCCGTGATCCGCTCGGTGGCCGAGATCCGGAGCGTGCCCTTGACGCGCCAGGTGCTCGTGCACGACCCCCCCACCCGGAACGTGTGCGTCGTCCGGCTGACCATCGTGATCGGCCATTCGTCGAGGTCCGGAGGTGCAGTGCTCGGGCCGTCGCTCGGTCGGGCGCCCGGGTCCGGGACCCCGGGTGGGAACGGGTTCGAGCGCGAGCCGATGAACGCACCGACCCCGGCGCAGGCCAGGAGGATCACCACCCACAGCAGGACCCGCGCCCATCCACGCACGGCGCAATCATCTCGCAGCGCGACGGGTCCGCCGCTACAGGCCGAGGCCCGTCATCAGGGCCCGCAGCGTGAGCCCGAAGCTGATGAACGACGCCCACGCGAACGGCACCCAGGGCCGGAGGGGCCGATCGATCCCGACCGCGCGTGCATCTCCGGCTCGGGCGACGACGTGGGCGAACACGAACAGGAGCAACGGGAGGTAGCCGTAGACGTAGTGGAGCGCGCCGCCGAGCGCTCCCTCGGCCTCGAGCCGATGGCCGAGCAGCAGCAGGATCGTGCCGACGATCGCCTGGACGCCGGCCACCACCTGGGCGACGGCGAGCCACGTCCAGTACCCCTCGGACGGATCGCGGCGGGCGAGTTTCGCTCCGAGCCCCCAGATCCACCCGAGCGCGAAGACGGCGACGACCGCGAATCCGATCACGCGATGCAGCGCCGCCACGGCGCGGATACTACGGAACCGGGGAGGACCGCTTCGCGATCACGAACGCGATCGCCAGTACGGGCATCGCGATCGAGAGCAGCTGCAGGGCCGCCTCGGGCGCTCTCCGGATCATGTCGGGTCCGATCGGTTCCGTGGTGCTATCCCTGAACGTGATCGTCCCCTCGACCGTGGCGACCCGGCGGCGGAGCCGGCGCACCGGCGTGGAGAGCACCCGCTGCGCCGCGCTGATCGCCACGCACGCGGCCGCAACCGCAACCGCCCCGAGACCCAGTCGCCCGTCCTGCGCGAACGCCCCGGTCAGGGCGGGGAAGCCCCCCCAGGCGAGGGCGAACCACGGATCCGAATGGAAGGCACCGCCGAGGAGCTCGAGGTTGTAGGCCACCACCAGGAACGCTCCCACCACGATGAACAAAGCGAGCCACCCGGTCACTTGCACGATCCCGATCGTGCCCACCGCCGCGGCCCCCACGAGCGAGACGGCAGCGACCGCGACGAGGACGCCGTCCGGTATCGACGTCCCGAGAGGCCTGCCCCGCAGCTCGTCGAGCGCGTGCGCCGCCAGGCCCACACCGAGGAAGAACCCGAGGAGGCTCAGTCCGAGCCGGTAGAGGTTCAGCTCCGCCGCGGTCGACGCCCCGAGCGCGACGTAGGAGAGGTGCCAGACCGTGTAGGGCGGGTGCAGGAGGGTCCACCAGTCGCGCCAACCTCCCGGTGCGAGCGCGTAGAACGCCGGCCGATCCTCGCTCACGACTTCACGCCCCAGAGCACCACGGCGGATCCGAACAGGAACGATCTGGTCCGAACGTGGCGGATCCCGGCCGCCTGGAACCAACGGACCCATTCCTCGATAGGGTGATCGTCCACGAATCGAGAGATGCTCGGTCCGAGGAACGCCGTGGTGCGCGCCCACGCTGGCGAGACCGCGATCCCGACGAGCCGCATCACGACACGCGTCTGGATCCACCAGCCGAGGCGGGCGAGCGGAGCTTCCGGGACGGAGAACTCGAGCATCGCGATGGAGCCGCCCACTCGCAGCACCCGCACGAGCTCGTGCACCGTCGCCGGCGGGTCGTCCACATATCGCAACAGGTACGTGAAAGACACGGCGTCGAACGATCCGTCACCGAACGGGAGCCGCTCCGCATGGCCGAGTACGGGTCTGATCTGCTCCTCGAGGCCCGCCAGCCGGTTGGGCTCGCCCCCCGCGCGGAGCATCGGCTCGCTCTGGTCGAGTGCCACGACGTGGACGTTCTGGCCCGCGGCGAGCGCACGTGAGACGAGCTGTGTCCCGGCGGCGACGTCGAGGACCCGCGCCCCGGGCACGGCGTTCGACCTCGACACGAGGAATCGACGCCACCGAGCATCCTGGCCGAACGACAGGAGCACGCCCATCCGCTCGTACTGAGAAGCGATACCCGCGAAGAGCCGCTTCGCGAACCGGGTGCGCTCGACGGCCATCGGAGGCCACCTACGGGGATCCGAGGAAGGCGGGAACGTCCGCGAACGAGTCCAGGACGTGATCCGGCCGCCCGTCGTCACGTGCTTCGTCCCCGGCCCGGAACTTCCCGGTGCGGACCAGGATGCCGGTGAGGCCGGCCGCCTGCGCGCCGAGGATGTCGTTCACGATGTCGTCGCCGACCATCGCCGCTCGGTCGGCCTCCACCCCGAGCATCGCCAGCCCGGCGTCGAAGTACGTCTTCTCGGGCTTCCCACAGATCGCCGCGCGCGTGTCCGCCGCCTCCTCAAGCCCTGCGAGGTAGGCCCCGCCGTCCAGCTCCCATCCGTCCGCGGTCTTCCAGAACAGGTTCCGGTGCATCCCCACGAGGGTGGCGCCGTCCATCAACCGACGGAAGATCCGGTTCATCGTGTCGTACGTGAACTCCTCGCATGCACCGCCGATCACGATCACGTCGGCATCGTCCACGTCCACGAGGTCGATCCCGACGAGGTCGGCCGTCGCGTCCCCGTCGGACAGAACGAAGACCGAGGCACCCGGGTGCCCCATCCGCAGATGCTCGGCTGTCGCGACCACCGCGGTCACGATCTCCTCGTCGGCGACGACGAAGCCGGCTCCCCGCAGCGTCGTTGCCAGATCCGCGCGGCTCTTCGTGGTGGTGTTCGTGATCAGCCGGAACGGCACCCCCTCGTCACGGAGGCGAGCCAGCGCTTCGACCGCCCCCGGCAGCGCCTCCCACGAGACGGCGAGGACGCCGTCGATGTCGAGCAACAGTCCGTGGAACCTCACGGACTGAAGTCTGCCATCACGGACGGATCCCGGGCGAACGCGAGAGTTCGGGCTCGCCCGGATCGTCGAGCCGACGCCGTCGTCGCCACGACTGGTACGGAGCGATGTAGCGGAACCTCGCCGGAAGCAACGGCCGGGCGGCTCGCATCACGGCGAAGGTGGCGCGACGGATCGCTCGCTCCCCCGCCCTATGCGGGAGCTGATAGCCGGCTCGAACTTCGACGGGAAGCGTTCCGAAGGCGAGCCGAGCCACCACGCGAAGGATGGGCCGCCACTGGGCGTCGGACGGCGGATCCAGGAAGAGGCCCGCGACGCTCCGCGCCGCGTCCGTCACGAGGAGCTCCCCGGAGCGAACCGTGTCGGCGACGTACTCCTCCAACTCCTGCACGGTCGGCGGGATCAGGTCCCGAGGGAGGCGGACCAGCTCGGCCGCGAGCATCTGCTCCTCGTGGAACCGTTGTCTCCCGAGATCGTCGAGCCGGCCGACGCTGAGCCGCTCGAACAGGAGGGCGCTCTCGACAAGGCACGCGTGCACCCAGAGCAGGAGAGCCGGGTCCGTCGCATCGTACCGACGTCCCGTCACCGGATCGACGCCGTTGATCCGCTCGTGCACGTCGTTGATGCGATCCGCCGCGGCGTGCGCTTCCTCCCTGGTACCGAAGGTGAGGGCGTACTGGAGCACGAGCGTCCGTTGCAGTCGCTTCCACGGATTCCGGTCGTACATCCCCGTCTGATTCGCGCCGGCGATCACGGACGGATGGGCCGCCTGCATCAGCATCGCCCTCGCACCGCCGAACAGGACCGTGACCTCGCGGTGTACCTGCCAGGAGACGCTCCCCGGCCCGAAGTACCCTTCGTCCCGATCCATCGATCAAGGGTAGCGCGGCCCACCGGTTGGACTCCCCCGAAGGCTCGTGGAACGATTGGTCGAGCACCCGACCGAGTCGGAGACTTCCCCGCGTGATGCTGGTTCTGATCGTGATCGGCTTGTCCTTCTGCATCGGGTTCGCCGCCGGCGGCAGCCTCCGACACTTCGAGCGCTTCCGGGTGCATTGGTGGGGGGTCGCGCTCGTAGGACTCGCACTCCAGGGCATCCCGCTCACGAGCGGTGTCAGCCGACCCATCGGCACCGTGGCGCTCTTGGGCTCCTACGTCTTGCTGGGGTCCTTCGCCTGGGTCAATCGGAGGTTGCCCGCCGTGTGGCTCGTGATGGTCGGGCTCGCACTCAACTTCGTGGTCATCGGGGTGAACAACGGGATGCCGGTGAGCGCAAGCGCACTCGAGGTCGCCGGCGCGAGCGCGGAGGGTCTCGCCGGCGAGGGGACGCTCAAGCACCACGTCATGGGCCCGGGCGACACGCTGACGCCGCTCGGCGACGTGATCGGGATCCCACCGCCCATCGGCGTCGTGATCTCGATCGGCGACGTGATCCTTTACGCCGGAGTCGCGATCCTCGTCGTCGCCATCATGCTCGGACGGTCGGGTGAGAATCGGAGGCCGCCGGCTCGCTGGTTCCAGGGATATCGGGGGAAGCACCTCCGTCCCGGTCCCCGGTTCTCCCGTCTGTAGACCCAGTGGGAAGCGGCTTGGCGCCACCGCTCCTCCCGTCATGGGGAGCCTTGGGATCCGCGGGAGCCAAGGGGGCCGGGGGAGGCTCGTCCTGAAGGAGCGACTTGGGGAACCTGACGGTGATCGTCGTTCCCTGACCCGGCGTGCTCTCCACCTCGAACCGACCACCACCGACCTGGGCGCGCTCGCGCATCATCGCCATCCCGAAGTGCCCCTCCGGACCCGGCGCCTCCGTGTCGAAGCCCACTCCGTTGTCCCTGAGGCTAAGAACGATGTCCGCATCCTCTTCACGCACACCGATCCACACGTCTCTCGGTTGCGCGTGCTTCATCGCGTTCATCACGCCTTCTCGGGCGATGTGGAATACGAGCAATGCGATCGGCGCCGGCAGCTGGATGTCCGCGACATCGCGATGGAAACGGATCGAGGAATCGCGACCCACCTCATCGGTGAACGACTCGAGGGCTTCCGCGAGACCCTTCGCCCCGAGCGGGGACCTATGCAGGTCTCGGATGAGCGCACGGATCCGGTCCGAGGTCTCTTGCTTCGATTGGCGGATCTTGTCGAGTTGCGCGCCTACGTCGTCGGTCTGACCTTTCTCGAGCAATTTGCGCGCCACATCGACCTGGATCGATAGGCGGAAGAGCACCTGCGCGAGATCGTCATGGAGGTAGCCCGCGATCTGGAGTCGTTCATCGGCGCGCTCCTCCGCCATCGCGTTCGAGAGAGCACGAAGGACTTGCTCGCGCTCCTGCAGTTCCTTATGGGCTTCCTCGAGCGCCTGCGATCGGAAGAACATCTGCCGAGCCAGCAACAGAGGCGCAAGGAACGCGGGGAGGGCCCAAAGGGCTACCTCTGTAACGGTGAACATCGCCATCGTCAAACCCAAAAGTCCAAGGCCCAGATAGCTGATGAGGAACTCGCTAACGCTCCCGATGCGGAGCTCTCTAAGAACCTGGAGAGGAGGCAGTCCGACCCTCAAGCTCGTGAAGATTGTGACCATCGTGCTGTTCACGAGGTAGTCGGCAATGGATGCCACCATCGCTGCCACGATGAGCAGCCACGCGGGTGAGGCCTGTAGCGAAGATCCATCCGGAGTCTGGATGGTGGCTAGGGCGTTGAAAACAGCGCTGGCAGCAAACACAGAAAGTGCAACTTGAGAACGGTTGAAGATGGCCCTCAAAACTGTT
>JAJNBA010000017.1 GCA_021155985.1 Actinomycetes bacterium
GCGCCTCGACCCGCTGGGCGAGACGCCCCACCGCTTCGGCGCCACCCTGCACGTATCCCTGCATCGCCTCGACGACGCGAGAGGTCTCGCGCGCCACCAACTCGCCGTGCTCTCGGACCTGCTGAAGGATGGTGTCGGTGAGCGTGCGGTCACGCTCGTCGAGGTTCTTGAACGTCTCGGCGATATGCCGCTCGACCTGCTCCAACTGGTTCCGGACGCCCTCGACCCCGTGGAGGGTGGGGGAGTCGGCGATCTCCCGGATCGAGGCGACCGAGGACTCGATGGCCTCCCGGGTGGCGCGACCGGTCTCGGCCAGGTCACCGAGCGCATCCTCCACGCGGCCGGCGCGGGTGGAGAGCGCCTGGAAGCGCTCGTCGCTCGAGGCGATGAGGCTTCGGATCGCCTGATCCCTGGAGAGCAGGCTGACGATGCGCTCCTGTTCGGGGCGAACGTCCTTCGCCGACGAGCGCCAGAGCTCGGTGGCCACTTCGCGCATCAGGATCGTGGCTTGCTGCTCGAGCGCCTGGAGACCCTCCTCCACGCGCTCGTCGACCACGTTCGTCAACGCGTGCGCGATCTCTTCCTCGGCGGGAGTCAGGACGGGTGGCTCCGGCGACTGCTGTCGAGTGAACAATGGGGAACGCCGGCGGCTACCGGCTCCTGCCGGCCGTGCGGTGCGCTGTTCGTTCATGCGTGTGCCTCGCGATCCGGGGCCGCTGCGGCACGTCTTGGAACGGAAGGATAGGTCAGGTGCGGCCGTGCTCCCGTATCTGGCGAGGAAATCCCCCCGGGTCTCGGCGTCTCCTCGGCCGTCCGGGTGAGGGCGATCGGGAAGGTCGGAACGTCGCAGGTCGGCGGGATGGTTCCTTTGCCGGGCCCTGAGGCCGACCCTATACTGAGGTCTCCGAACGTCCAGCCACGACGCTGGGAGGCCCGGAGCCCAGGGGCGTAGCTCAATTTGGTAGAGCACCGGTCTCCAAAACCGGCGGTTGGGGGTTCAAGTCCCTCCGCCCCTGCAAGGGAGCACCCATGAACCGGCAGATGAAGCGGATGCAGGAACGCCAGGAGCGCGCGCAGAAGCGCGCGGGTGCGGCGCGTCCCCCCACGCCGTCTGCCGCCACCAGGAAGGCCGCCGTGCAAGAACGACGAAAGCGGACCGGCGCGCGCCAGTTCCTGAAGGAGGTCCGCCAGGAGCTCAGCAAGGTCGACTGGCCGACGCGTCGGGAGCTCGTTTCGTACTCGATCGTGGTGCTCGTGACCGTGACCGTCCTCACCGCCTTCGTGTTCGGGCTCGACTCCCTGTTCACGAGGTTCGTCTTCGACGTGCTCGGCAACTGATGAGGACTGATGTGAACGGATCGGGATCCATCTCCGACGAGCGCGACCTCGAGCAGGTGGACTCGTCCGACACGGCCGTCGTCGAGGAGGGTCCCGAGACGACGGACGAGTCGGGACGCGCCGACGAGCCCGCGGGGGAGGTCGCCATGGAGGTCGTGGAGCCCGATCCCGTGGATCCGCAACCCGACCCGGAGCCCGTCGAGCCCGACCCGGAGCCTGTCGAGCCGGATCCCGAGCCCGTCGAGGTCGACGCGACCGAGGCGGAAGCCGAGTCCGTCGAAGCCGCTTCCGAGTCGGAGCCGACGCCCGTCGTCGACGCGGACCCCTTCCGCGGCCATGGCGACTGGTACGTCGTCCACACCTATTCCGGCTACGAGAACAAGGTGAAGGCCAACCTCGAGTCGAGGATCAAGACGATGCAGATGGAGGGCAAGATCTTCGGTGTCCACATCCCGATGGAAGACGTGATGGAGATCAAGTCCGGGAAGAAGCAGGTCGTGAAGAAGAAGCAGTTCCCCGGCTATCTCCTCGTCCGCATGGTCTACGACAACGACTCCTGGTACGTCGTCCGCAACACGCCCGGCGTCACCGGGTTCGTGTCCGCCGGCACCGGAACGAAGCCGACGCCGCTGTCGAAGCACGAGGTCGACAAGATCCTGACCGTGAAGAAGGAGGAGGTCCGGCCGCAGGTCCGCCTCGGGTTCGAGGAGGGCGACATCGTGCGGATCACTTCGGGGCCGTTCGCCGACTTCAACGGCACGATCAACGAGATCAACCCCGACCAGGCCAAGCTCAAGGTGCTGGTCAACATCTTCGATCGGGAGACCCCGGTCGAGCTCTCCTTCGATCAGGTGTCGAAGGTCTAGCGCTACGGTCGGCGCTCACGGACGAAGCGAGGTGCCGACAGTGATGGCGCTCAAGTAGCGAAGCGATAGCGCACGAAAGGGAACCGCGGGAGGCCGCGAGGCCGCTGGGACCGCAGGAGGTGGGGAACGATGGCTCCGAAGAAGAAGGTGCTCGCGACCGCGAAGCTCCAGATCGTCGCCGCGCAGGCGACCCCGGCCCCTCCGGTGGGCACGGCCCTGGGTCAGCACGGCGTGAACATCATGGACTTCTGCAAGCAGTACAACGAAGCGACCCAGCAGTTCGCCGGGCAGGTGATACCGGTCGAGCTCACGATCTACGAGGATCGGTCGTTCACGTTCGTCCTCAAACAGCCGCCGGCCGCGGAGCTGATCCGCAAGGCGGCCGGGATCGAGAAGGGGTCGGGCGAGCCCAACCGTGAGAAGGTCGCCCGGCTCTCCCGGCAGCAGGTGAAAGAGATCGCCGAGCGCAAGATGGTCGACCTGAACGCGAACGACATCGACAATGCGATGCGGATCATCGAGGGGACCGCACGCAGCATGGGCGTGGAGGTGGCCTCGTGAGCGCGAAACCCGGGAAGCGCTACCGAGAGGCGGCGGAGTCCTTCGATCGTGAGCAGCACTACCTCCCGGCGGACGCGATCAAGATCCTGAAGTCCCTGCCGGCGGCGAAGTTCGACGAAACCGTCGAGGTCGCCTTCCGGCTCGGCGTCGACCCTCGCAAGAACGACCAGGCGATCCGCGGCACCGTGGCGCTGCCCCACGGCACGGGCAAGTCGGTGCGCGTCGGCGTGTTCGCGGCGGGAGAGAAGGCGCGCGAGGCGCGGGATGCCGGAGCGGACGTCGTCGGCGGCGAGGAGCTGGTCGAGGAGGTCATGAAAGGGACGATCGACTTCGACGCGGCGGTTGCCACGCCGGACATGATGGCGTCGGTCGGGAAGGCCGGCCGGGTGCTGGGCCCGCGGGGACTGATGCCGAACCCGAAGACGGGGACCGTGACGAACGACATCGCGAAGGCCGTCGCCGACATCAAGGGAGGCAAGGTCGAGTACCGAGCCGATCGCACGGGCAATGTCCATCTGATCATCGGGAAGAAGTCGTTCGAGGAGCGCAACCTGCTCGAGAACTACCTCGTGGTCATCGATGAGCTCCTGAAGGCGAAGCCGTCCTCGGCCAAGGGCCGCTACATCAGGTCGCTGGCCATCTCCTCGACGATGGGACCGAGCGTACGGATCGACGCGTCGAAGCCTCGAGGCGTCCAGATGGCCGCCGCGGAGGGATAGCCCGGCGCGCGGCCGGCTCGGCTCCGGCGACTCCCTCCGAAGTGCGCGGGGCACGGGTCGGCCGGGGCTCGGGAGGTACCAGCCTTCTCATCGCGCAAGCGGATCCTCTTCGAAGGAGTGGCGGTCACGGGAATGTCGGCCTTCGGCCCAAGGCGGCGTCCGGCCCTCTCGGCCCGATGATCCCTCCCCCTTTCCGTTTCGCCGCAACCTCGATACACTTCAGTCCCCCCGACGGACCAGGCCGTCCGGTGGACGCCGGGGAGAACTGGGAGAGCGTGGGTGGGGCGTTCGAACGGCAGCAATGGCGCCATCGCGCTCATCGTCGTCCGGGACGACACCCCGTTGTTCAGTGAGGTCCTCTGCGAGGCCCTCAAGAGGGAGGGGGGTGTCCGCGTCCTTTCGCGGCCGCTCCACCTCGACGAGGCGATCGACTTCTGCGGGGCCAAGCACCCCGACGTGATCCTGGTCGAGGCGACCAAAGCCTCCCCACGCTCGCTGCGGAGCCTGGTCCGGCCCATCAGGGCCGCGTGTGAGGCACCCGTCGTCCTGGTCGCCGACGAGAAGATGGACGACACGTTCCTCGTGGCCGGCGTGGAGGCGGGCGCGTGCGGGATCGTCGACTCTTCGGGCGGGATCGGGCAGGTCCTTCACGCGGTTCGCGCCGCGGCCGCAGGGGAGCGGCTCGTCGATTCCAGCCGGCTGCTGGAAGCCGTCGAGAGGGCGGCGCGGCTCCGCGAGGGGGAGCGCAAGCGCACCGAGCTCCTTGGGCTCCTGTCCGAGCGTGAGCGCGAGATCCTGGCGGAGCTCGATCGCGGGCTCGGGAACTCCGAGATCGCCGAACGGCTCAGGATAAGCCCGCGGACCGTCGAGAAGCACGTCCACAACATCCTTGCGAAACTCCAGGTGCCCTCGCGCCTCGCCGCCGTCGCTCTCGCCAAGAAGATGGGCGATTCCGCGTACGAGTCGATGCGTGGAACCGCGTAGTCCGAAAGTCGTAGATGCACTGATGCGTTGGCCCGACCTTCCCTCCTAGGCTGAAGCGGTGCCCTCGTGTTTCCCTCGGCGCTGGAGAGGCGACGACCGCGGGGCAGAGGAGGCGACGGATGAAGCATCCCTTCAAGTTGAGTGTCTTGACGCTCACGCTCGTCGGGCTGATGGCGGCTCCGGCGCTGGCGCAGAGCGGACATTTCGTACAGACGCAGACCTGTCGTGACATCGGGACACAGGTCGCGTGCTCCGGCAAGGTGGCCGGGCTCGGGGGGACGACCTTCGAGATCACCCTCGAGGCGGCGGGCATCGCATCGGTTGAGTGCACGAACCCCGGCGGCAACGTCGCCCCGGGCCAGGACACGGCAGTCACTGTGGCGGGAACGACCGACCCGCGGCCGACACCGCGGAACGGTCAATTCCGATACACCATCACGACTGACGATCCGGAGCCGCTCCCGCCGACGCCCACGTGCCCGAACAACCAGTGGACGCCGAACATCGTGGACGTGACGTTCACGACGGCGACACTGACGCTGCTCGAGGACGGCGTCGAGTCGGACACCGTCACGGTGCCCGTCAGCTAGCGCGCACCAGGGATCACGCGAAGGGGCCGGGTCGGTGCTCGGCCCCTTCTCCTCTTCTTGCAGGACCGATCGACAGGATGGCTGCACCAACTGTTGTATCCTGACCCGGCCGCAGACAGCAGGGGCGCGTGAGCGCATAATCCGATCCGGGTACCTGCCGAGGCGACGATCTTCGGGTCGTACGGGCTCGCGCCACTCGCGCGTCTCCGCTGTCTGCGGGGGCGCGTTGTTCATGGAGGAGGCGCGATGCCGAGTACCCAGAAGATCGAACGGGTCGCTGAGCTGAAGGAGCAGATCGAGGGCTCCACGGCGCTGCTGCTCACCGAATATCGCGGCCTGACCGTTTCCGAGATCACCGAGCTGCGGAAGTCCCTCGGCGACGGCGGCGCGCGGTTCGCGGTCATCAAGAACACGCTGATGCGCCGCGCGCTCGAGGACACCGACGCCGCCGGGCTCGGATCGTTGTTCCAAGGGCCGAGCGCCGTGGCCTTCGTGCTCGAGGATCCGGTCGCGGCAGCCAAGAGCGTCACCGCGGCGGCGAAGAAGTTCCCTGCCCTCGTGTTGAAGGGCGGTTTCGTCGAGGGGCGCGTCCTCTCCGCCGACGAGGCCAGATCGCTCGCCGAGCTCGAGTCCCGCGAGGTGATGCTGTCCAAGATCGCGGGACTGATGAAGGGCGAGATGTCCCGCGCGGCCTCGATGTTCCAGGCAACCCAGTCGCGCTTCCTGTCACTGCTCGAAGCCTTCAAGGCGAAGCTGCCGGAAGCAGCACCAGAGGCCGAAGCAGCACCAGAGGCCGAAGCGGCACCACAGGACGAAGCGGCACCAGAGGCCGAAGCAGCACCAGAGGCGAACGGAACGAACGACGAGGAAGGGGAGTGACCGTGGCGAAGTCGAAGATCGGGACGGAGGATCTCCTCGAGCAGTTCAAAGAGATGACGCTGCTCGAGCTGTCGGAGTTCATCAAGGCGTTCGAAGAGACGTTCGACGTCACGGCTGCTGCGGCCGCGCCGATGATGGTGTCCGCGCCGGGCGGTGTAGCCGGCGGCGACGCCGGCGCGGAAGAGGAGCAGTCGGAGTTCGACGTGATCCTCACCGCTGCCGGGGACAAGAAGATCCAGGTGATCAAGGAGGTCCGGGCTCTCACGAGCCTCGGTCTCAAGGAGGCCAAGGATCTCGTCGACGGAGCGCCCAAGCCGGTCCTTGAGCGTGTCAACAAAGAAGCTGCAGACAAGGCGAAAGAGCAGCTCGAGGCCGCAGGTGGGAGCGTCGAGGTCAAGTAGGTAACCGGGTGAGCAACCCGGGGTGAGCGTGTGACGGCCCCCGGGTTCCCCTCCCCGCAACCCTTGTGCTACGGTGCGCCACGTTCGTACACCGAGGGGGGAGACCGCGTATGCGGCAAAGTGATGGGAAGCACTTCGGACAGCGACTTCGCGAAGCGAGGGTCGCGGCTGGGCTGAGCCAATCGGAGCTCGAGGACATCTCCGGCATCCCGAAGGCGCGACTCTCGCGCTACGAGAACGGTCACGTCGAGCCTTCCATCCAGACGCTTGCCCGGTTGTCGCGAGCTCTGAACGTGTCCGAGGCCTCACTGCTCGGCGATCAGCGGGCGATCCTCGAGGACTTCTTCAACGTCCTCTACGACCGCGGTGTGCGCATCACCTCCAGCGAGCAGGGCGCGCGGATCGCTCACGCCGTCGCGGACCTGCTCGGTGCCGTGAAGCCCGACCCGGTCGCTGCGGATGACGATCAGCTGACTCGGGTACCGGACGCGGTCGATCACCCCCTCACCGCCCCGGTGCTCGGCTAGGGCTCGCCGGCGCCGAATCGCAGCTCGAGATCGACGGAGCCTCCCCGGACGCCGGAGAACGTCGCCCCGTCCGTCCTTCTCTCGAGCTCTCGTGAGGTTGAGACGACGTTCGACCCCTCAGGGAGGACGATCCCGAGCTTGAACCGCACGCCGGAAAGCGTCGGCTGCGGGAGGATCCTCAGCACCAGCTCGTCCATTCCCTCGACCGTCCTGACCGCGCCCGGTACGTCGTACGTGACGGTGAGCGTCGCCGACTCGCCACCGCGAACGAGGATCGATCCGGTCACCGAGGTCAGTCCCCCGTCCGAGCCGATCTCGATCGGACTCGGCCGACTCGTCTCCGCGGTGATGCCCTGTGCCGTCGCCGGCAGGAAGAGGGTGACGTCAGCCGCGAACGTGCCCACCGGGATCTCACCCACGGGGCGCCCGAGGAGCACCGATGGTGGATCCGTCCCCGCCGTGTTCTCGAACAGGATCTCCGCCTCGACGGCCGCGGATGCGTCGTCCGTGATCCGGGTCGACTGACGGACGGTCGTGTCCACGAGCGCACCCACGTGGGAGTTCCCGATCGCGCTCCAGGAAGCGGCGACGGGGAGCACACCGTCATCGGTGAGCCTGGCGCCTCCGTCGAGGCCGAGGCTGCGGATGATTCGACGCTCGGCCCTGCCGGGGAGGTAGATCGACAGGTGCCCGTCGCGGGCGCCGGCGGCCGTCGCGAGGGCGAAGGATTCCACGCCTGGTCGACGATCGAGGAACGCCTCGAGGATCGCCGAGACCCGGTCGGCGTGCAGACGGGCCGACCTGGGCGGTGCGGTCCCGAGGAAAGCCTCGATCTCCAGCGCCCTGGTGGTGGTTCGATCGGACAGGGCCTCCGGCGAACCCTCAGCTCCCACGTCCCCGATGGCCCACACGATGTCCTCGAGCGCCACCGCATCGATCTGGATGACGCCGTCGAGGTCGGTCAGACCGGAGGTTTCGGCCGCCTCGAGCAGGGCTCGAGCCGTCCTCCTCCAGTCGATCGAGATCTCCGCCTCGATCAACTCGCTCGATGCGGGCGCGATCGACTCGAGCGTGAGGGAGCCGTCACGTGCGACCAGGACGCCGACCGTGGCGGGCGTGCCGCCGCCGGGGCGTGGGATGCCCAGCGTCGGGACGCAGATGAGGTACCGATGCTCTCCCCCGAACATCGCCGCCGCGAGCCGCAACGAGTCCCGGAATCGGGTCGCGAGGTCGAGCCGGAGGGTGAGCCCGTCGACCGCGTCCTGGTAGCCGGTGGCGACCGGCCCGATCAGTCCGTTCCTCCCCGCGTCTTCCAGCGCCCGAAGAGCGACCTCGAGCCGCCGCGTCACCGCCGCCATGTCGGGGATCGCGTCCTCGAAGGCGCCGATGTCCACGCTCCCCCCAGCGGTGGAGGCGGGGATCCTGATGTCGGTCCACCCGAGCGTCCGAGCGACCTGAACCATCGCGGTCCCGGCTTCAGCCGTCGCTCGGGAAGCGTCGGCGACGGCCGCCGCCGCGTCGATGTTGTCGCCCGCGATGGGCAGGATCCCGGCGATGCCCATCGAGGGGTGCCCGACGGCCCCCCGAGCGGCATCCGCCGCCCTGCTGGCGGCTTCGAAGTGAGGCCCCGCCGACCCCGGGTCTCCGGTGACGATCGATTCGATCGCGATCGAGAGCTCCGACCGTGCGGCCGTGAGCCCGCGGACGAGGCTCCTTCCCGCCCAGATACCGTCCAGGACGAGGAGGGCGGCGAACGTGGCGAGGCCCGCCAAGGCGCCGAGGGCGATCCGTCTCCCGCGGGTCCGTGGTCGCCGGGGGCCGGACGGGGTGGACTCCGAGGCCATCGCCGCCGACCCTACCCTCGGCAGGCGCGTGAAACCATCAGGGGCCCTTGGCAGGTCCTCGGTGCCAGGACCCTCGGCCGCACGGCCGGCGGCCCACATGGCCGGTGTCGGATGGCGTCCAGCGAAGGCCGTTCGGCGGCTTGACCCTCGGCCTCGAGGAGGCGTACCCTCGGGGGCAGCCGCCGTGTCCGGGGCAGGCGCCATTGACGGTGCCTGTTCCTCCTCGTAGACTGCTCATTTGCCGTGCCGTCCACCGCGTTCTGCCGTGCGCTCTCGACGTCTCCCGGGAGGGGTTCTGCTTGCCTGACCAGCTCGTGCCTGTTCGGAATCGTGTCAGTTTCGCCAAGCTCGACGAGGTCCTCCAGCTTCCCGACCTCGTTGCCATCCAGAAGGACTCCTTCGATCGGCTCCTGAACGAGGGCCTCAAGGAGGTTCTCGAAGAAGTCTCACCTATCGAAGACTTCACAGAGCAGTTCCAGCTCTATTTCGGCAAGCACGAGTTCCGAGCGATGAAGTTCTCGGAAGAGGAATGCCGCGACAAGGACATCACGTTCTCCGCTCCTCTGTTCGTCGAAGCAACCTTCGTCAACAAGGTCACCGGTGAGATCAAGGAGCAGGAGGTCTTCCTGGGCGACTTCCCCATGATGACCGACCGCGGCACCTTCATCATCAACGGCACAGAGCGCGTCGTGGTCTCCCAGCTGGTGCGGTCGCCGGGCGTCTACTTCAGCAAGGAGCCCGACAAGACCACCGACAAGGACATCTTCATCGCGAAGATCATCCCGTCACGGGGTGCTTGGCTCGAGTTCGACGTGGACAAGAAGGACACCGTCGGCGTGCGGATCGACCGCAAGCGCCGGCAGCACATCACCGTCTTCTTGAAGGCCCTCGGCTTCAGTGCGGCCGAGATCCTGAAGCTCTTCGACAACGCGGTCTCCATCCAGAACACCCTCGAGAAGGACCACTTCGAGACCCAGGAGGAGGCCCTCGAGGACATCTACCGGAAGCTGCGGCCCGGCGAGCCGCCGACGGCCGAGAGCGCGAAGACCCTCCTCGAGAACCTGTTCTTCAACCCCAAGCGCTACGACGTCGCGCGCGTGGGTCGCCACAAGGTGGACAAGAAGCTCGGCGCCGCCGAGGGCGAGCTGTTGAAGCAGCTGCGCTCCCATCACAAGGGCCTGGGCGAGCTCGACAACCCGGACCGGAAGGCGTGGGAGCAGATCCGCTATCGGGTCTTCTCCTCGATGCAGAAGGAGGAGGCGGCCGGACCGGGGGCGCCCAAGTACAAGGCGGTCCTCACGTTCGAGGACATCCTCAAGACGGTCGGCTACCTCGTGCACCTGCACGCCGGCGAGGCCGGTTACGACCCCGACGACATCGACCACTTCGGCAACCGCAGGATCCGCTCGGTCGGGGAGCTGATCCAGAACCAGATCCGGATCGGGCTCTCGCGCATGGAGCGGGTCGTGAAGGAGCGGATGACCACCCAGGACGTCGAGGCCATCACGCCGCAGACCCTGATCAACATCCGCCCCGTCGTCGCCTCGATCAAGGAGTTCTTCGGGACCTCGCAGCTGTCGCAGTTCATGGATCAGACCAATACGCTCGCCGGGCTCACCCACAAGCGCAGGCTGTCGGCGCTCGGCCCGGGAGGACTGTCGCGGGAGCGCGCCGGCTTCGAGGTCCGAGACGTGCACCCGTCCCACTACGGCCGGATGTGCCCGATCGAGACGCCCGAGGGCCCGAACATCGGGCTGATGGGCTCGCTGTCGAGCTTCGGACGGATCAACGAGTTCGGGTTCATCGAGACGCCGTACCGGCGCGTCGAGAAGGGCAAGGTCACCGCGAAGATCGACTACCTGTCGGCCGACGAGGAGGACCGCCACGTGATCGCGCAGGCGAATGCCCGCCTGGCGCCCGACGGCACGTTCCAGGACACGCAGGTGCTGGTGCGCCGGAAGGGTGGCGAGGTCGACCAGGTCTCGCCCGACGAGATCGACTACATGGACGTGTCCCCGAAGCAGCTGGTCTCGGTGGCCGCCGCCCTGATCCCGTTCCTCGAGCACGACGATGCCAACCGCGCCCTGATGGGCGCCAACATGCAGCGCCAGGCGGTCCCTTTGCTCCGTGCCGAGGCGCCGCTGGTGGGCACCGGCGTGGAGTTCCGCGCGGCCGTCGACGCGGGCGACGTCGTGCTGGCCGACGATGCAGGAACCGTCGAGGACGTCTCGGCCGAGGCGATCGTGGTCCGGGAGAAGTCCGGAAAGCTGCGGACCTACGACCTGATCAAGTTCCGGCGGACGAACCAGGGAACGAACTTCAACCAGAAGCCGCTCGTGGACATCGGCGAGCGGGTTTCGAAGCAACAGGTGATCGCCGACGGTCCGTCCACGGATCAAGGCGAGATCGCCCTGGGCAAGAACCTCCTCGTGGCCTACATGCCCTGGGAGGGGCACAACTACGAGGACGCGATCATCATCTCCGAGCGCCTGGTGAAGGACGACATCCTCACCTCGATCCACATCGAGGAGCACGAGGTCGACGCCCGTGACACGAAGCTGGGCGCCGAGGAGATCACGCGCGACATCCCCAACGTCTCCGAGGAGATCCTGAAGGACCTCGACGAGCGGGGGATCGTCCGCATCGGGGCCGAGGTCAACACCGGCGACTACCTCGTCGGGAAGGTCACGCCCAAGGGCGAGACGGAGCTCACCCCCGAGGAGCGGCTGCTCCGAGCGATCTTCGGGGAGAAGGCGCGCGAGGTGCGCGACACGTCCCTCAAGGTGCCCCACGGCGAATCGGGCAAGGTGATCGGGGTGCGCGTCTTCAACCGCGACGACGGAGACGAGCTGCCGCCCGGTGTGAACCAGCTCGTGCGCGTCTACGTCGCGCAGAAGCGCAAGATCTCCGACGGCGACAAGCTGGCCGGACGACACGGGAACAAGGGAGTGATCTCGACGATCCTTCCCGAGGAGGACATGCCATTCCTCGAGGACGGCACGCCCGTCGACATCATCTTGAACCCGCTGGGCGTCCCGTCGCGGATGAACCTCGGGCAGGTGCTGGAGGCCCACCTGGGCTACGCCGCGCTCGTCGGATTCGACAAGAGCGGCGAGGATCACACCGGACCCGTCCACGTGGCCACGCCGGTCTTCGACGGCGCCAAGGAGGACGAGATCCTCGCGGCGATCCGCGGCTCTCACGCGGCCTCCGACGGGAAGAAGCTCATCAACGACATCGGGAAGGCGCGGCTCTTCGACGGTCGGAACGGCCAGCCCTACGCTGAGCCGGTCACGGTCGGGGTGGCGTACATCTTGAAGCTGCTCCACCTGGTGGACGACAAGATCCACGCTCGGTCCACGGGACCGTACTCGATGATCACGCAGCAGCCGCTCGGCGGGAAGGCGCAGTTCGGCGGCCAGCGGTTCGGGGAGATGGAGGTCTGGGCACTGGAGGCCTACGGCGCCGCGTACGCCCTGCAGGAGCTGCTCACGATCAAGTCGGACGACGTCCTGGGCCGTGTGAAGGTCTACGAGGCCATCGTGAAGGGGGAGAACATCCCCGAGCCGGGCATCCCGGAGTCCTTCAAGGTGCTGATCAAGGAGATGCAGTCGCTCTCCCTCAACGTCGAGGTCCGGTCCTCCTCGGGCGAGGAGATCGAGCTGCGCGAGACCGACGAGGACGTCTTCCGTGCGGCCGAGGAGCTCGGGATCGACCTCAGCCGACGGGAGCCGGCGGGGGCGGACTTCGATTGAGAGCTGGACGGAATACGGGAACGTTGTACGTCATGCGGGGACGGGTCTTTGAGGAGGCGGGGCTGAAGTGCTGGATGTGAACTACTTCGACGAGCTGCGGATCGGGCTGGCGGCGGCCGACCAGATCCGAGCCTGGTCCAACGGAGAGGTCAAGAAGCCGGAGACGATCAACTACCGAACGCTGAAGCCTGAGAAGGACGGGCTCTTCTGCGAGCGGATCTTCGGTCCCACGCGGGACTGGGAGTGCCACTGTGGCAAGTACAAGCGCGTGCGCTTCAAGGGCATCATCTGCGAGCGCTGCGGCGTCGAGATCACCCGGTCCAAGGTCCGCCGCGACCGCATGGGGCACATCGAGCTCGCGGCTCCCGTCACGCACATCTGGTACTTCAAGGGCGTCCCCTCGCGTCTCGGCTACCTGCTCGACATCGCCCCCAAGGACCTCGAACGGATCATCTACTTCGCCGCGTACGTGGTGACCCGGCTCGACGACGAGCGACGTCACAAGGACCTCCCCGAGATCGAAGAGGAGATCGAGGGCGAGAAGCGCGAGATCGAAGCGGAGCGGGACGACCAGGTCAAGCGCCGGCTGTCCGAGCTCGAGGATCGTCTGAAGGAGCTCGAGGGCGAGGGCGCGAAGGGCGCCCAGCTCTCGGCCGCCAAGCGCGAGGCGCAGCGGGACGTGGAGCGCATCCACGAGGCCGCCGCCCGCGACACGCAGCACCTCGACGACGTGGTGTCCGCGTTCAAGAGCCTCAAGGTGAAGCAGCTCGTCGCCGACGACGCCGTCTACCGCTCGCTCCGCGAGCGCTTCGCCGACTACTTCGACGGTGGCATGGGCGCTGAGGCCATCAAACGGCTGCTCCAGGACTACGACGTCGTCGCCGAGGGAGAGGCCCTTCGCGAGACGATCGAGAACGGCAAGGGCACGAAGCGCCTCAAGGCGATCAAGCGCCTGAAGGTCGCGTCCAACTTCGTCGAAGGCCGCTCGAGCCCGATGGGCATGGTGCTCGATGCGATCCCCGTGATCCCCCCGGACCTCCGTCCGATGGTGCAGCTGGACGGCGGCCGGTTCGCGACCTCGGATCTCAACGACCTGTACCGGCGTGTCATCAACCGGAACAACCGCCTGAAGCGGCTCCTCGACCTGCAGGCACCAGAGATCATCGTGAACAACGAGAAGCGCATGCTGCAGGAGGCCGTCGACGCCCTGTTCGACAACGGCCGCCGTGGCCGGCCGGTGACGGGGCCGGGCAACCGCCCGCTGAAGTCGCTGTCCGACATGCTCAAGGGCAAGCAGGGACGGTTCCGCCAGAACCTGCTCGGCAAGCGCGTCGACTACTCGGGCCGCTCGGTCATCGTGGTCGGGCCGGAGCTCCGCCTGCACCAGTGTGGGCTGCCGAAGCAGATGGCGCTCGAGCTCTTCAAGCCGTTCGTGATGAAGCGGCTCGTCGACCAGAACCTCGCTCAGAACATCAAGAGCGCCAAGCGCATGGTGGAGCGTGCCCGTCCGCAGGTGTGGGACGTGCTCGAGGAGGTGATCCGGGAACACCCCGTGATGCTGAACCGGGCGCCCACGCTGCACCGTCTGGGGATCCAGGCGTTCGAGCCCGTGCTGGTCGAGGGGAAGGCCATCAAGATCCATCCCCTCGTCTGCGCGGCGTTCAACGCCGACTTCGACGGGGACCAGATGGCCGTCCACGTGCCGCTGTCCGCCGAGGCGCAGGCCGAAGCCCGGATCCTGATGCTCTCGACGAACAACATCCTGTCGCCGGCGCACGGCCGCCCGATCGCGACGCCGTCGCAGGACATGGTGCTCGGGCTCTATTACCTGACCCTCACGCAGAACGAGGACAAGAAGGACGAGGAGATCCCGACGTTCGGCTCCACCGCCGAGGCGTTGCTGGCCCTCGACCGCGGTCATCCGCTGCACGATCCCGTGCGCGTGCGCTTGACGGGCCAGGCCCTCCCCGAGGAGCTCCTCCCGGAGGGCTACGACCCCAAGGCCGACGGATGGCAAGGCCGCACGCCGGTCATCCGGACGACCATCGGCCGGATCGTCTTCAACACGGCGTTCCCGGACGACTTCGAGTTCCGCAACGAGCCCGTCTTGAAGCCGGACGTGGCGCGGATCGTCGACGAGGTGGTCCATCGCTACGACCGGGCGCAGGTCGAGATCGTCCTCGACAACCTGAAGAACCTCGGGTTCGACTACGCCACCAAGGCGGGGGTCACGATCGGTGTCGAGGACGTCACGACGCCGCCGGAGAAGCAGAGGATCCTCGACGAGCACGAGAAGCGTGCCCAGAAGGTCGAGCAGCAGTACCGGAAGGGCATCATCACGGACGACGAGCGTCGCCAGGAGCTCATCGAGATCTGGACGCAGGCCACCGACGAGGTCAAGGACGCGATGGAGGCCCAGTTCACGAAGACGAACCCGATCTTCATGATGGCCAACTCGGGCGCGCGCGGGAACATCATGCAGATCCGGCAGCTGGCCGGGATGCGTGGTCTCGTCGCGAACCCGAAGGGCGAGATCATCCCGCGCCCGATCAAGTCCAACTTCCGCGAGGGGCTGTCGGTCCTCGAGTACTTCATCTCCACCCACGGCGCCCGGAAGGGCCTGGCCGACACCGCCCTGCGGACCGCCGACTCGGGCTACCTCACCCGGCGACTCGTCGACGTCGCGCAGGAGGTCATCGTCCGCGAGGAGGACTGTGGCACCGATCGATCGATCGGTGCGGTGGTGAACGTCGTCCGTCCCGACGGGACCCACGTGAAGGGCGCTCACACCGATACCGCGTTGTTCGGGCGCGTCCTCGCGGAGGACGTGAAGGTCGGCGGCAAGAAGATCGCCGCCCGTGGGGCCGAGCTCTCCGACGAGCTCGCCCAGGCCGTCATCGACTCCGGCGTGGAGAGGGTCCAGGTCCGCTCGGTCACCACCTGTGAGGCGGAGATCGGCGTGTGCCAGGCGTGCTACGGGCGCTCACTCGCGAGCGGGCGTCTCGTCGACATCGGGGAGGCGGTCGGCATCATCGCCGCCCAGTCGATCGGCGAGCCCGGCACCCAGCTCACGATGCGAACCTTCCACACCGGTGGGATCGCCGGCGAGGACATCACGCACGGCCTGCCCCGCGTGGTCGAGCTGTTCGAGGCCCGCAACCCGAAGGGGATGGCGCAGATCACCGAGCTCTCGGGCGAGGTGGCGATCGAGGACGACGACGAGAAGCACGTCCGGCGCATCCGGGTCACGGACGAGACCGGAGACATGGTCGAGTACCAGGTCTCCTTCCGCGCCCGGCTCACGGTGTCGAACGGCGACATGGTGGAGGTGGGTCAGCAGCTCACGGAGGGCTCGGTGAACCCGCACGAGAAGCTCCGCGTGGAAGGTGTGCTGGCCCTGCAGATGCACCTCGTGGACGAGGTGCAGCAGGTCTATCGCTCCCAGGGAGTGACCATCCACGACAAGCACATCGAGCTGATCGCGCGGCAGATGCTCCGGAAGGTGCACATCATCGAGCCGGGGGACACCGATCTGCTGCCAGGAGACCTCGTGAATCGACGGGTGTTCGAGGAGACGAACCAGGAAGTGGTCGAGTCCGGCGGGGTTCCCGCCTCCGCCCGGCCCGTCCTGCTCGGCATCACGAAGGCCTCGCTCGCGACGGATTCGTGGCTCTCGGCCGCCTCGTTCCAGGAGACGACCCGTGTCCTCACGGACGCGGCGATCCAGAGCAAGGCCGACCCGCTGCTGGGGCTCAAGGAGAACGTGATCATCGGGAAGCTGATCCCGGCGGGCACGGGGATGAGCCGGTACCGCAACGTGGCCGTGAAGATCAAGCCCGATGCGATCCCCGAGTACTGGCTCACGCGTCAGCGGGAGCTGGCGGAGTTGGCGGAGCTGGCCGAAGGCGGAGAACCGGCTCTGGTGGGGCTCACCCGCCAGCAGGCCGAGAGCATGCTGGGCGGGGTCGCTCGATCCGACGACGAGTAGGACCGGGAACGGGCTCCCGGGGGACATCCCGGGAGCCCGGCCGGACGTGTCGGCGCGTGAGGTCGGCAGGTACGATTGCGGCTGCAACCGCTCTGGCCGGCCCTCACGCCGGGTGGCATCCGGTGCGGTTGACATCTCGTGCTCACGACCAGTAGCTTTGGCGGTCGCGCCCGGGTCGGCGATACAGATCGGGCGTCCGGCTCCGGTCGGAGCGACAACCCTGCGGGTGGTGGCGTTCGCGCTGCGCCCCAAGGGTTCGGCCCGAGGCTTCCAAGCCCCGGTGGATGAAAAGGGAAGAGTGCAGACGAGAGAGCTATGCCTACCATCCAACAACTCGTACGGAAGGGCCGATCCCGCCCGAAGAAGCGGACGAAGAGCCCTGCGCTGAAGGGCTCGTCCCAGCGGCGCGGCGTCTGCACGCGTGTGTACACCATGACCCCCAAGAAGCCGAACTCCGCCCTGCGGAAGGTCGCGCGGGTCCGGCTCACCTCCGGGATCGAGGTCACGGTCTACATCCCCGGGGTCGGGCACAACCTCCAGGAGCACTCGATCGTGCTCGTCCGCGGCGGTCGCGTACGCGACCTGCCCGGGGTGCGCTACAAGATCATCCGCGGCACCCTCGACACCGCAGGCGTCCGCGACCGCCGCAAGGCTCGCTCGCGCTACGGCGCCAAGAAGGTCGGCGAGTAACGTGCCGCGCAAGGGACCTGCCGTACACCGGGGCATCACGCCCGATCCCGTGTACCAGAACCCGCTCGTGACCCAGCTGGTCAACAAGGTGCTGTTGCACGGCAAGAAGACGGTCGCCGAGCACATCGTGTACGAGGCGCTCGAGCAGATCAGTCAGAAGACCGCGAACGACCCCGTGATCACCCTGAAGCGTGCGGTGGACAACGTTCGTCCGATGCTGGAGGTCAAGTCGCGACGGGTCGGTGGCGCCTCGTATCAGGTCCCCGTGGAGGTGAAGCCCACCCGCGGCACGACGCTCGCACTGCGGTGGCTCGTGAACTTCTCCCGCGCACGACGCGAGAACTCGATGGCCGAACGCCTCGTGGCGGAGATCATGGATGCCTCGAACGGGCAGGGAGCCTCCGTCAAGCGGCGCGAGGACATGCACAAGATGGCCGAGGCCAACCGAGCGTTCGCGCATTACCGATGGTGATCGACGAGCACCACCCGACCGGCCCCCAGGGGCCGGTTTCCCGTGTGGAGGGGATCTCCTGATGGCGGTCCCCGCAGAGAGGATGCAGGTGTCACAGACCGAACAGAAGGTGAAGGACGGCAAGGGGCTCTCGATCCGCGAGTACCCCCTCGCTCGCACGCGCAACATCGGCATCATGGCGCATATCGACGCCGGGAAGACCACCACGACCGAGCGGATCCTCTACTACACGGGGAAGGCCTACAAGATCGGCGAGGTGCACGAAGGCACCGCGCAGATGGACTGGATGGTCCAGGAGCGCGAGCGCGGGATCACGATCACCTCGGCGGCCACCACGTGCCAGTGGAAGGGTCACTGGATCAACATCATCGACACGCCCGGCCACGTCGATTTCACGGTCGAGGTCGAGCGATCCCTCCGCGTCCTCGACGGCGCCGTCGCCGTGTTCGACGCCGTGGCGGGCGTGGAGCCCCAGACCGAGACCGTGTGGCGCCAGGCGGACCGCTACAAGGTCCCCCGGATCTGCTTCATCAACAAGATGGACCGCACCGGTGCCAACTTCGAGCGCACCGTCGACATGATCGTGGATCGCCTCCAGGCGACCCCGCTCATCCTGCAGCTCCCGTGGGGCACCGAGTCCGACTTCCACGGCGTGATCGACCTCGTCCAGATGAACGCCCACTACTGGGAGGGCGACATGGGCGAGGAGTGGCACGACACCGAGATCCCCGAGGAGTACCGGGCCGCCGCGGAGGCTGCCCATCACATCCTCTTCGAGCGGCTCGCCGACCACGACGAGTCTCTGATGGAGAAGTTCGTCCACGAGGAGGAGCCCACGATCGAGGAGATGCATCGCGCGATCCGCCGAGCGACGCTCGCGAGCCTCGGCGTTCCGGTGATGTGCGGCTCCGCCTTCAAGAACAAGGGTGTCCAGCCCCTGCTCGACGCGATCGTCGCCTACCTTCCGTCGCCCGCCGAGGTGCTTCCGGTGGAGGGCCATCTCCCCAACGACGAGTCCGCGCACGTCCAGCGCGCGCCCGAGGACACGGAGCCGTTCTCGGCCTTGGCCTTCAAGATCATGTCGGACGCGTTCGTCGGCCGGTTGACGTACCTGCGCGTGTACTCGGGTGTGCTCCGCGCCGGCTCACACGTCGCCAACGCGACGAAGGACCGCAAGGAGCGGATCGGTCGGATCCTGCAGATGCACGCCAACCACCGCGAGGACATGGCGGCGGCCTACACCGGCGACATCGTCGCCGTCGTCGGGTTGAAGCACACCACCACCGGAGACACGATCTGCGATCCCGACAACCAGGTCGTCTTGGAATCCATCAGTTTCCCCACGCCCGTCATCTCCGTGGCCGTGGAGCCGAAGACCAAGGCGGACCAGGACAAGCTGGGCACCGGTCTCGCCAAGCTCGCGGACGAGGACCCGACGTTCGTCGTGAAGTTCGACGACGAGACGGGCCAGACGGTGATCTCGGGGATGGGCGAGCTCCATCTCGACATCATCGTGGACCGCCTGAAGCGAGAGTTCTCCGTCGACGCGAACGTCGGCAAGCCGCAGGTCGCCTACCGCGAGACGATCCGCCGCGAGGTCCACAAGGTCGAGACCCGCTTCGTCCGACAGACGGGCGGCCGTGGACAGTTCGCGCACGTCGTGATCGACCTGGAACCGACCGGTGCCGGTGGGGGCTACGAGTTCCTGAACAAGATCGTCGGCGGCAAGATCCCACGCGAGTACATCCCCGCCGTCGACCAGGGGATCCAGGAGGCTCTCGACAACGGCGTGCTCGCCGGCTACCCGATGGTCGACGTTCGGGCGACCCTGATGGACGGCACTTACCACGAGGTCGACTCGAGCGAGATGGCGTTCAAGATCGCCGGTTCGATGGCGCTGAAGGAGGCGGCTCGCAAGGCCGACCCCGCGCTGCTCGAGCCGGTCATGGAGTTCGAGGTGACCACTCCGGAAGAGTTCATGGGCGAGGTCATGGGCGACGTGACGGCGCGGCGCGGCCGGATCGAGCGCATCGACGACGCGGGAGGGCAGAAGGTGATCAGGGTGCTGGTGCCGCTCGCCGAGCTGTTCGGCTACGCCACCGACCTGCGTTCCCGCACCCAGGGCCGCGCCGCACACAGCCCGATGCAGCTCCACGCGTACGCAGAGGTGCCGGTGCAGGTATCCAAGGAGATCATCGCCCGGGTCTCGGGCGAGTAAGGGCCAAGAAGAGCAGGAAGAGGAGAGCCAAGTCATGGGCAAGAAGAAGTTCGAGCGCACGAAGCCGCACGTGAACATCGGCACGATGGGTCACATCGACCATGGCAAGACCACGCTCACGGCCGCCATCACCAAGCGGCAGGCCGAGAAGGGGATGGCCGAGTTCACGCCGTTCGACGAGATCGACAAGGCGCCGGAGGAGCGCGAGCGCGGGATCACGATCGCGATCGCCCACGTCGAGTACGAGACCGACAATCGCCACTACGCGCACGTCGACATGCCGGGCCACGCCGACTACGTGAAGAACATGATCACGGGCGCCGCGCAGGTGGACGGCGCCATCCTCGTGGTCTCGGCGGCCGACGGCCCCATGCCGCAGACCCGCGAGCACGTGCTGCTCGCCCGACAGGTCGGCGTCCCGTCGATCGTGGTCGCGCTGAACAAGTGCGACATGGTCGACGACTCCGAGCTGCTCGACCTCGTCGAGCTCGAGGTCCGCGAGCTCCTGTCCTCCTACGAGTATCCCGGCGACGACATCCCGGTCGTCCAGGTCTCCGCCCTGAAGGCGCTCGAGGGGGACGAGTCGTGGATGGCCAAGGTCGACGAGCTCCTCGAGGCCTGCGACACCTACATCCCCGAGCCCGTCCGGGACACGGACAAGCCGTTCCTGATGCCGATCGAGGACGTGTTCTCGATCACCGGGCGCGGGACGGTCGTGACGGGGCGCGTCGAGCAGGGCGTCCTGAAGAAGATGGGCGAGGTCGAGATCGTCGGACTGCGGGACACGCAGAAGACGACCGCGACGGACCTGGAGATGTTCCGGAAGCTCCTCGATGAGATCACGGCCGGCGACAACGTCGGCGTGCTCCTCCGGGGCATCGACAAGGACCAGGTGGAGCGCGGTCAGGTCCTGGCGAAGCCGGGATCGATCACACCGCACACCGAGTTCATGTCGAACGTGTACATCCTGTCCAAGGAGGAGGGCGGCCGGCACACGCCGTTCTTCGACGGCTACAAGCCGCAGTTCTACTTCCGGACCACCGACGTCACCGGGGTGGCACATCTGCCCGAAGGGGTGGAGATGGTGATGCCGGGCGACAACGTGGAGATGCGGGTCGAGCTCGACAAGCCGATCGCCATGGAGGAGGGCCTCCGGTTCGCGATCCGCGAAGGCGGCCGCACCGTCGGGGCCGGCCGGGTCACCAAGGTCGTGAAGTAGCGGCCCCAGCAACACAGAGAGAACCACAGAGGGACGAGGAAGGCGAGGGGACGACGTGGCGGGACCGAAGATCCGGATCAAGCTCCGGGCGTACGACCACCGGATGCTCGACGTCGCCGCCCGTGACATCGTCGAGCACGTGACGCGGACCGGCGCCAAGGTGGTCGGGCCCGTCCCTCTGCCCACCGAGCGGTCGATCTACACGGTCATCCGCTCGCCGCACAAGTACAAGGACTCCCGCGAGCACTTCCAGATGCTCACGCACAAGCGGTTGATCGACATCGTGGACGCGACGTCCAAGACGGTCCAGGAGCTGCAGCGCCTGAACCTGTCGGCCGGCGTCGACATCGAGATCAAGTTGTAGGAGCGATGGCGGAGACGAAAGGGATCTTGGGCACGAAGCTGGGGATGACCCAGATCTTCGATGACACCCGCGCCGTGCCGGTCACGGTGATCAAGGCGGGTCCGTCGGTCGTGTCTCAGGTCAAGACGAAGGAGACCGACGGCTACGACGCCGTGCAGCTCTCCTTCGGCACCGTTCGGCCGCGCGACCTCACGAGGCCGATGAAGGGACACTTCGAGTCGCACGACGCCGCGCCCGGCCGCCACATCGTCGAGCTGCGCACGGATGATGCGGGCAGCTACCAGCCGGGCCAGGAGATCACGGTCGACGTGTTCAGCCCGGGCGACCGAGTGGACGTGGTCGGCGTCTCGAAGGGTCACGGCACGACGGGCGTGATGAAGCGCCACGGGTTCCACGGACTCCGAGCCAGCCACGGCACGAAGCGCAAGCACCGTGCTCCCGGCGCGATCGGCGCGTGCGCCACGCCGAGCCGGGTCTTCAAGGACATGCCGATGGCCGGCCAGCACGGCAGCGTTCGGGTCACGGTGTTGAATCTCGAGGTCGTCCAGGCCGACGTCGAGCGCGGCCTCCTGCTCGTCAAGGGGGCGGTTCCCGGGCCGAACGGTGGCCTCCTGATGGCGCGCTCCGCCGTCAAGGCGCCGGCGAAGGGAGGCGCGTGATGGCCTCGATCGAGAAGCGCGACGTCGCCGGGAAGAAGGCCGGCTCCGTGGAACTGCCGGCCGAGATCTTCGAGTCGAAGGTGAGCGTGCCCCTGATGCACCAGGTGGTCGTGGCCGGTCTCGCCGGGATCCGCGCGGGGACGCACTCGACCAAGACGCGCGCCCAGGTTCGCGGAGGCGGCCGGAAGCCGTGGCGTCAGAAGGGCACGGGCCGCGCGCGCCAGGGATCGATCCGGTCTCCGCAGTGGGTCGGCGGCGGCGTGGCGCACGGGCCCACACCCCGCGACCACTCGCAGAAGATCAACAAGAAGATGCGCCGCGGATCGCTCCGTTCCGCGCTCACGGATGCGCTCCAGAGCGGGAAGCTCGCCGTGGTCGATGACCTGGATTGGAGCGAGCCGAAGACGAAGCAGGCCGTGGGCGTGCTCAGATCGCTGGAGCTCGCCGGGCGGATCCTCCTGGTCCTGCCCCAGCCCACGGAGTCCGGGAGCGTCGAGAAGTCGTTCCGCAACCTGCCCAACGTGAAGATCGCCTACAGCGGGGGGCTGGGCACCTACGACGTCCTCCTGGCCGACCGCGTGCTGTTCACGGATGCCGCGATCGACCGCCTGACGGGCCCACCGGCAGGGTCGCCGACCGGCGCCTCGGTTGGGTCCGCCGGTCAGGCCGAGGAGGTGGCGGGATGAACAAGTCACCTCGCGACGTGATCGTCCGTCCCATCGTCTCGGAGAAGTCCTACGCGGGGATCGAGCACAACACCTACACGTTCCTGGTGGACCCTCGAGCGAACAAGACCGAGATCAAGGAGGCGGTGCAGACGATCTGGGACGTCCGCGTCGTCTCCGTGAACACGCTGAAGCGTCGCGGCAAAGTGAAGCGCCGCGGGTACACGCGCGGACGCCGTCCCGACGAGAAGCGCGCCGTCGTCACGCTCGCGCAGGGCGACAGCATCGAGATCTTCGAAGGTGGGGGGTCCTAGCCATGGCCGTTCGGAAGTACAAGCCGACGACGCCCGGACGGCGCGGGGGCAGCGTCTCGTCGTTCGACGAGATCACACGGTCCACGCCCGAGAAGTCGCTGCTCGCGAAGGGCCGTAAGAAGGCGGGACGCAACGTCCACGGCCGCATCACCACGCGGCATCAGGGCGGCGGCACGAAGCGGCGCTACCGCCTCATCGACTTCAAGCGCAACAAGGACGGGATCCCGGCCAAGGTCGCCACGATCGAGTACGACCCGAACCGGAGCTCGCGGATCGCCCTGCTGCAGTACGCCGACGGCGAGAAGCGATACATCCTCGCGCCCGACGGCGTGCGCGTGGGCGACCAGCTGATGTCCGGCGAGGGCGCCGAGATCCGCCCCGGGAACGCCCTGCCGCTGCGGAACATCCCCGTCGGCACGGTGGTGCACGCGGTCGAGCTGAAGCCCGGGGCCGGAGCCCGGATGGCGCGGTCGGCGGGAACGAGCGTGCAGCTGATGGCGAAGGAGGGGAAGCTGGCCACGCTGCGGCTTCCCTCCGGCGAGATGCGGACGGTCCCGTCCATCTGCAAGGGCACCGTCGGTGTGGTCGGGAACGCCGAGCACGAGCTGATCGCGATCGGCAAGGCGGGGCGGAACCGGTGGAAGGGCAAGCGGCCCTCGGTGCGAGGCGTCGCGATGAACCCGGTGGACCACCCGCTCGGCGGCGGCGAAGGGAAGGCCTCCGGCGGACGCCATCCGACGTCGCCGTGGGGCAAGAAGGAAGGCCGCACGCGGAAGAAGAAGAAGGCGTCGAACGCCCATATCATCCGGCGCCGTGGGAAGGGGCGTGGCTGATGGCGAGGTCCGTGAAGAAGGGACCGTTCGTGGACGAGCACCTCATGGTGAAGATCGCGGGGATGAACGAGCGGAGCGAGAAGAAGGTCGTGAAGACCTGGTCGCGCCGTTCCACGATCGTCCCGGACATGATCGGACACACGATCGCGGTGCACGACGGCCGGAAGCACGTTCCGGTGTTCATCTCGGAGTCGATGGTCGGGCACAAGCTCGGCGAGTTCGCTCCGACGCGCACCTTCCGGACGCACTCGAGGGATGAGCGAAGGACGGGTCCCAGATAGATGGAAGCGAAAGCCACGGTCAAGTACGTCCGCACGTCGCCGCGCAAGATGCGGCGGACGGTGGATCTCATCCGCGGACAGCACGTGGGTGAGGCGAAGCGCATCCTCCGGCTGTCGACGCTGGGGGCGTCGCGCGACGTGGAGAAGCTGCTCGATTCGGCGATCGCCAACGCCGAGCAGCGGCCGGGCGTGATCGCGGAGAACCTGTTGGTATCGAAGGCATGGGTGGACGAGGGGCCGACGCTCCGCCGGTTCCGTCCCCGCGCCTACGGCCGGGCCACCCGGGTCCGGAAGCGCACCTCGCACGTCACGGTCGTGGTGGAGACGATGGGAGACGAAGAGTAGTGGGACAGAAAGTCCATCCATACGGGTTCCGGCTGGGGGTCATCTACCCCTGGAAATCGAACTGGTACGCGAACCGGCGCGACTACATCGAGGCGCTGCACGAGGACGTGTGGATCCGCAAGCACATCCGATCGCGGCTCTCGCGCGCCGGGATCTCCTCGATCGACATCGAACGCAAGGGTGATCAGATCTGGGTCTACATCCGAACGGCCCGCCCCGGCATCGTCATCGGACGTAAGGGCGCCGAGGTGGACCGCCTGCGCAAGGACGTCGAGCGCTACACGAAGAAGCGGGTCGACGTGAAGGTCGAGGACATGAATCAGGCCTCCAGTGAGGTGCGGCCCGACACGGACGCCGCCCTCCTCGCGCAGGGCGTCGCCGAGCAGCTGGCCGGACGGGTTGCGTTCCGGCGGGCGATGCGCCGCGCCGTCCAGACCGCGATGCGTGCCGGTGCGCTCGGCGTGCGCGTCGCGTGCGCAGGGCGCCTCGGGGGGACCGACATGGGCCGCAAGGAGTGGTACCGCGAGGGCCGGGTGCCGTTGCACACCCTCCGGGCGAAGGTGGACTTCGGGACGGCGGCCGCGAAGACGACGTTCGGTGCGATCGGTGTGAAGGTCTGGGTCTACCACGGCGACGAGGTGCCTCACCGCGAGCAGGAGAGCGAGCGGGCTCTGGCGCGGGCACACGCCCGTGCCGAGCGAGGAGAGCGGGGGGCGAAGCCGGCTGCCATCCGCAGCAAGGCGCCGGCCACGGCGGAGGCCGCTGCCGCTGCCGCTGCCCCCGACGCCATCGCACCCCTCGAAGCACCGTCCTCGACACCGCCCGAGTCCGGTCCGGAACCGGCTTCCGAGACCCCGGAGGCGATGGACGGTGCCGAGACCGCCGCCGCACCTGAGGCCGCACCGGTGGTCGAGGCGCCCGTCGAGGCTCCCGACACGGGTGGTGAGGGCTGATGCTCGCTCCGAAGCGGATCAAGCACCGCAAGCAGCACCGTGGGCGGATGCGCGGCCTCGCCAAGGGCCACACCGACATCCAGTCGGGCGACTACGCGATCGTCGCCATGGAGCCGGGCTGGATCACGAACCGCCAGATCGAGGCCGCCCGGGTGGCGATCACCAGGCACATCCGCCGAGGCGGAAAGGTCTGGATCACGATCTTCCCCGACAAGCCCGTCACGAAGAAGCCCGCCGAGACACGGATGGGTTCCGGCAAGGGGAATCCCGAAGGCTGGGTCGCCGTGGTCAAGCCGGGTCGGGTCATGTTCGAGCTGGCCGGCGTGAACGAGGCGCTCGCCCGGGAGGCGATGGGTCGAGCGCAGCACAAGCTTCCGATCCGGACCAAGTTCATCACGAGGGTGGGGGAGTAGCGATGGCCAGCAAGACCGCCGAGCTGCGTGAACTGACGGATGCGCAGCTCCTCGAGCGGGCGGAGTCCGCCAAAGAGGAGCTCTTCAACCTGCGCTTCCAGCTCGCCACCGGCCAGCTGGACGACTCGTCGTCGATCAAGAAGGTCCGCCACGAGATCGCGCGGATCGCCACGGTGATGCGCCAGCGGGACTTCGAGGCGGCGGCCACGGATGCCGAGGCCGGAGCGGCGGGAACCGAGTCCGGAACGGAGAGCGAGCGGTGAGTGAGGAGCAGCGGATGACGCAGGAGCGGGGGCGCCGGAAGACGCGAACGGGGGTCGTGGTCTCGGACGGGATGGACAAGACCGTCGTCGTCCGGATCGACCGCTCGTTCCGGCACCCGCTGTACGACAAGACCGTGCGGCGCTCCAAGAAGCTCGCCGCCCACGACGAGTCCAACGAGGCGCACGTGGGCGATCGCGTCCGCGTAGTGGAGACGCGACCGCTGTCCAAGTCGAAGCGCTGGCGGTTGGTGGAGATCGTGGAGAAGGCCAAGTGATCCAGCAGGAGACCCGTTGCCGTGTCGCGGACAACACCGGAGCGAAGGAGCTCCTGGTGATCCGCGTGCTCGGCGGGTCGGCTCGCCGGTACGCGAGCATCGGCGACACCGTCGTCGGCACGATCAAGGATGCGCTGCCCGGGGGCGGGGTCAAGAAGGGGGAGGTCGTCAAGGCCGTCGTGGTTCGGACCTCCAAGGAGCGGCGTCGTCCCGACGGCTCGTACATCCGATTCGACGACAACGCCGTGGTGCTCCTCACGCCGGACTCGCGCAACCCGCGCGGGACCCGCATCTTCGGGCCTGTGGCCCGGGAGCTCCGCGACCGCCGCTACATGAAGATCGTATCTCTGGCGCCAGAGGTGTTGTGAGGGTGGTGTTCTGAGCCGTGCCGGGAGTCGACATCAAGAAGGACGACACCGTCCGGGTGATCTCGGGCAAGGATCGCGGCCGGGAAGGCCGCGTGGTTCGGGTGCTCCCTCGGGAGGGTCGAGTGATGGTGGATGGGGTCGCCCTCGCCAAGAAGCACCAGCGTTCGTCGGGCCGCCGCGCGCGCGGCAGCTCGCAGCAGCTGCAGCAGGGCGGGATCATCGACGCCGAGATGTTCGTCAACATCTCGAACGTCCAGGTGGTTTGCACCGCCTGCGGCGAGGCGACCCGCATCGGTCATCGGGTCGAAGGGGATCGGAAGGTCCGGTTCTGCCGGAAGTGCGAGACGGAGCTGCCATGAGCGCCAAGACCGCGACAGAAGACACGTACACACCCCGGCTCCGGGCTCGGTACCGGGAGGAGCTGGTCCCCGCGCTCCGGGAGCAGCTCGGGCTGGCGAACACGATGCAGGTTCCCCGCCTGGAGAAGGTCGTGGTCAACATGGGCGTGGGGGAAGCCGTCAAGGACGGCCGCCTGCTCGACGCAGCCCTGGAGGATCTCGCCACGATCACGGGACAGAAGGCGGTCGTGACCAAGGCGCGGAAATCGATCGCCGGCTTCAAGCTCCGCGAGGGGATGGCGATCGGCGCGAAGGTGACCCTACGGGGGGCCTACATGTGGGAGTTCGTCGATCGTCTCGTGTCGCTCGCGCTCCCCCGGATCCGGGACTTCCGCGGACTGAGCCCGGCCGCTTTCGACGGCCACGGGAACTACACGCTCGGTGTCACCGAGCAGCTGATCTTCCCGGAGATCGACTATGACAAAGTGGTGAAGGTCACGGGCATGGACATCACTATCGTGACCACCGCCACGACCGACGACGAAGGACGAGCGCTGCTCGCCGCCCTGGGATTCCCGTTCGCCCAGACGGCGGCGGAGGCGAGCTGAGGATCGAGACATGGCGAAGACCGCACTCATCAACAAGCAGAAGAAGCAGCCGAAGTTCCGCGTGCGCGGCTACACCCGGTGCCAGCGGTGCGGCCGCTCCCGGGCGGTCTACCGCAAGTTCATGCTGTGCCGGATCTGCTTCCGTGAGCTCGCGCACCTCGGGGAGCTGCCGGGGGTGACGAAGGCCTCATGGTGATGACGAAGGCGAAGTTCTCCTCGAACGTGAGCGACCCGGTGGCGGACCTCCTGACGCGGATCCGCAACGCGAACCTGGCCTTCAAAGACGAGACGGTGGCACCGGTGTCGAAGCTCGCGGCCTCGATCCTCAAGATCCTCGACGCCGAGGGCTACATCATCGGGTTCTCCGGCGAGGGCGAGGGCGTGCATCAGGCCTTCCGGATCCGGCTGAAATACGGCGTGCGTCGGCGGCGTGCGATCACCGGGCTCCGGCGGATCTCGAAGCCGGGACGGCGGATCTACCGCGGTCGTGACGAGCTCCCGCGGGTCCAGGGCGGGCTCGGGATCGCGATCATCTCGACCTCCCACGGGGTGATGACGGACAAGGACGCCGCGCGCAAGGGCGTCGGCGGCGAGGTCTTGGCCTACGTGTGGTAGGCGGCTGAGTACGGAGCACGGGCAGGGATGAGGACGACATGAGCAGGATCGGCAGACAACCGGTGGAGATCCCCGACGGGGTCGAGGTGCGGGTCGACGAGGCCAACCAGGTGACCGTTCGCGGTCCCCGGGGTGAGCTCTCGCAGACCATGCACCCCACGATGCGGATCGTCACGGACGGTGGTGTCGCGCGCGTGGAGCGGCCCGACGACGTCGGGTTCAGCCGCAGCCTGCACGGGCTCACGAGGTCCCTCCTCGCGAACATGGTGGAAGGGGTCACGAAGGGGTTCGAGAAGCGGCTGCAGATCGTGGGGGTCGGCTATCGGGCCACCCTGAAGGGCAACGACGTCGAGCTGCAGGTCGGCTACTCCCATCCGGTGCTCGTGCCCCAACCCGACGGCATCGAGTTCGAGGTGCCTGCCCCGACGCAAGTGGTGGTGCGAGGCAACGACAAGCAGCAGGTCGGAGAAGTGGCGGCCACGATCCGCAAGATCCGGAAGCCCGAGCCGTACAAGGGCAAGGGCATCCGCTACGAGAACGAATACGTCCGCAAGAAAGCCGGGAAGGCAGCCAAGGGGGCGACCGCCTGATGGACGCCAAGACGAGGAGGATCGCACGCGTCCGTCGTCATGCTCGCGTCCGCAAGAAGGTGGCGGGGACCGCGGAGCGGCCGCGCCTGGCCGTGTATCGCTCGAACCGGCACTGGCCGCCGCGTCCGATACCGAGGTCGAGGCTGGCGCCGATGAGGGCGCCCAGGGCAAGACCCAGCGCTCGAAAGAGGTCGGCAAGCTCATCGCCGACCGCGCGAAGGGCGCCGGGATCGACCGGGTCGTGTTCGACCGGGGTGGGCGCCGGTATCACGGTCGCGTGGCCGCGGTCGCCGAAGGTGCTCGAGAGGGAGGACTCCAGATCTGATGTCGCGACGCTATGACTCGAGGGACCAAGAGAAGAGCCCGTACGAAGAGCGGGTCATCTTCATCAACCGGGTGGCGAAGGTCGTCAAGGGCGGCCGCCGCTTCTCGTTCGCGGCGCTGATCGTCGTCGGCGACGGCGCGGGCCGCGTCGGCGTCGGCTACGGCAAGGCGAAGGAGGTGCCTGCCGCGATCGCCAAGGGGGTCGAGTTGGCACGGCGCAAGATGTTCGAGGTCCCGATGATGGGTACGACGATCCCGCACGAGATCGTGGGACAGGCCGGCGCGGGTCGGGTGCTGCTCAAGCCCGCCGCGCCGGGGACCGGCGTGATCGCCGGCGGTCCGGTGCGCGCGCTCGTCGAAGCGGCCGGCATCAAGGACATCCTGTCGAAGTCGATGGGCTCGTCGAACCAGATCAACATCGTGAAGGCGGCGATGGCCGGGCTCAAAGCTCTCCGGAAGCCGCACGAGGTCGCCATGATGCGCGACCGCGAGGATCATCAGGTGGCGCCCAAGCCGATGCTCGAGGCCGTCGCCGCTGCGGAGGCGCACGCGCAGGCAGCCCGGGCCGAGGCACTGACGGAGGTTTACGGTGACAAGGCTTAAGGTGACCCAGACGCGCAGCGTGATCCGCCGGCCCAAGGACCAGAAGGACACGGTCCGGCGGCTGGGACTGCACCGGATCCGCGACAGCGTGATCAAGGAGGATCGCCCCGACATCCGGGGGATGCTCGTCAAGGTCCGTCACCTCGTGCGCGTGGAGGAGCTGACGGGAGACGATCCGAAGGATGGGGTGGAGAAGGGGAAGAAGTAGATGAAGCTGCATCACCTCCGCCCGCCGAAGGGCGCGAAGAAGGAACGGACCCGCGTGGGTCGCGGTCGCGCGGGCGCCCGCGGGAAGACCGCCGGGCGCGGGACCAAGGGCACCGGTGCCCGCGGCACGATCCGAGCCGGCTTCGAGGGCGGGCAGATGCCGTTGATCCGGCGTGTGCCGAAGCTCAAAGGGTTCAAGAACCCGAACCGGGTCGAGTACGCACCGGTGAACGTCGAGGTGCTGGGCCGGTACTTCGACGGCGACGTCACCCCGGATGCGCTCTACCGGCACGGACTCGCGCACAAGGGAGCGAAGATCAAGGTCCTCGCCCGCGGTGAGCTCGACAAGAAGCTGACCGTCCACGCGCACGCGTTCTCGAAAGCGGCGAAGGAGAAGATCGAGGCGGCCGGAGGGACCGCCGAAGTCCTCAGCTGAGCTACCCTACATCACCGTGCTGAAAGCGTTCCTCAACGCGTTCCGGGTGCCGGACCTCCGCGCGAAGATCCTCTTCACGCTGTTCGTCATCGCGGTTTTCCGTCTGGGCTCCTACGTGCCGGTCCCCGTCGTGGACATCGGGATCCTGCAACGTCAGGCGGACGCGGGCGGGTTCCTGAACATCATCAATCTGTTCTCCGGTGGTGCGCTGACCCGCCTGTCGATCTTCTCGCTGGGCATCATGCCCTACATCACCAGCTCGATCATCATGCAGTTGATGACGGTCGTGATCCCCAAGCTCCAGCAGTGGCAGGAGCAGGGCGAGACCGGCACCAAGAAGATCAATCAGTGGACGCGGTACGTGACGGTCGTGCTCGCGCTGTTGCAATCCACGGGCCTCGTGTTCCTCTTCCACAATCCGGACGCGTCCGGGTTCGCCGACGTGTTCCCGCAGGGCACGTTCACCGGCGCGAACGTCGCGTTCATCGTGCTGATCATGACCGCCGGGACCGCCTTCATCATGTGGCTGGGCGAGCTGATCACGCAGCGGGGCGTCGGCAACGGCATGTCGATCCTGATCTTCACGAGCGTGATCTCCACGCTGCCCGCGGAGGGGAACGCGATCCTGCAGCAGGGAGGAACCGGCAAGTTCATCGCGATCCTGCTGATCGGCCTCGGCATCATCGTGGCCGTGATCTACGTGGATCAGGGACAACGCCGCGTGCCCGTCCAGTACGCGAAGCGGGTGGTGGGCCGGAAGATGACCTCCGGGGGAAGCACCTATCTCCCGCTGAAGGTGAACCAGGCCGGCGTGATCCCCATCATCTTCGCCACATCGGTCATGTACTTCCCCGCCCTGCTGAGCAGCGTGTACCACGCCGAGTGGTTCCAGAACTTCGTGAACAACCACGTGCAGAACCAACGGAGCCCTGTCTACATGTTCCTGTTGGCAATGCTGATCATCTTCTTCTCATACTTCTACACGGCGATCCAGTTCGACCCGACGCGTACGGCGGACAACCTCCGGAAGAACGGCGGGTTCATCCCCGGCATCCGGCCGGGACCGCCGACCGCCGACTTCTTGAACCGCATCCTGATCCGGATCGGGTTGCCGGGCGCGATCTTCCTCGCTGTGATCGCGCTGATCCCGACCGTCGTGTTCGCGTTCTGGAACATCCAGCAGTTCCCGTTCGGCGGCACGTCGATCCTGATCGCCGTGGGCGTCGCCCTCGAGACCATGAAGCAGATCGAATCGCAGCTGCTGATGCGTCACTACGAGGGCTTCCTCGGATAGTCCGATGCGGCTCGTGCTGCTCGGCCCCCCGGGCGCGGGGAAAGGGACACAGGGCGTCCTGCTCGCCGAGCGCTACGGCATCCCCCAGATCTCGACCGGCGACATCTTGCGTGACCACGTGCAGCGGGGGACGAGGCTCGGCATCCAGGCGCGCTCGTACATGGATCGCGGCGAGTACGTGCCGGACGGCGTGGTCGTATCGATGGTGATGGACCGCCTGGAGGAGCCGGACGCCGACCACGGATTCATCCTCGATGGCTTCCCTCGGACCGTCGCGCAGGCCGAGGCGTTGGAGCGGGCGCTCGAGGAGACGGAGGAGCCGCTCACCGCCGTGCTGAAGTTCTCGGTCGGCGGCGAGCTGGCCGTCCGACGGCTGCTCGGGCGCTACACCTGCCCCACCTGCGGCCGGACCTATCACATGGAGTTCAAGCCGCCGGCGGAAGACGAGGTGTGCGACGTCTGTGGTTCCACGCTCGAACGACGGGCCGATGATGACGAGCTCACCGCCCGGAGGCGGCTGGCCGTCTATCGAGAGCAGGCGTCGCCGCTCGAGCGATTCTACGCCGAGCGCGACCTCCTGCATCAGATCGACGCCGAGGCGTTGCCCGACGAGGTCGTGGACCGCACCATGGGTGTCTTGGAGGCGCTCCCGTGATCATCCGGAAATCGGCCGACGAGATCGAGAAGATGCGGAAGGCAGGGCGGATCGTGGCCGGCACGATCGACACGGTGCTGGCTGCGGTCGAGCCCGGGCGGTCCACGCTCGATCTCGACCGCGTGGCGGAGCGCTTCATCCGGGCACAGGGAGCGATCCCTTCCTTCAAGGGATACCGTGGGACCTACCCCGCGTCGATCTGCACCTCGATCGACGCCGAGATCGTCCATGGGATCCCCTCGGGGACGAGGAAGCTCAAGGAAGGGATGGTGCTCTCCTTGGACTTCGGGGCGATCTGGGAAGGATTCCACGGCGACGCCGCCGTGACGGTGTTCGTGGGCGGCCAAGCTCCATCCGAGGAGGCGGCGAAGCTCGCGAAGGAGACCGAGCATGCGCTCTCTGCGGCGATCGACGCGATCCGGGTGGGCGGCAGGCTTTCCGACATCGGCCACACCGTCGAGTCCGTCGCGGATGCTGCGGGATTGGGTGTGATCCGGGAATACGGAGGCCACGGCATCGGCCGGAGCATGCACGAGGAGCCGTTCATCCAGAATTGGGGTCCTCCGGGACGGGGTTTGGAGCTTCGGCCGGGTCTCACGATCGCGGTGGAGCCCATGTTCACCCTCGGCAGCGAGGAGAACAGGGTTCTCGCCGACGGGTGGACGGTGGTGACCGCCGATGGATCGCTCGCCGCCCACTTCGAGCACACGATCGCGATCACCGAGGACGGCCCCGAGATCCTCACCGTTCGAGCCTGAATCCGCGGGCTGCAGGTATACTTCTTCGTTCGCCCCTTCTGGAGGCCGTGTTCGCATGTCCGGCCAGCAGGGGTCGAGAGCAGGGAAAGCCCCGTTCGAAGGAAACAGTGGGAGCGTGCCGAAAGACGACGTCATCGAGGTCGAGGGGACCGTTGTCGAGCCCCTGCCGAACGCCATGTTCCGGGTGGAACTGGAGAACGGGCACAAGGTGTTGGCTCACATCTCGGGGAAGATGCGGATGCACTACATCCGGATCCTCCCCGGGGATCGGGTGAAGGTCGAGCTCTCGCCGTACGACCTCACACGGGGCCGAGTGGTGTATAGGTTCAAGTAGCTCGAAGAGGCCAAGAAGAGGAAGCACAGATGAAGGTCAGGCCGTCCGTGAAGAAGATGTGCGATCGGTGCCGGGTGATCCGGCGCCGGGGCGTCGTGATGGTCATCTGCACCAACCCGCGGCACAAGCAGCGGCAGGGCTAGGAGGCTCGAAGGGATGGCACGGATCGCAGGAGTGGATCTCCCTCGCGACAAGCGGCTCGACATCGCGCTCCGCTACATCTACGGCATCGGCCCCACGCGGGCGTACGAGATCGTGTCGGGCTCCGGTGTGGAGGGCGGGACGAAGGTCCGCGACCTGTCCGAGGACGAGGTCCTGAAGATCCGAGCCTACATCGACCAGAACCTGAAGGTCGAGGGAGACCTGCGCCGCGAGGTGGCGCAGGACATCAAGCGCAAGATCGAGATCGGCTGCTACCAGGGCGTCCGGCACCGCCGTTCGCTCCCCGTCCGCGGGCAGCGCACGCACACGAACGCGCGCACCCGGAAGGGCCCGAAGAAGACCATCGCGGGCAGGAAGAAGGCTCAGGCGAAGAAGTAGCGTCAGGCGGAACGAGGAGAGCGAGCCAACAGCGCGGGAAAGGGATCGATGGCGAAGCCCAAGGCGAAGAAGGCACGACGGCGGGAGAAGAAGAACGTCGTCCATGGCCAGGCGCACATCAAATCCACGTTCAACAACACGATCGTCACCATCACGGATCTCCAGGGCAACACGCTCTCGTGGGCGAGCGCCGGGAACGTGGGCTTCAAGGGCTCGCGCAAGTCCACGCCCTTCGCCGCGCAGCTGGCCGCCGAGAAGGCCGCTCGTCAGGCCCAAGAGCACGGCGTCCAGAAGGTCGACGTGTTCGTGAAGGGGCCGGGGTCGGGCCGCGAGACGGCCATCAGATCCCTCGCCGCCACGGGCCTCGAGATCTCCGTGATCCAAGATGTCACGCCGGTCCCCCACAACGGGTGCCGGCCTCGCAAGCGTCGGCGCGTCTAGCGCCCGGCGAGCCCGGCACCGAGGGGGTGTCGGGACGCACCACGACGCGGGGAAGGAATGGTTGATCCCCCGCTGGAGGAGGAAGCACCGTGTTCATCGTCGCCAGACCCGAGATCTCCGAGAACGAGATCTCACCCATCCGCTCAAAGTTCACGATCGAGCCGCTCGAACCGGGGTTCGGCTACACGGTCGGCAACTCGCTCCGGCGGACGCTGCTGTCGTCGATCCCGGGAGCCGCGATCTCGTCGGTCCGCATCGACGGTGTGCTGCATGAGTTCTCGACGATCCCCAAGGTCAACGAGGACGTCACCGACATCATCTTGAACCTCAAGGAGCTCGTGATCCGGTCGGATCTCGAGGAGCCCACCACCGCCTATCTGAAGTCCAAGGGTCCGGCCGAGGTCACCGCGGGTGACATCGCCCCGCCGGCGGGGGTCGACATCTTGAACCCCGACCTCCACGTGGCCACGCTCGGCAAGGGCGCGTCGCTCGAGATGGAGCTCACCGTCGAGCGCGGCGTCGGCTACCGGATGGCCGACAAGAACAAGAAGGCGCGTGACCCGATCGGCGTGATCCCGGTGGACTCGATCTTCTCGCCCGTCCGGAAGGTGTCGTACGCCGTCGAGGACACGCGTGTCGAGCAGATGACGGACCGCGACCGACTGATCCTCGACGTGGAGACGGATGGATCCGTCACGCCGCGCGAGGCGCTCGCGTCGGCGGGCGGAACGCTCCTCGAGCTGATCCAGCTCTTCTCGGATCTCGCCGAGGCGGCGAGCGTCTCCGTCGGGCCGGCAGAGGACGAGGACCAGCCGAGCGACTACGCCATCACGGTCGAAGACCTGAATCTGTCGGTGCGGTCCTACAACTGCTTGAAGCGCGAAGGCATCAACACGGTGGGGGACCTGGTCCAGAAGTCCGAGTCCGAGCTCATGGACATCCGGAACTTCGGCCAGAAGTCGATCGATGAGGTCAAGGCCAAGCTCGAGGAGCTCGGCCTCGGTCTGCGGGAGGAGTAGGCGCCGTGCCCAAGCCCAAGAAGGGCCCCCGACTCGGTTCCAGCCCGGCTCACCAGAAGCTCCTGCTGTCAACATTGGCCGCCCAGCTCTTCGTGCACGAGGGGATCCGGACGACCGAGGCGAAGGCGAAACAGCTCCGGCCGGTCGCGGAGAAGCTGATCACGTTCGCGAAGCGGGGTGACCTCGCGGCGCGCCGCGAGGTGCTCCGCGACATCCCCGACCGCGACGTGGTCGCGAAGCTGTTCCACGAGATCGGCCCTCGGTTCGAGGGGCGGCAAGGTGGCTACACGAGGATCCTGAAGCTCGGCCCGCGCAAAGGCGACGGCGCCCCGATGGTCCTGATCGAGCTCGTGGAGCGCGAGGAGCCCTAGCACCGTGGACGGGCGGCCCGCGCGTGGCGCCTGCGTGACGTGATCGGCTGGGCCCATGAACGGAACCCGATCCTGATGTCGGTCATCGTGCTCACGTTGGCCTACGACGGCACCGCCTTCCGAGGCTGGGCCGTGCAGCGGGACCCATCGATCCGGACGATCGAGGGCGAGCTCATGCGCCACCTCGAACGGGTGCTCCGGGAGCCCGTGAAGCTCTCGGTGGCCGGACGTACCGACGCCGGTGTGCACGCGCGTGGCCAGGTGGCATCGTTCCGGACGGAGGCCTCGGTCGCGCCCGAGCGGCTCCAGAAGGCGCTGAACTCGGTGCTCGAACCGGAGGTGGTCGTCGTCCGCGCGCGGGTCGCACCGGACGGGTTCGACGCCCGCTTCTCGGCGACCGCTCGGGGGTACGTGTATCGGATCGACGAGGCACCTCTCGCGGACCCGTTCACGGGCCGATTCGCTTGGCATCGCCCCGGCCGGCTCGCGCTCGCTCCGATGCGACGGGCGGCCAGGGATCTCGAGGGGCGGCACGATTTCAGGAGCTTCTGCCGGCATCCCGGAGGCGATCGATCGACGATGAGGCACCTGCGGCGGCTGACCGTCGTGCGGGCGGGGGATGACATCGCCGTCCGCGCCGTGGCCGATGCCTTCCTGCACCAGATGGTCAGGTCGCTGGTCGGGACGCTGGTGGCGGTGGGAGAGGGCAGACAGGACGCCACCGCGATACCGAGCGTGCTGGCCGCGCGAGATCGGTCCGCCGCGTCGGGCGGGCTGGCGCCCGCCCGCGGCCTCACGTTGGAGCGGGTCACGTATCGGTGAGCGGAACACCGTGACCTGCTGGGAGCAGCTTTGACGTCGACGCGTTTCCGCAGGTAGCATGGGCCGTCGGCCCCTCGGGCCGACATCTTTTCCGATGAAGACCTACTCTCCCAAGCCTGAGCACATCGAACGCCGCTGGTACGTCATCGACGCCGGCGAGCAGGTGCTCGGCCGGGTTGCCACGGAGGCCGCGCTGGTTCTCCGCGGTAAGCACAAGCCGATCTTCGCCCCGCATATGGACGTCGGCGACAATCTGATCATCATCAATGCCGCGAAGGTGGTGCTTACGGGCGGCAAGGAGACGAAGAAGGTCGCCTGGCGTCACTCCGGGCATCCCGGTGGCATCACCGGAACCTTGTACGAGGATCTCCTCGTGAAGCGGCCGGCGTTCGTCGTGGAGAAAGCCGTCCGCGGGATGCTCCCGAAGAACCGGCTCGGTCGCGCCATGATCAAGAAGCTCCACGTGGTTCCCGGGCCGGAGCACAACCATCAGGCACAGAAGCCCCAGGAGTGGACGATGGGGATGCGGCCAGTGTGGGACGGCCTTCCCACGCCGCCCGCTTCTGCAGGGACTGAGACACCGGCCCCCGCGAAGCGAACGGTGGCGGCGAAGGAGCCAGCGACCACGACTGCGTCGCCGAAAGCCGTGGCCACGTCGGCAGGGAAGAGAACCACGGCGAGGAAGACGACGGCGAAGAAGAAGTCGACCACCGCGAAGTCGACCACGGCAAAGACCTCGGCGAGGAAGACGACCGCGACGAAGAAGCCCACCGCGAGGAAGTCCACCACCGCGAAGAAGCGGACCGCCGCGAAGACGACGGCGAAGAAGAAGGAGACCTAGTGGCGACCACCCCAACCACCCTCACCACCGGACGGCGCAAGGCGGCGATCGCCCGTGTCCGGCTGGTGCCCGGCACGGGCGAGTTCCGCATCAACGATCGCTCGCTCGATGAGTACTTCCCCACGCGCGTTCACCGGATGGTGGCGCAGTCACCGCTCCGGTCGGTCGGCCGCGACAAGGACTTCGACGTCGTCGCCACGATCACCGGCGGTGGCGTCAACGGACAGGCCGGGGCGCTCCGCCTCGGCATCGCCCGCGCGCTCCTCGAGCTCGAGCCGGACCTCCGGACACAGCTCAAGGCCGAGGGCTTCCTTCGCCGCGACGCCCGGGAGAAGGAGCGTCGCAAGTACGGACTGAAGAAGGCTCGGAAGGCGCCGCAGTACTCGAAGCGCTAGTCGGCGGAGCGCTCCACCGCGAGCACGTCGGCCGGGTCCGAGGACAGCTCATCCGGTGCCAGCGCGAGCGACCCGTCCTCCGCGGCTGCGATGAGCTCCCTCGCCCGATCGGACGATTCCTCGGTCACGAAGAGGATCACGGGTCCCGTCCGGTAGGGGCCGAGCCCCTCTCCCTTGGCGAGCACGTCGAGTCCCTCTGCCTCGAGGAGGCCGCGTACGAGCGTCCCTCGGATCGGGTCGAGCGTCTCGAGCACGCGGATCAGCTCCATCCGCACATCATCACCCGGAGGGGCGTGAACGTCCACGGACGTTCATGTACGGCTCCTGCACCGTTCGCCAACGATGCTGGGCGAGCGCGTACCCTGGCTCGGTAAGTGAGTCTCTGCCGGCGTCCTGTTCGTGTGCGTCCACAACGCCGGGAGGAGCCAGATGGCCGCCGCCCTGCTCGAACGGCTTGCCGCCGGCCGTGTCCGGGTCCGGTCGGCCGGCTCCGAGCCCGCCGACCGTCTGCACCCCTCGGTCGTCGAGGTCATGGCCGAGGTCGGGATCGATCTCGCCCGAGAGCGGCCGAAGCTCCTGCGCGACGAGGCCGTGCGCGACTCCGACGTCGTGATCACGATGGGGTGCGGAGACGTATGTCCCGTCTTCCCCGGGATCCGCTACGAGGATTGGGATCTCGAGGACCCTTCGGGGAAAGCCTCTCGAGGACGTCCGAAGGATCCGCGACGACATCGAGGGGCGGGTTCGGCGTCTGCTGGAGGGGCTGACGGGTCAGGCGGAGAGCGCCGAGCGGAGCGAGGCGAGCGGCTCCGGGCGCACCCGGAAGTAGACCCACTTCCCCCGGCGCTCCCGCTCGAGGAGCCCGGCCTCGTGCAGGACCTTCAGGTGGTGGCTCACGGTCGGCTGGGACAGGCCGATCGGCGCCGTCAGTTCGCATCCGCATGCCTCCGAGCCGGGGCACGCGGCGATCAGGCTCAGGAGACGCAGCCTGGCCGGGTCCGCGAGTGCCTGGAGGGCCGTCGCCAGCGTCTCGGCGGCGTCCTCGCTCAGGGGTGACGACAGCAAAGGCGTGCAGCAGGCATCGAGGTCCTGAACCAGCTTCATGCTGGTCATATTGACAGATGTCGATGCGTGGAGCAACATATCGACCGCCATCGATGTGATGGCCAGAGTCGATGGGAGGTGACCCGGATGGATCCGGACTGCTGCCCGCCCGGCTGCTGCTAGGCACCTGAGGGTGGCGGGACGCGGGGCGCAGGCCCCGCGTTTCGCCACCCGCAGTAGCATCACCTGCCCGATGGCGCGCCTCTTCGGCACCGACGGCGTCCGAGGGATCGCCGGCTCCGACCTCACCGCCTCGCTCGCGCGAGGGCTCGGCCGGGCGGCCGTCCGCGTGCTGGCCGACGGCGTCGAGCACCGGCCCGTGCTCGTGCTGGGGAGGGATCCCCGGGAGTCGGGGACGTGGCTCGAAGAAGCTCTCGTCGCGGGGATCCACGAAGCCGGGGGAGACGTGCTCCTGGCGGGCGTGGAGCCCACGCCAGCCATCGCGTTCCTGACGATCGACGTGGGCGCCGACGCAGGCGTGGTCATCTCCGCATCACACAATCCTCCCGAGTACAACGGCATCAAGTTCTTCGGCTCGAACGGCATGAAGCTCCCGGATGTGGTCGAGGACCGGATCGAGGCCGGGCTGTCGGACAGCTCGGCGCCGGTCGCCGGGGAGGGGTCGATCCAGGACCTGGCCGGCGGCCGCGAGCGATACCTGGCACACCTCGAGGCCGCGGCCGAAGCGCGGCTCGACGGGATGACGATCGTCGTCGATTGTGCGAACGGCGCCGCGTCCGGCCTGGCCCCCACCCTCTACGAGCGGCTCGGGGCGACGGTGCACCCGATCCACGACGCTCCCGACGGACGCAACATCAACGTCGGCTGCGGGGCGCTTCACCCCGAGGTTGCGGGAGCGGCAGTGGTGGAGCTTCGCGCGGACGCCGGCGTCTCCCATGACGGAGACGCCGATCGCGCCTTGTTCGTCGATGCGACGGGAACGCCGATCGATGGTGACCAGGTCCTCGCCGCGTGTGCGATCGCGATGAAAGAGGCCGGTGCCCTTCCCTCCGACGCCGTGGTCACGACCGTGATGGCCAACCTCGGCTTCCATCGAGCGATGCGGGACGCCGGGATCACGGTCTCCGCCACGAAGGTGGGCGACCGGTACGTCCTCGAGGAGATGCTCGAGGAGGGCGTGATGCTGGGAGGGGAGCAGTCCGGCCATCTGATCTTCCGTGACCACGCGACGACGGGCGACGGCCTCCTGACCGCGGTCCGGTTCCTCTCCCTCGCGGCCGGCAGCGGTCGCTCCGTTGCCGATCTCGCCGGTGTGATGGAGCGCTACCCGCAGGTGATGGAGAACGTCCAGGTGCGAAGCCTCACCGAGCTCGACGGCTCCGAACGCGTCTGGGTGGCGGTCCGAGCGGCGGAGGAGGAGCTCGCCGACCACGGCCGCGTGATCGTCCGCGCGTCGGGGACCGAGCCGCTCGTCCGGGTGATGGTCGAGGCCGAGACGGAGGATGTCGCGCGCCGCCATGCCGACGCCATCGCCGGCGAGGTGAGGAAGCACCTCGGCGCCTGAGCGCCGTAGGCTGATCGTCGTTCTCGCGCACGGACCGCCCTGCTACCCTCGATGCTCCATGTGCGGCATCGTCGGCTACGTGGGGCCCGACGAGGCCCTCCCGATCGTCCTCGAGGGACTTCGACGTCTGGAGTACCGCGGATACGACTCGGCGGGCGTCGCCGTGCTCGATGGCGACCTCACCGTCGTGAAGCGGGCCGGGAAGCTATCGGAGCTCGTGACGGCGCTCGACGAGGACGGGCACCCGGGCGGGACCGTCGCGATGGGCCACACGCGCTGGGCGACGCACGGCGCGCCGACCCACCGCAACGCGCACCCCCACCTCGATTGCTCGGGCACGGTCGCCGTGATCCACAACGGCATCATCGAGAACTTCCAGCAGCTCCGAGCACGCCTCGAGAAGGAAGGGCACACCCTCGCGTCCGAGACCGACACCGAGCTCGTGGCGCACCTGATCGAGGAACGCCTGCGAGACGGGGGATCGTTGGTGGAGGCCGTCCGCGCCACGGTCCGGGAGCTCGAGGGGGCGTACTCGCTCGTCGTCATGTCGTCGGAGGAGCCCGGTCTCCTCATCGGCGTGAAGGTCGCATCTCCACTCGTCGTCGGCGTCGGTGCCGGCGAGAGCATCCTCGCTTCCGACATCCCGGCCGTGCTCGGCCGGACGACCACGGTGATCCCCGTGGACGAGGGACGGATCGTGGAGGTGCGAGCCGGCGGGGCGACATTCTCAGACTTCGACGGCGCCGTCGTGCACCCGGATTCCATCGAGGTCGACTGGGACACCGCTCGGGCGGAGAAGGGCGGCTTCGACACGTTCATGCTCAAGGAGATCCACGAGCAACCGAGTGCGATCCGCGACACGCTGGTGGGCCGGGTCGACGAGCTGCGGCGCCTCGCGCTCGACGACCTCCGGATCTCCGACGACGTCCTCCGGGAGGTGAACAAAGTCTTCGTGGTCGCGTGTGGGACGGCGTATCACTCGGGCCTCGTGGCGAAGTACGCGATCGAGCACTGGACGCGCCTGCCCGTGGAGATCGACATCGCCAGCGAGTTCCGCTACCGGGACCCGGTCCTCGGCCCCGACACGCTCACCCTCGCGGTCTCACAGTCGGGGGAGACGATCGACACGCTCGAGGCCGCCCGGCATGCGCGGCGCCAGTCATCGCCCCTCCTCGCCGTCACGAACACCGTGGGCTCGTCGCTCGCCCGCGAGGCCGACGGCGTGATCTACATGCATGCGGGCCCGGAGATCGGCGTGGCCGCGACGAAGACGTTCGCGACCCAGATGGTGTCCCAGTACATCCTCGCGATGTACCTCGCGCAGGTCCGCGGCTCGATGTTCCCGGAGGAGATCGCGGAGGTGCTGACGCGGATGGCGGAGCTCCCGGCGCAGGTCGAACGGGCGATCGCGCTGGACGCGCAGGTCCAGGAGCTGGCTCGGCGGTTCCAGGACTCGCGGGACTGGCTGTTCATCGGGCGGCACACGGGCTATCCCGCGGCCCTCGAAGGGGCCCTGAAGCTGAAGGAGATCAGCTACGTGCACGCGGAGGGCTATCCGGCCGGCGAGCTGAAGCACGGCCCCATCGCGCTGGTCGAGGACGGGGTGCCCGTGGTGGCGGTCGCGACCACCTGCCACGTCTACCCGAAGATGCTCTCGAACATCCAGGAGGTGCGCGCCCGCGGCGCCGAGGTGATCGCCGTCGCGACGGAGGGGGACGAGCAGATCCGCGGTGTGGCCCAGCACGTGCTCGAGGTTCCGGAGACGCCGGAGCTGCTCTCGCCGGTCGTGGTGACGGTGCCGCTGCAGCTGTTGGCGTACCACGTGGCCCGGTTGCGAGGCTCCGACGTCGACCAGCCTCGGAATCTCGCGAAGAGCGTCACGGTCGAGTAGCCTCCGGGCATGGCCCGGGTGATGGCTCGTCCCCGCGCTCTCCGGCTCATCCTCCTCGCGGTGCTCGTCGCAGGTCTCGTCGTCCCCGGCGTACCGGCACGAGCGTGTTCCTGTGCCGAGATGGATCTCGGTTCCGTGCTTCCCGATGCCGACGGGGCGTTCGTGGGCACGTTCGTCGAACGGAGCGAGATCAGCGACCAACGTGCCTCGATCACGTTCGACGTGGAGCGTGTCGTGAAAGGCGAGTTCGGCCCGAGGGCGATCGTGCGGACGAACGCGTACGGCGCCTCCTGCGGCCTCGAGTTCCTCGACAGGCCGCGGGTCGGTCTGCTCCTCGACCGAGCAGCAGACGGCGTGTGGGAGTCGGGCCTGTGTCAGCAGGTACCACCCGGCGATCTCCTCGATTTCGGCGGAGATCGACCGCCCGACCCCGGCGTCGCTCCCGTGAGTGCCGGATGGAGCGTCGGGTCCCGGGGGTTGGTCGGAGCGATCGTGGCAGCCGCGCTCGGGCTCGTCGTGCTGGTGTGGTTCATCCGTCGACGTTCCTCGCGGCCGGGCAGCGGTCTGACGTAGCCTTCCTGGTGTGGACATCGCCGGGCTGGGGGTCGATCTGTGCGAGATCGCGCGGATGGAGCGGGCGATCTCGCGACACCCGACGTTCCGTGACCGCGTCTTCACCCCCGAGGAGATCGCGTACTGTGACTCGAAGGCTCGCCCCGCGGAGTCCTACGCGGGGCGGTTCGCCGCCCGCGAAGCCACGATCAAGGCGCTCGGCGGGTACCGGGGGCGCCGCTGGCAGGACATCAGCGTGACCCGACACCCGTCCGGAGCGCCCGCGATCCGGCTCGACGGCAAGGCCAAGCGGAGAGCGGATGCCCTCGGAGTCACACAGGTGCTGATCACGTTCACGCACGAGCGGACGAACGCGGTGGCGTTCGCGATCGCGGTCCGATGAAGCCGGTTCTGACGCCGGAGGAGGCCGCCGCCCTCGACCGCGACACGCAGGCCGGCGGCATCGCGGCCGAAGTTCTGATGGAGCGGGCGGGCCGTGCGGTGGCACGGGCCGCCCGCGAGCTCGCGGGCGGTTCGTACGGCCGTCGATCGGTCGTCGTCTGCGGGAAGGGCAACAACGGTGGCGATGGGCTCGTCGCGGCGCGTCACCTCGCCCGGGCGGGGGTGCGGACGACCGTGGTGGTGCTCGAGGATCCCGACGAGCTCCGCGATCCCGCGGCGTCGAACGCCCGGCGTCTCGCCGAGGTTCCGGGCATCCGCGTACGGACGTTCGACGAACACGCCCTCGGGCGCGAGCTCGTCCGAGCGGACATCGCGGTGGATGCGATCTTCGGGACGGGCTTCCGCGGCATGCCGGAGGATGACTGGGCGACGGCGATAACGACCCTGAACGAGGCCGACACGCCGGTGGTGGCGGTCGACATCCCGTCCGGCGTCGATGGCGCCACGGGCGTCGTGGAGGGTGAGGCCGTCCGTGCGGATCTGACCGTCGCGTTCGGCGCACCCAAGCTGGGGACGGTCCTGATGCCCGGAGCGGAGCATGCCGGCATCCTGCGGGTCGTCGACATCGGTTTCCCCGACGACCTTCTCCGAGCTCGCGCCTGGCTCACGGAGCCGGACGACGTGGCCGCGTGGCTGCCCCAACGTGACATCGACACGCACAAGCGCGCGTCGGGGGTGCTGGTCGTGGTGGCGGGGTCGCGTGCGATGACCGGGGCGGCTCGCTTGATCGCGATGGCTGCGGGCAGGGTCGGCGCGGGGCTGGTCGTCGTGGCCGCTCCCGGAGGCTGCCTGTCGCAGATCCAGGCGGGACTGACCGAGCCGACGTTCCTGCCGCTGCCCGAGACGGCCAACGGCACCGTGGCTGCGGAGGCGGCCGCACCCGTGTTGGAACGGCTGGAGGCCGCCGACGCACTGGCGATCGGGCCGGGCCTCACGACCGACCAAGAGACGGTGGCCTTCGTCCGCGACGTCGTGCGCCGTTCGCCGGTCCCTCTGGTCCTCGACGCCGACGGTCTGAACGCCTTCACGGCCGATGGGGCTGCACTCGGGGACCGTGCGTCAGAAGCGGTCCTCACGCCGCACGTCGGCGAGTTCGGCCGATTGACCGGGGTGAAGGCCCGAGACCTCGACGCGGACCGGCCCGCTCACGTCCGCGCGCTGGCGAACCAGACGGGCGGGGTGGCGCTCCTCAAGGGGAGTCGCACCGTGATCGCGAACCCCGACGGGCGGTTGTTCGTGAACATGACCGGGTCGCCCGTGCTCGCGACCGCCGGCACGGGTGACGTCCTGACCGGGATGATCGGCGGGTTCCTCGCACGAGGTGTGGCGCCGACCGAGTCGGCCGTCGCGGCCGCTTACCTCCACGGCCTGGCCGGGGTGTTCGCGGGCAGGGATCTCGGTGAAGGAGCGGTCGCGGGAGACGTCGTGGATCGTGTGCCTGAGGCCGTCGCACATGTGGAGGCCGAGTGAGCGCAAAGTGAGTGAAGACTTTCGGCCCACCTGGGTCGAGGTGGATCTCGAGGCGATCCGACACAACGCCCGCGTCCTCAAACCCGAGACCGCCGAGCTGATGGCGGTGGTGAAAGCGAACGGCTACGGGCACGGCGACGTCGAGGTGGCCCGCGCTGCGATCGAGGCCGGCGCCACGTGGTGTGGGGTGGCGCTCGTCGAGGAAGGGCTTCGGCTCCGCTCCGCGGGGATCGAGGCGCCGATCCTCGTGCTCTCGGAGCTCCCGGCCGGTTCGGAGGCCGTCGCGCTCGCGCACCGGCTCACGCCGACGGTGTATTCGGACGGCGGGCTCGAGCGTCTCGCGTCGGCGACCCGGGGACCGGTGCCCGTGCACGTGAAGGTCGATACCGGGATGCACCGCGTGGGGATCTGGCCACCGGAGGACGCGCCGGCGTTCGCTCGGCGCGCGCAGGAGGCCGGGTTCGAGGTCGAGGGTCTCTTCACGCACTTCGCTCGGTCGGAGGAGGATGAGGCCACGACCAAGGAGCAGCTCGAGCGATTCCTCGACGCCGCCGACGCCGCTCGAGCCGCCGGCGTGCGTCCGCGGGTCCTCCACGCAGCGAACTCCGGGGCGACGATCCTGCATCCGGAGTCCCACCTGGACCTCGTGCGGCCCGGCATCGCCCTGTACGGGATCGAACCGGCGCCGGGGATCGGCGCACATCTGGGTCTGTGCCCGGCGCTCACCTGGCGGAGCCGGGTGAGCGCCGTGAAGCGGCTCCCTGCCGGCGAGGCCGTCTCGTACGGGCATCGGTATCGGCTCGAACGCGATGCCTGGCTCGCCACCGTGCCGGTCGGCTACGCGGACGGCTACCCTCGGCAGTTGACGAACCTCGGGTCGGTGCTGATCGGGGGGCGGCGCCACGGGATCGCCGGGACGGTCACGATGGACCAGTTGCTGGTGGACTGCGCGGACGAGGAGATCCAGGTCGGCGAGGAGGTCGTGCTGATCGGGAACCAAGGCGACGACACGATCGGGGCAGACGAGCTCGGCCGACTCATCGGGACGATCGGGTACGAGATCGTGAGCCGGGTCGGAGACCGTGTCCCGAGGCGGTACGGATGAGGAAGGCCATGTCGAACGCGCCCAAGGTGGCCGTTGGGGCGGCTGCCGCGGCGGGGGCGGTCGCCGCCGGCCTCGCGGGACGAGCGCTCTGGCGACACCGGCGCCCGGCCGGCGGCGACCGCGCGTGGGGCCCGCCCCCGCAGGATCTGGGACCGATCGAGGCGTTCGACGGCACGGAGCTCGCCGTGCGCGCGGCCGGTCCGCCGGATGGCTCGATCCTGCTGTTCTCCCATGGGTTCAGCCTCGACATGACGACCTGGCGCGAACAGTGGTCGGACCTCGCCGACGAGTTCCGCTGCATCGCCCTCGACCATCGTGCGCACGGCCGGAGCGAGGTGCCGGCGACCGGCGACGTGAGCCTCCGGTCGATGGGCAGGGACCTCGCGACCGTCCTGGACGCGGTCGCGCCTGATCGGCGAGTGGTGCTGATCGGTCACTCGATGGGAGCGATGGCGATCCTCGCCCTCGCCGAGCAGCGTCCGGACCTCTTCGGTCCGCGGATCGGCGGCGTCGTGTTCCTCGGGGCGTCCGCTTCGGACCTGTTGCGGGGCGCGATGGGCGGCGTGACGGACCTCCTCCGACCCCGCCTCGGATCGCTCGCGACGGCCGCTCGCCGGGTGGACCGTCTCCGCCGGGCGATCCTCGCCGGTCCGGCGGAGGTGCCGGCCATCGTCGCGCGCGTGACGCAATTCGCCCCCGACGCGCCGGACGACGTCGTCGACCACGTGCTGCACCTCGCCGAGCTCACGACCTCCCTCGTCTGGACGGACGGCCTGTCGGAGTTGATGCGGATGGACTTCCGCCACGCCCTCGCGCGGCTCACGGTGCCTGCGCTCGTCGCTGTCGGAGACCAGGACCGCGTGACGCCGCCCGCCGTCGCCGTGGAGCTCGCCGCGGCGCTCCCGGACGGGAGGCTGTTCCTCGTCGAGGGAGCAGGTCACATCGCGATGCTGGAGCGGCCCGAACGGCTCAACCCGGAGCTCCGCTCGTTCGCGCGGGAGGCCCTCTCGCTCGGATCGGATCGTGGCCGGAAGCGCCAGGGAACGAGGAAGAACGGGGCGGCGTGAGCCGGACGCTGACGGACATCGGCGCCGAGGCGGCGGGGTGCACCCGGTGCCGGCTCGCCGAGGGGCGGACCCAGGTCGTGTTCGGCGTCGGGAACCCGGATGCGGACGTGCTGTTCATCGGTGAGGCGCCGGGATTCCACGAGGACAAGCAGGGAGAGCCGTTCGTCGGAGCCGCCGGGCAGCTGCTCACGAAGGTCCTCGGCGATGTCCTCGGCCTCGACCGTGGCGACGTCTACATCTGCAACGTCCTGAAATGCCGGCCGCCGGGGAACCGCGATCCGCAAGAGGACGAGATCGAGTCCTGCACGCCGTGGCTCGTGGAGCAGATCTCGTCGATCCAACCGCGCGTGATCGTGACGCTCGGCAACTTCGCGACGAAGTTCGTCCTGCAGACCCAGCAAGGGATCACGAGGATGCGCGGGAGGGCCTATCCGTGGCACGGCAGGACGGTGATCCCGACGTTCCATCCGGCCGCGATCCTCCGCGGGGGTGGGGAGAAGTCGCGCCAGTTCGGTGAGCTCCGCGAGGACTTCGAGCTCGTGCGCGACACCCTCGCGGCGATGGACCCGGCGCCCGGGTCTGCGCCGGCCCCTGCGTGGTCTCCGGCACCCGCTCCGTCTCCGGCACCCGTCCAGGCCCCCGAGCCCCCGCCCGTCCGTGTGCCGGATGCCGACGTCGCGCCGGTGCCCGAGGAGCAGCTCGAGCTGTTCTGATCATGCGCCTCGAGCTCGCGACCGCTACCGCCGAGGGAACGCGGGACGTCGGTGCGGCCCTCGCGACCCTGCTGCTGCCTCGCGATACCGTCGTCCTCACGGGCGATCTCGGAGCCGGCAAGACGACGCTGGTCCAAGGGATCGGACGGGGTCTGGGGGTGGAGGATCACGTCGCGTCACCCACGTTCACCCTGGTGAAGGAGTACGCGGGGAGCCTCGACGTCGCCCATGTCGACGTGTACCGGCTCGAGCGCGTGCAAGACGTCGTGGACCTCGGGCTCGACGAGCTGGGCGGCCGCGATCGGGTGCTCGTGGTCGAGTGGGGTGACGCGGTCCAGGAGCTCCTGCCCGAGGACCGGCTCCGCGTGGAGCTCACCACGGGATCGGATGACGATGCCCGACGGATCGTGCTCACACCTCTCGGACGGTCGTGGGCGCTGCGGTGGGAACGGCTCGAGCAGCTCCTCGAACCGTTCCGCCGCGACGCGCCGTCCGGCGGACCTGTCGCGGAGGCGGCGCCGTGATCGTCGTGGGGATCGAGACCTCGACCCCGCACACGTCGGTGGCGATCGGCTCGGAGCGTGAGCTGCTCGGGGCGGTCTCGGTGGCCGGTAAGGCTCGTCAGGAGGCGGTCACACCTGCGCTGGAGCGGCTCTGCGGATGGACCGGCATCGAGCTCGGCCAGGTCGGCGGGATCGCCGTCGGGATCGGACCGGGGCTGTTCACGGGGCTGCGCGTCGGCATCGAGACCGCGAAGACCCTCGCCCAGGTCCTCAGCGTCCCGATCGTCGGGATCACGAGCCTGGACGCGTTGGCGTTCACGGTCCGTCACACGCACAAGCTGATCGTCGCGGTGATCGACGGGCGCCGACGGGAGGTGTTCTCCGCGATCTACCGGGCGCTCCCGGGCGGGGTCGTCCGAGGGAGCGAGTACACCGTGGCGTCGCCCGATCACCTCTGCGCCGAGCTGGAAACCGTGCCGGGGGAGATGCTGGCGGTCGGCGACGGTGCCATCCTGTACCGGAACCAGCTCGAGGGGCTGGGGAGCAGGGTCGAGTTCGCCTCGACGATCCGGGCGCACCCGGAGGCCGCGGCGCTGGTCGAGCTGGCGGTCCCGCGGTTCCTCCGCGAGGAGCACGACCGGCTCCACGATGTGGTGCCGATGTATCTGAGGAAGTCGGATGCGGAGATCGCGTGGGACAACCGGGACCGAGGTACCGGCGCTTGAGGTGACTCCCATGCGCAGGCGGCACCTGCGCGGCGTCATGGCGATCGAGCGCCAGGTCTACGCGCGGCCGTGGTCACCCAACCTCTTCGCGGCAGAGATCACGGACCCGAACGGCCGCTGCTATCTCGTGGCCCGAGTGCACAAGGAGATCGTCGGGTACGGGGGACTGATCTGCTACGGGGACGAGGCGCACATCACCAACGTGGCGGTCGATCCGATGCATCAGGGACACGGGATCGCGACGCGCTTGCTGGCGGAGCTGATCCCGGAGGCCATCGAGATGGCAGCGCGCGCGGTGTCCCTCGAGGTCCGCGTCACGAACTGGGGGGCGCAGCGGATCTACGCTCGCTTCGGCTTCCGGCCCGTCGGCATCCGGCGCAACTACTACCAAGAGGTGAGCGAGGACGCGCTCATCATGTGGACCGACGACGTGAGGACCGAGTCGTACCGGCGGCGCCTGGACGAGATCGAGGAGACCCTCCCGCAGGGCGTGCGCCCCGCGTGATCACCCTCGGCATCGAGACGTCGTGCGACGAGACCGCCGTAGCGGTCGTGGAGGACGGGTTCCACGTGCGGGCGAACCTGATCGCGCGTCAGGAGCACCTGCACGAACGATTCGGAGGGGTGGTGCCCGAGGTCGCCGCTCGAGCCCACGTCGAGGCGCTGAACCCCCTGCTCGATCAGGCCCTCCACGAGGCGGGCGTCGGGTTCCGAAGCCTGGACGGCGTGGCCGTCACGGTGGGGCCGGGGCTCGTCGGCGCCCTGCTGGTCGGGATGGCGGCCGCCAAAGCGATCTCGCTCTCCACCGGCGCCCCGCTGATCGGCGTGAATCACCTGGAGGGCCACGTCTGGGCGAACTTCCTCGCCCACGGCGAGCCGGACCCGCCCTACGTCGCACTCGTCGTCTCCGGTGGCCACACGATGCTCGTGCACATCCCGGAGGTGCATCGCCACGAGGTGCTCGGGCAGACACTCGATGATGCCGCAGGCGAGGCGTTCGACAAGGTGGCGAGGCTGCTCGGCCTGGGATTCCCCGGAGGACCGGCGCTCGACGCCCTCGCGACCCAGGGCGATCCGGGGGCGGTCCGCTTCCCGAGGGCGATGGCGGACTCGGGGGACCTCGACTTCTCGATGAGCGGGCTGAAGACCGCGGTCCTCCGCTACCTCCGAGCCGAGCAGGCCGCCGAGCATGTCGTCTCCCTGCCGGACGTCGCGGCCTCCTTCCAGGAAGCGATCGTCGACGTCCAGGTGGCCAAGACCGTCGCCGCGGCGAAGGAACGCGACGTGGACACCGTTCTCCTGGGCGGCGGCGTGGTGGCGAACACGAGGCTCCGGGAGCGGATGGCGGAGGAGGGCGCGCGCGCAGGTCTACGGATCCTGTTCCCGCCGCTCGAGCTCTGCACGGACAACGCGGCGATGATCGCCGCGGTGGGCGCTGCCAGGCTCGGTCGGGGCGAACGGTCCTCGCTGGACATCGGCGCGGACCCCAACCTAAGGTTGGCGCCGTGACGACCGTCCTGGTGACCGGGGGCGCCGGGTTCATCGGCTCGCAGCTCGCAGAGCGTCTCCTCGCCGAGGGCCACCGGGTGGTGTCGGTCGACGACCTCTCGACCGGGCGGATCGCCAACCTCGTCGAGGCACGGGGCTACGGCAAGGAGTTCTCGTTCTTCAACATGGACGTGCGCGCCGACGGTCTCGCGTCGCTCTTCGAACGGAATCGTCCCGAGGTGGTGTTCCACCTGGCCGCACAGGCGGGCGTGCGGCCATCGCTGGAGGACCCGGTCCACGACGCGAGCGTGAACATCATGGGCCTCCTCAACGTGTTGGAGGCGGCGGTGGGGGTCGGCGCCCGGAAGGTGATCTACGCCGCGAGCGGCGGGACCGTCTACGGGGAGCCCCGACGGCTGCCCGTGAAGGAATCCGCCGCGCAGGGCTCTCGTCCGATGTCCCCGTACGGCATCTCGAAGAAGGTCGGACTCGACTACCTCTCGTACTACCAGCGGTACCGGGGGATCGACTTCACGGCGCTCGGGTTGGGCAACGTCTACGGACCGAGACAGGATCCGACCGGAGAAGCCGGCGTCGTCGCGATCTTCGCCTCGCAGATGATCTCGGGCCAGGCGCCGACGATCTTCGGCGACGGCAACCAGACCCGTGACTACGTCTTCATCGACGACACCGTCCACGCGTTCGTCCAGGCGATGGACGGCGGGTCGGGCAAGCTCGTCAACGTGGGTACCGGCCTGGAGACGAGCGTGAACCACCTGTATCGGCTGCTCTCGGAGATCACGGGGTTCGCCGGCGAGCCGGAGCACGGTCCGCAGCCGGCGGGGGAGCTGCGGCGGATGGCGCTGGACATCTCGGCCGCGCCCTCCGCGATCGCCTGGAAGCCCTGGACCCACCTCGAGGACGGGCTGGCCGAGACGGTCGCCTACCTCAAGGGCATCTGACCTCCTCCCGCCGAGACGGCCCGATTGACCCTTCGGCGCTCCTGGAGCTATCCTGCTAGCACTCAGGGGGGGTGAGTGCTAACCCGCCCCGACACGTACGAGGGAGGAGAAGACAGGCATGGCGAAGGACTTCAAGCTCAAGCCGCTCGAGGACCGGATCATCGTGCAGCCCAGCGAGGCCGAGGAGACCACGGCGTCAGGGCTCGTGATCCCCGACACCGCGAAGGAGAAGCCGGTCGTCGGCACCGTCGTCGCTGTGGGCCCCGGGAAGTTCAACGAGGACGGGGATGCCCGCGTCCCGGTCGACGTGGCCGTCGGCGACATGGTGATCTACTCGAAGTACGGCGGCACGGAGTGGAAGGACGCCGACGGTACCGAGTTCCAGATCCTCTCGGCTCGCGACGTCCTCGCGGTCGTCGGGAAGTAACCACCAGATCTGCGGCAGGGTCCGCGAGACGGGCCCGATCGCATCTCCGAGAGGAAAGAGGAGGAAACCAGTGGCCTCGAAGCTGCTCAAGTTCGGTGAGGAGGCGCGGCGCGGCCTCGAGGCCGGCGTCGACAAGCTCGCCGACGCGGTCGCGATCACGCTCGGTCCCAAGGGACAGAACGTGGTGCTCGACAAGAAGTGGGGCGCACCCACGATCACCAACGACGGCGTGACGATCGCCAAGGAGATCGAGCTCGACGACCCGTGGGAGAACATGGGCGCGCAGCTCACCAAGGAGGTCGCCACCAAGACCAACGACGTCGCTGGTGACGGCACGACGACGGCGACGGTGCTCGCCCGGGCCATGGTGAAGGCCGGCCTGAAGAACGTGGCGGCCGGCGCGAATCCGATGGCGCTCAAACGGGGTATCGAGAAGGCGGTCGAAGCCGCCGTCGAAGCGATCAAGGCGCAGGCGAACGACGTGGAGACGAAAGACGACGTCGCCAACGTCGCCTCGATCTCGGCGGCGGACCCCGCGATCGGCCAGACGATCGCCGAGGCGATGGACAAGGTCGGCAAGGACGGCGTCATCACCGTCGAGGAGTCCAACACGTTCGGGATCGAGCTGGAGTTCACGGAGGGGATGCAGTTCGACAAGGGCTACATCTCTCCCTACTTCATCACCGACCCCGATCGCCAGGAGGCCGTCCTCGAAGATCCGTACATCCTGTTCGCGAACAAGAAGATCTCGAGCGTGCAGGAGCTCGTCCCCGTCCTCGAGAAGGTCATGCAGGCCGGCAAGGCGCTGATCGTCGTGGCCGAGGACCTGGAGGGTGAGGCGCTCGCGACGATCGTCGTGAACAAGATCCGGGGGACGTTCTCCTCGGTCGCCGTCAAGGCCCCCGGGTTCGGGGACCGTCGCAAGGCGATGCTCCAGGACATGGCGATCCTCACGGGTGGTCAGGTGATCTCCGAGGAGGTCGGACTGAAGCTCGAGAACGTCACGCTCGACCTGCTCGGCCAAGCTCGAAAGGTCGTGGTGGCGAAGGACACCACCACGATCGTCGAGGGGGCGGGCACGAAGGAGGACGTGCAGGGCCGGATCAACCAGATCAAGGCCGAGATCGAGAAGACCGACTCGGACTGGGACCGGGAGAAGCTCCAGGAGCGGCTCGCGAAGCTCGCGGGCGGCGTCGCCGTCGTGAAGGTCGGCGCGGCCACCGAGGTGGAGCTCAAGGAGAAGAAGCACCGGATCGAGGACGCGGTCTCGGCCACCCGTGCGGCGGTCGAGGAGGGAGTCGTCCCCGGCGGCGGTGTCACGTTGATCCGGGCGGAGTCCGCCCTCGACAAGCTCGATCTCGAAGGCGACGAGGCCACCGGGGCGCACATCGTGCGGGAGTCGCTCCAGGAGCCCGCTCGTCGGATCGCCCAGAACGCGGGCTACGAGGGGTCGGTCATCGTCGCGCACATCCGTGAGGAGAGCGACGCTCGTGGCTTCGACGCTGCAACGGGCGAGTGGACCGACATGCTCAAGGCCGGCATCGTCGACCCGACGAAGGTGACCCGTTCTGCACTGCAGAACGCCGCCTCGATCGCGGCTCTCGTGCTGACGACCGAGAGCGCCGTCGTCGAGAAGCCCGAGGAGGAAGAGGAGACCGCGGCCGGCCACGGCCACATGCACTGAGTCCTCACCGAACGATGCACGAACGAGGCGGGTCCGATGGGGCCCGCCTCACGCTTTGCGCGGGGTGTGCGCTGAGGGAGCCGTCTAGACTCGAACCGTGGCGTTCGAGGAGCTGATCGAGGCCTGGGACGGTGAGGGGGTCGTCGTCCATCACGACGAGCCAACCTCTTCGTGGATGCTGATCGGCGTCCACGACACCACCCTCGGACCCGGGATGGGCGGCACGAGGCTCTCGTCGTACCGGCAGCCCTCCGATGCCCTCGATGACGTGCTCCGGCTCTCGGAGGCGATGACCTGGAAGCAGGCGGCCGCCGACCTCCCCTACGGAGGCGGGAAGGCGGTGATCGCTGTACCCGAGGTCCCGACGCCCGGGAGCGACGACCGTCGGGCACTCCTCCTCCGCTACGCGGAGCTGGTCGACTCCCTCCACGGGACCTACGTGACCGCCGCCGACATGAACACGGGCGAAACGGACATGGACACGATCGCGGAGCGCACGTCGCACGTCCTCGGCCGCTCCACGGCGAACGGCGGTGCCGGCGATCCGGGAGCGGCCACGGCCCTGGGTGTGTTCCACGGGATCCGCGCGACGGTGCTCCGAGCGTTCGGTGACGACGCCCTGGAGGCGCGGTCGGTGCTGGTGCAGGGGCTCGGGTCCGTGGGGAGTCGCCTCGCCGGTCATCTCCACGACGCCGGGGCGACCTTGTTGCTCGCCGACGTCGATGCGGAGCGCGCGACGGCCCTCGCCGACGAGCTCGGGGCGAAGGTCGTCCGGGCCAACGACGTGATCGGCACGGAGTGCGACGTGTTCGCGCCTTGCGCCACCGGGAAGGTCCTCAGCGAGGACACGATCCCTCTGCTGCGCTGCCGCGCGATCGCGGGCGCGGCGAACAACCAACTCGCGACCGCGGGGGACGGCGAACGGCTCCGAGACGCCGGGATCCTCTTCGCCCCGGACTTCGTCGTGAACGCGGGCGGCGTGATCCATCTCGCGGGGCGCGAGACGCTCGGGTGGGACGACGCCACGACCGCTTCGCGGCTCGAGGCGATCGGCGACTCGCTCCTGGAGATCTTCGACCGAGCGGAACGAGAGAGCCTCTCGCCGGCCACCGCAGCGGATCGGGTGGCACGCGAGCGAGTCGCGGTCGCGCGTGGCGAGTGAGCGCCACCGAGATCCGCTCGCTCGAGCCGGATGACGCACCCGCCTGCGATGCGATCGTCGCCGGGCTCCCGTATCACTTCGGACAGGAGCAAGGCCGGCGCGACTGCGCGGCGGCGGCTCGACGCGATCCCGGTCTCGTCGCCGTCGAAGGACGCGAGGTCACGGGGTTCCTCACCTACGTGCACCGTTTCGACGAGGCCGCGGAGATCACGTGGATGGCGGTCCGCGCTGACCGACGACGTCGGGGCATCGGGCACGCGTTGATCGGCCGGCTGGCGGACGAGCTGGTAGCAGCGGGTCGACGGACCCTGGTCGTCCTCACGGTCTCACCGAGCGATCCCGGTCCCGAGCCCGACGACGGGTACCGGTCGACCCGCGCGTTCTACCGGTCGGTCGGGTTCGTCCTCGCGAGGGATCTCCCGCGCGAGTGGGATGGTGGCGACACCGCCGTGCTGCTTGTCAGGACCTTGGGCGCGCGGTGACCGCTCGGATCAGGCGAACGGTTTCTCCCTGCCGGCCCTCGCCAGGCCGACCAGATAGATCGCGGTGAAGGCGACGGCGGTGGTCCCGAGGAGCCACCAGGGCCACGCCGCCGAGTCCTCCGGGAGACCGACCGCCGCGTGCGCGAGCGAGATCGCCGCCACCGACCCGTCGAAGAGCACGAAGGCCCAGCACCACCACCAGAGGTCGTCGAGCTTCCTGATCACCAGCACGTGGAACAACGCGAGTGCGACGCACGCGGCGCCCGTCAACCTGATCCACACATCGTCCCCGGTCGACTGCCCCATGATCCGCTCGACGATCGTTCGTGGCACGGCGACCAGAGGGACGGCCGGCACCAGCAGCAGGACGGCTCCGAGGCCCAGCGCGCGGCGCAGCACGGTCATCGAACAGACATCTCCGGGAGGGCTTGGTCGGCGTTTCGGGCGGGTTGATAGCATACGAGAACCGTTGAGCCGCCCCGCGTTCCGGCGCGCCCCGGCCCACACGGTTTCCGGCGCACGGACGGGCCGAGGCAGCGAACACAGGGAGGATGTCGGCGCATGCAGCAAGGCCCTCGGGTCGCGGTGATCGGCCTGGATTGCGGAACGCCCCAGCTCCTGTTCGACGACCTCGCGGCCGAGGTGCCGAACATCTCGAAGCTGATGGCCGAGGGGATGTACGGGGATCTCGCCAGCATCACGCCTCCCATCACCGTGCCTGCATGGGCATGCGCGATGACCGGCCGGACGCCGGGCGAGCTCGGGATCTACGGCTTCCGCAACCGCAAGGACACGAGCTACGAGGGCCTGAGCATCGCGCACTCGGGATCGATCGGCGCCCCGGCGGTCTGGGACTCCCTCGGCGCGGAGGGCAAATCCTCGCTGCTGATCGGGGTTCCCCCCGGCTTCCCGCCACCGAAGGAGTTCCCGGGCTGGCGCGTGGGGTGCTTCCTCACGCCGCCCTCGGCAGAGCACTTCGCCTACCCCCAAGGGCTCGAGGTCGAGATCGAAGAGGAGCTCGGGGGGAAGGGGCAGTACATCTTCGACATCACGAACTTCCGCAAGCAGGGGATGGACTTCGTGCTCGATCAGGTGTTCAAGATGACGGAACGCCGCTTCAAGGTGGCCCGTCGTCTCGTGAAGGAGAAGCCGTGGGACTTCTTCATGCTGGTCGAGATGGGGATGGACCGGCTCCACCACGTCTTCTGGCACTACTTCGACCCGAAGCATCCGCTGTACAAGCCCGGGAACCCCTTCGAGGACGCGTTCCAGCGGTACTACCGGTCGCTCGACGACGAGGTCGGCACGTTGTTGGAGCTCCTGCCGGAGGACGCGATCACGATCGTGATGAGCGATCACGGGGCGCGGCCGATGATGGGAGGCATCTGCTTCAACGACTGGCTGATCGAGCAGGGCTACCTCGTGTTGAAGGAGCCGGTCAGGGCCGTGACGCCCGTCGCACGGACCGCGATCGATTGGGGACGGACCACGGCGTGGGGTGACGGCGGCTACTACGGGCGATTGTTCCTGAACGTGGCCGGGCGGGAACCGCAGGGCTCGATCCAGCCGGCCGAGTACGAGACCGTACGGAACGAGCTCGTGACGAAGCTCGAGGCGATGCCGGGGCCCGACGGGACGGTGCTCGGCACCAAGGTGCACAAGCCGCAGGACGTCTACCCGGAGGTCAAGGGAGTGGCGCCCGATCTCTTGGTGTATTTCGGGGATCTGGAATGGCGCTCCGTGGGCTCGGTGGGGAACCCGAGCGTGTACACGTTCGAGAACGACATCGGACCGGACGGCGCGAACCATGACCGGACGGGGGTGTTCGCGATGAAGGGAGCGTCCGGGCAGCCCAGCGGCAAGGTGGAGGGGCTCTCTCTCGTCGACGTCGGTCCCACCATCCTGTCGCTCTACGGGATCGAGTCCCACGGAGCCACCTCGCGGAGCTTCCTGTGAGGGCGACGGAGCGGAACGGATTCACCGTCTGGTTCACGGGGCTCTCCGGCTCCGGGAAGTCGACGATCGCCGAGATGCTTTATCACGAGTTCCAGGCGCGAGGACTGAAGACCGAGATCCTCGACGGCGACGTCGTCCGCCAGAACCTCTCGAAGGGCCTCGGCTTCTCCAAGGAGGATCGCGACACGAACATCCTGCGCATCGGGTTCGTCGCGGACCTCCTCACCCGGAACGGGGTCGCCACGATCTGCTGCCCGATCTCGCCCTACAAGGCGGCTCGAGATGCCGTGCGCGCCCAGATCGGGTTCGTCGAGATCTACGTGCACGCGACCGTGGACGAGATCGCTGCGCACCGCGATCCGAAAGGGTTGTACAAGAAGGCGCTCGCCGGGGAGATCACCGGCTTCACGGGTGTGGACGACCCGTACGAGGCCCCCGAGAGCCCGGAGCTGGTCGTGGATACGCTCGTCGAGACTCCGGAGCAGTCGTTGCAGAAGGTCATGGACAGGCTGGCCGAGCTGGGGCACATCGAGGACGCCACGCTTCAGGTGGAGGGGGACCGCGTCCACTCCGGGATGACCGACCTCCGGGTGACCGATTCGGGGCACGTCGCAGAGGAACGCTGAGTCATAGGCGACCGCTAGAGTCCTCGTCCATGGACACCCCTCGCTCGCCGGATCCCGTCTCCGAACCGAAGGCCTATCAGGACCACCTGCTCTCGCTCCTGGGCGCGGACGACCCGGCGGACGCGCAGGCGGAAGCCGCGGCGGGATGGCGGTCGCTGCTCACGGAGGCGGCGGATCGTAGGGACGTACGTCCGGAACCCTCGGAGTGGTCCGTGGTCGAATGCCTGGGACACGCGGTCGACGCAGAGGTCGTCTCGGCGGCGCGCTACCGATGGGTGCTCGCCCACGACGAACCACCCCTGATCGGCTACGACCAGGACCTGTGGGTGGATGCCCTCCATGCGGATCGACAGGACGACCCCGACGAGCTCCTGGGGCTCTTCGAACCGCTCCGCGCGGCCAATCTGGCGCTGTGGGAGCGTTCCTCCGAGGACGATCGGGCACGGGTGGGCGTCCACGCGGAGCGCGGCCGGGAGAGCTTCGACCTGCTGTTCCGGATGATCGCCGGACACGACCGCTTCCACCTGGCGCAGTCTCGACGCGCCCTCGACGCCGTCACGCGGGCCTGAACGGTTGCGCCGGGGTCGGCTGGTACGCTGACCCCATGCAGCGATCCGACGCCCATCCGGGTTCCCGGATGGGCGTCTCGCGTTCCGCGTGGCATCGGCGGGGGTGATCTGAGTGGAGTTCGAGATCGGGATCGGAAAGACGGCCCGGCGGGCGTACGGCTTCGACGAGGTGGCGATCGTCCCCTCACGCAGGACCCGCGACCCCGACGACGTGGACATCGGCTGGGAGGTCGATGCGTACCGTTTCGCGCTCCCGATGATGGCGTCCGCGATGGATGCCGGCGTGTCCCCGGAGACCGCTGTCCTGATCGGACAGCTGGGCGGGCTCGCCTGTCTCAACCTCGAGGGCGTCTGGACCCGGTACGAGGATCCCGTGCCGATCTACGAGGAGATCGCCGAGCTGGACGACGACAAGGCGACGCGTCGGATGCAGGAGCTCTACAAGGAGCCGGTGAAGGAGGAGCTGCTCGGGCGGAGGATCGAGGAGATCAAGGCGGGCGGCGTCGTCTCCTGCGGCTCGCTCACCCCCCAGCGCGTGGAACGGTTCGCCCCCGTCGTGGTGGAGGCCGGGCTCGACATCCTCGTGATCCAGGGGACCGTGGTCTCGGCGGAGCACGTCTCCACGCAGACGGAGCCACTGAACCTCAAGCGGTTCATCGCAGGGTTCGACCTCCCGGTGTTCGTCGGGGGCTGCGCCTCGTACTCCACCGCCCTGCATCTGATGAGGACGGGGGCCGTGGGGGTCCTCGTCGGCGTCGGGCCCGGGAACGCATGCACCACGAGGGGCGTGCTCGGTGTCGGCGTCCCCCAGGCGACGGCGATCGCCGATGCCGCCGCCGCGCGCCGCGAGCATCTGCACGAGACGGGTCGCTACTGCCACGTGATCGCGGACGGCGGGATGCGCACCGGCGGTGACATCGCGAAGGCGATCGCCTGTGGAGCGGACGCGGTGATGATCGGCTCACCGCTCACGCGCGCGTACGAGGCGCCGGGCCGCGGCTATCACTGGGGGATGGCGACGTTCCATCCCACTTTGCCGCGCGGCGCCCGGGTCAAGACGCAGCAGGTGGCGTCGCTCGAGGAGATCCTGGTCGGGCCGGCCCACGAGAACGACGGCACCTTCAACCTCTTCGGCGCGCTCGCCACCTCCATGGCCACCACTGGCTACGCCACGATCAAGGAGTTCCAGAAGGCGGAGCTCGTGATCGCGCCGTCGATCAAGACCGAGGGCAAGACGTACCAGGCCGCACAGCGGGTGGGGATGGGGCACTAGGTGGCGCCGGGATCGCGGAGGGACGATCCCGCGAGACCGGTCCTGGTCGTCGACCTGGGAGCGCAGTACGCGCAGCTCATCGCCCGGCGCGTCCGGGAGGCGCACGTGTACTCCGAGATCGTGCCGCACGACGCCACGGCGGCAGAGCTCGCCCGTCGGCGCCCGGCGGGACTGATCCTGTCCGGGGGGCCGGCGTCGGTCTACGAGGAAGGGGCCCCTTCGGTGGACCCGGGCATGTTCGACCTGGGCGTGCCCGTCCTGGGCATCTGCTACGGGCACCAGTTGATGGCCCGCGCGCTGGGCGGAGAGGTCGCCGCGACCGGCCAGCGCGAGTACGGCGGCACCGCGATGTCGGTCGATCAGCCCGGGGGCGTGCTCCTCGCGGACCTCGCCGGCGAGGAGCAGGTCTGGATGAGTCACGGGGACGCGGTCACCCGGGCGCCCGAGGGGTTCCGGGTGACGGCTCGCACCGAACAGATCCCGATCGCCGCGATGGAGGATCCGGATCGGGGGTTGTTCGCGGTGCAGTTCCATCCCGAGGTCTCGCATACGCCCCGGGGATACGACGTGTTGAAGCGGTTCCTCTACGACGGCTGCGGGCTCCTTCCCGACTGGACGCCGGTGAACATCGTCGAGGACGCCGTCGAGCGGATCCGTAGACAGGTCGGCGACGCCGAGGTCCTGTGCGCGCTCTCCGGCGGCGTCGACTCCTCCGTCGCGGCGCTCCTCGTGTATCGCGCCGTGGGGGATCAGCTCACCTGCGTCTTCGTCGACCACGGCTTGAACCGCGAGGGAGAGCCGGACCAGGTCGAGGAGACGTTCGGGTTGCACTTCGGCGTGCCGCTCGTGCACGTGAAGGCGCAGGACCGCTTCCTCGCGAAGCTGGCCGGAGTCAGGGACCCGGAGCGGAAGCGGCGGGTGATCGGTGAGGAGTTCATCCGCGTCTTCGAGGAGGTGGCGCGCGACCATCGGGACGCCCGTTTCCTCGTCCAGGGGACGCTCTACCCCGATGTGATCGAGAGCGGCTCGCGGACCGCGGCCAACATCAAGAGCCATCACAACGTCGGCGGGTTGCCCGAGGAGATGGATCTCGATCTCGTCGAGCCGCTGCGCGACCTGTTCAAGGACGAGGTCAGGCAGGTCGGCGCCGAGCTGGGCCTCCCGGAGGAGGTCGTGCACCGACAGCCGTTCCCCGGGCCGGGCCTCGCCGTGCGGATCGTCGGCGAGGTCACCGCGGAGAACCTCGAGAAGGTGCGCGGAGCCGACCGCGTGGTCCGGGAGGAGATCCGTCGTGCCGATCTCGAGCGGGAGACCTGGCAGGCGTTCTGCGTCCTCCTCGCGGACACCAGGACGGTCGGCGTCATGGGGGACGGCCGGACGTACGAGAGTCCCGTGATCGTGCGTGTCGTGACGTCCGAGGACGCGATGACGGCGGATTGGGCCCGGTTGCCGTACGACGTGCTCGACCGGATCGCTTCGCGGATCGTCCGGGAGGTGCCGGGGGTGAACAGGGTTGCGTACGACGTCACCTCGAAGCCGCCCGGAACCATCGAATGGGAGTGACCGAGGGCTCTGGCGGTGGTGGATGAGGACCTTAGGGTCTGCTTAGGGGTGTCTCCCGTAGCCTGAACGGGTGAGCATGGCGGGAACGGTGCTCGCCGACCGCTACGCGATCGGCGAGCTCCTCGGCCACGGCGGGATGGCCGAGGTCTATCTGGCGACCGACCGGGTCCTGGACCGGTCGGTCGCGGTCAAGGTCCTGGGGAGCTGGCTCGCGAACGACGGCACGTTCGTCGAGCGGTTCCGACGTGAGGCGCTGGCGGCCGCCCGGATCTCCCATCCGAACCTCGTGGCCGTGTTCGACGCGGGGTCGGAGGACGACGTCCATTTCATCGTGATGGAGCACGTCCCGGGAGAGACGCTCAGGGACGTGCTCCGGCGAGAAGGCCGGATCGCGCCCGGGAGGGCCGCGGGGATCGCCGCGAGCGTCGGCGACGCGCTGGCGGTGGCACACGCAGCCCGGATCGTGCACCGCGACGTCAAGCCCGGGAACGTGATGCTGACGGGCGAGGGGCGCATCAAGCTGATGGATCTCGGGATCGCCCGTGGCCTCGACGGGGAGAACATCACCCGCACCTCCTCGATCCTCGGCACCGTCGGCTACGTCTCGCCGGAGCAGGCCCGCGGCGAGCCTGTGGACCATCGCTCGGACATCTACTCCCTGGGCTGTGTGCTCTACGAGATGCTCACGGGCCGACAACCGTTCGAAGCCGACAACCCCGTGGCGGTCGCCTATCAGCACGTGCACGAAGCCCCGACCCCGCCCTCCGCCCTGGAACCATCCGCGCCGCCGGCGCTCGAGGCCGTCGTCCTGCGCGCGATGGAGAAGGATCCCGCAGCCAGGTACCAGAGCGTCGTGGAGATGGCGGCCGCCCTGGAGGATCGGGCGACGCCCGGACCGCTCGCCGACACGACCGCTCCGCTCCCGGTGGCCGTTCCGGGGACCTCGGCTGCGGCGGAAGACATCCCCACGAGCCGAACCGAGGCGTTGCCGCGGAGGGCCGGTCGATCACCGCCGAGCCGTCCGTTGGTCCCGCTGCTGATCGCCGCCGTGGCGCTTGCGCTCCTCGGTGGTCTCGCGTTCGCGCTCTTCGGCGGGGAGGATCGCCCCGACCGTGCAACGGGGTCGCCGAGCCCGTCCTCGAGTCCGTCCCCGTCCTCTTCCCCATCTCCGTCCGCTTCCCCATCCCCATCACCCACGGCGTCCCCGACCCCGCCGCCCGATGACCCACTTCAAGCCGCGGTCGTCGCCCTCCAGGACGTCGTGGCGGAAGGAGTCGCCGACGGGAGGATCTCCGAGAAGGCCGCCCAGGAGATCGAGAAGCGTCTAGGGGAGTCGCTCGAGAAGTTCACCGACGGCGACGCGGAAGGGGCGATCCACACCCTCGAGGACCTCGAGGCGAAGGTGGACGAGCTCCTGAAGGAGGACGAGATCCACCAGTCCCAAGAGCAGCGGATCGACGAAGCGATCGAGGACGTCGCTCGGGAGATGTTCGACGCCGTGTCCTCCGAGGACGACTGACCTAGAAGTCCTTGGGTCCCCGCACCAGGGTTGCCGTCACGATGAGCCGCTCGCGGCTCGAGTACTTCGGGTGGCACGTCGTCAGGACCAGCGTGGGACGTTTCGTGTCGACGATCGCCGCCCCCGATCCGGCCTCGGGCAGGACGTAGAGGCGGTCCACCTCGTAGCGATACGTCCCGTGCTTCGTGATCAGGTCGATCCTGTCGCCGACGCTGACGCGGTCGAGGTTCAGGAAGGGATGGAGATACGTCGTGCGGTGTCCCGCGATCGCCACCTGGCCGGTCCCGTCCCACGGGTCGGCGGAATCCGGATAGTGGCCGGGTCCCTTCTTCAGGCTGACGTAGTCCGTCCCTTCGACGACGATGAAGTCGATGTCGATCGAGGGGATCACGATCGCCGCGTACGCCTCACCGGCCAGGTAGCGCTCGTTCGCTCTGGGCGGCGTGGGGTGCTCGAAGAGCGGCCGGAGTTCGTCGCCGAGCTCTTCCTGCGCGCGGGCGGTCTCCAGGCCGGTGCCCCAGAGGAGCCAGCCGACGTATCCGCCGAGACCGGCGGCCGTCATCAGGCAGCCGAAGCCGAACGCTCGGACGGCAGCACGGATCCGCGATCGTTCCCGCATCCGCTCACCGTACCCCGGGGATCGACCTGCGGCATCTGCCGAAGGTCCAGGTCAGGGCACGGGTGGTCGGTCGGGTCCCGAGCCCGCGTTAGCATCGTCGCGTGAGCGTCACCTCCCCCCTCCTCGACGGCCTCAACGACATCCAACGGCAGGCGGTCCTCCAGACGGAGGGCCCCGTCCTGATCGTCGCCGGAGCGGGGTCGGGCAAGACGAGGGCGCTCACGCACCGGATCGCCTACCTGATCCGTGAATGCGGGGTCTCGCCGGGGGAGATCCTCGCGATCACGTTCACCAATAAGGCGTCACGGGAGATGGCGGAACGGGTCGGAGACCTCCTGGGCGGGCCGATCTCGCGGGGCATGTGGGTCCTCACGTTCCACTCCGCTTGCGCCCGGATCCTCCGGAAGGAGCACACCCACCTCGGGGTTCCCTCGAACTTCACGATCTACGACGACGGCGACACGGAACGGCTGATCGCCGGCATCTCGCGCGACATGGACATCGACCCGAAGCGCTACCCGGCGAAGGCGATCGCGTCCGCGATCGGGAAGGCGAAGGACCGGGTGCTCGGCCCGGCAGAGTTCGCCGACCTCACCTCTAACCTGTACGAGGAGACGGTCGCTCGGCTCTACACGGAGTACGAGCGTCGGAAGCGCGATGCCGGCGCCCTCGACTTCGACGACCTGATCAGCGAAGCCGTCCGGCTCTTCCGCGATCACACGGAGGTGCTCCAGCACTACCAGGAGCGGTTCCGGTACATCCTGATCGACGAGTACCAGGACACGAACCGGGCGCAGTACGAGCTCGTGAACATGCTCGCGGAGAAGTACCGCAACATCTGTGTCGTCGGCGATGCCGACCAGGGCGTCTACTCCTGGCGAGGCGCCACGATCCAGAACATCCTGGACTTCGAGCGCGACTACCCGGACGCCGCCGTCTTCCTGATGGAGCAGAACTACCGATCGACGCAGAACATCCTCACGGTCGCCAACGCCTTGATCGAGAACAACGTCCAGCGGAAGCCGAAGAACCTGTGGACCGAGGCCGGATCCGGGGATCCGGTGGTGCGGGTGCGTGCCAACGATGAACACAGCGAAGCCTACTTCGTCGCGCAGGAGATCGAGCGCCTCCGGAGCGAGGAGGGGTTCCGCTACCGCGAGGTCGCGATCTTCTACCGGACGAATGCGCAGTCACGCGTGATCGAGGACGTCCTGATGCGGGTGGGGATGCCGTACCGCGTCTTCGGCGGCGTGCGTTTCTACCAGCGCAAGGAGATCAAGGACATCCTGGCGTACCTCCGCTTGCTCACGAACCCGCAGGACGTGATCTCGTTCCGGCGCGTCGTGAACACGCCGAAGCGAGGGATCGGGGACGCCACGGTGGCCGCCGTGGAAGCCTTCGCGCGCGACGAGGAGATCGACGTGATGGAGGCGTGCCGCCGCGTGGACGAGATCGCCACGCTCGCGTCGCGTGCGAAGGGTGCGGTGGCGGGGTTCAACCAGGTCATGACCGCGATCGCCGGGCACCTGGCGGACGGCGCCGGCCCGGCGCGGATGGTGGAGTTCGCTGCGCAGGAGTCGGGCTACCTCGCGGAGCTCGAGGAGGATCGGACCGTTGAGGCGCAGGGGCGGATCGAGAACATCCAGGAGCTCTCGGGCGTGGCCGCGGAGCTCCTCGCGCGCGACCCCGACGCCGGCCTCGACGCGTTCCTCGAACAGGTGTCGCTGATCGGGGAGCAGGACGACTACGACGAGGAAGAGTCCTCGGTCACCCTCATGACGCTGCATATCGCCAAGGGGCTCGAGTTCCCCGCGGTGTTCATCGTGGGACTCGAGGACGGGATCTTCCCCCACTACCGGTCGATGACCGACTCGGCGCAGCTCGAGGAGGAGCGGCGGCTGCTCTACGTCGGGATCACGCGCGCGCAGAAGCGCCTCTACCTGTGCCACGCGTGGGGCCGGACCCTGTTCGGACAGACGAACTACAACCCGCCCTCGAGGTTCCTGAACGAGCTGCCTCCGAGCCTGCTCGATGTGCGGGAGGAGGGTGGCTCCGGGCGAGGATCGCCGCGCGATGCCTCTCGCGGCGGCCGCGCGAGCCGGGCGGAGCGCGGGTACACGGTCGTCGGGCTCCCGGGGAAGGGACAGGTCGATGTGGCGCCCACCGGCTCGTGGGCACCCTCGCCACCTCCGAAACGCGAGGTCCCCATCGTCGCCGAAGGAGACACCGTCGTCCACGAGCGCTGGGGCGAAGGGGTCGTGGTGGCGATCAGGGGACACGGGGACGACACGGAGGCGACGATCGCGTTCTCCGAGGCCGGGGAGAAGCGGCTGCTGCTCTCCTACGCGCCGCTGACGCGGGTGGGGTGATCCTCAGTCTCCGTCGTCATGCGGACAGCCGCTCCAGCACGTTCCGGGTGATGCGGCGCACGCTCGCGTCTCCTCCTTCGATGCCGTACGTCCAGTCGGTGCAGCCTGCGTTGAACACGGTGCCTCCGCCGGCGTGGTCGAAGGAGGCGACCACGGCGTGGTTGTGCCGGATGCGGTGCAGCTCCTCCTGCCAGTCGTCCCCGAACAGCGCCTGGGCGACGTGCTCGAGCTCTCCGGGCTCGTGGGCGTACCGCGATGGCTGCTCGTCCTGTGACCAGAGCGTCGCCGGCGCCGTCGCCAGGACCTGCAGGGTGTCGGGAGCTCCGTCCGTGTGCGTGGGAACCGGCAGGCCGTCCTCGATGGTCAGCTCGCACCCATCCACCTCGTAGCCGACGATCGCGTCCGCCAGCCCCAGAGCGTCCCCGTAGCGGAGGTCGGTCCCCTCGAACGCCCAGTGGTCCGCCCGCCACACCGTGTAGGCACCCGACGCGCGGGGCACACCGAGCCCGTAGCGTGAGTACCCGCCTCGCGAGAACGACAGCCCCGTCATCGCCGCGTCGGGTCGACCGACCCTCCGGTCGACCCATGCTCCGGTGAGCGATCGCTCCTCCGTTGTCCCGAGCACGGGATCCTCCGCCGCGCGGTACTTGAAGCACGTCATCCCGCGATGGCGGTCGTCGAACCGCACCTGCCACCAGCACGTGTTCCCGCCGAAGAAGGCGGCGTTGCCGCCGCCGGCGAGGAACGCCTCGACGGTGTCGCGCATCCCCCAAGACCAGTACTCGTCGTGCCCCACGGACAAGAGCAGTCGGTGACCCTCCAGGACCTCGGGGTGCTCCTCGAGGTCCTGGGAGATCGCGACATCGATCGCGAAGCCCTCGCGTTCGGCCCACGCCACGAACGACCGCTCCCAGGTCCACCAGCCGGCCCCGCCGCTCCACGGGGAGAGATCGTGCTCCGCGGCCCAGGCGAAGTAGCCGAGGGCTTCGCGGTCGGGCACGGCCTGCGCCTTCCGGACCGCCGGCTCCGGCTTCGCCAGGAACCCTCGGGCGAGCGGGCGCTCGAAGGACACGCGCGTGCCGCCCGTGTAGAGCGAGGGGCCGCCCCAGTCGTTGTAGGCGTTCGCGGTCGACGTCGACAGGACGAGCAGGATCGGCGCAGGGGAAGCCGAGGGCCGGACGGCGAAGAACGCGTGCGACTCCTCGTCGCCGTTCGTCAGGCGCACCGAGTAATGGCCCGATCTCCAGGCGTCGTTCGTGGGGACCGTGATCGACGCCGGCCAGTCGCACCCGTCGGCGGATGCGGTGACGGGGATCGGATGCTCCGTCCCGGCGACGGCGTCCGCCCGCCAGACCACCTGGCGTGCTCCGCCTTCGCGAGCGACCTCGACGCCGAAAGGGCCCGACGACGAGACGTGGAGAGCGACCTCCCCGCCGGGGAGCACGCTCTGGGGCCAGGCGTAGCCGTCGAGCATCCCGGCTACCGCGTGAGGATCAGGATGCCGGCCAGGACGATCACGACGCCGGCGACCAGGGGAGCGATCACCCACGCGAGACCGAGGCGGCCTCGATACGGCCCGAGGGTGCCGACTTTCGTCGTCGGCTTCAGGCCGGGAGGACGGAACTGGAAGCGTTTCCGGGCCACGGGCGCAGTATCGCAGGCACCGGCGTCGGTCCGGACCCCCACGGGAGGGCTCAGACCACGACCGCTCCGCCGTCCACGACCAGCTCGGTTCCTGTCACGTACGCGGCCCGTCGCACGCGAGGAACAGCGCAGCGTTCACGATGTCCCGTACGGTCCCGAGCCGACCCAGCGGGATCTCGGCGGTCGCGGCCTCGACCCACGCGGGGTCCGTGGTTCGTACCGTCTGCATCGGGGTGTCGGTGAACCCCGGATGGATGCAGTTTCGAGAACGGACAGGTCGCGATCGCGCCACAGGACGCTTGCGTTGTTGTAGAGAACATGGAGTCCGCCGAAGCGCTCGACCGCGCCCTCGACCGCGTCGCGCACCTGGTCCTCGACCGCCACGTCGGCCACGAAGGAGGTGATCTCACCGTCGGTGGCGCGGACGGCCGCCTCCGTCTCCTCGAGCGGCTCCGGGTCGATGTCGACGGCCGCCACCCGTGCAGACTCAGACGCGAAACCCCGCAGGCCTCCCGTCCCATCCCGCTGCCGGCGCCCGTGATCAGCGCGACCTTGCCATCGAGCCTTCCCGTCACGGCACGACACGGTACAGGTGCCATCGATCGGGGATGCCCTTCAGCTCGTGCTCACCGCGATCCTCGAAGGCGAGACCGGACCGGCGACGAGTCCTTCACGGCCGAGGAGACGAGGACCTCCGAGGGAATCGCCATCCCACCGACCCTCGCCCCGATGTTCATTCCGTCGAAGGTCGTGGCATCGCGGGTCGTCGGGATCTCCAACCGCCGTATCCTCCTCGGCGCGGTCGGGGCGGCAAAGCGGATGATCCGAGGCGCTCGGTAGACTCGGGGGATGGCGGAGAAGCTGCGCGTGATCGTCGCGAAGCCGGGCCTCGACGGGCACGATCGCGGTGCCAAGGTGGTTGCCCGGGCGTTGCGCGATGCCGGCTTCGAGGTGATCTACACCGGCCTGTTCCAGACGCCGGAGCAGATCGCGGAAGCCGCGATCCAGGAAGACGCGGACGCCGTCGGGCTCTCCTGTCATTCGGGGGCGCACATGACGCTCTTCCCGAAGGTGGTCAATGAGCTCCGTGCCCGCGGCGCCGACGACGTCGTGGTCGTGGCCGGCGGCGTGATCCCCGCGGATGACATCCCCAAACTGAAGGAAGCGGGCATCGAGGAGGTCTTCACCCCCGGCGCGAACACGGGAGACATCGCATCCTGGCTCCGCGATCGATTGAGCGCGAAGGCCTGACGAGGGCCGCCCAGGAGAAGCGGATGGATCTCTACGAGCACATGGGCAAGGATCTGTTCCGCGCCCAAGGGATGCAGACGCCCCGAGGCATGGTCGCCTTCAGCGGTGAGGACGCAGCCGACGCGACGCGGGAGCTCGGCGGCCGGTCGGTCGTGAAGATCCAGGTGCAGATCGGCGGTCGCGGCAAAGGTGGCGGGGTCGAGCTCTGCGATTCCCCCGAGGCCGCCGCCACGGCCGCCGACCGGATGATCGGCACCGCCTTCAGGGGATTCGCCGTCTCGCGCGTCCTGGTCGAGGAGCTCCTGCCGATCGCCCGGGAGTTCTATACGTCGCTCCTGCTGGACCGCTCCCGCGGCGACTACCTCGCGATGATGACGGCGGAGGGTGGCGTCGACATCGAGGAGCTCGCTCGGACGCGTCCGGAGACGCTCCGTCGCATCCACATCGATCCGCTGCTCGGCCTCCGCTCCTATCACGTCCGCGAGCTCGTCGGGACGTTGCCGGTCGAGGCGTGGGAGGGTGCCGGCGAGGTGTTCCGGAAGATGTACGAGCTCGTCGTCGAGCGCGACGCGACCCTCGTGGAGATCAACCCCTTGGTCCTCCTGGAGGACGACCGCGTCGTCGCGCTCGACGCCAAGGTCACGATCGACGACAACGCCCTGTGGCGCCAGGCAGACATCGCGGCGCTCGCGGATCAGTTCCCGATCGACGAGGTGGAGGCGCGGGCGAAGGAGCAGGGGCTGCAGTACGTGAAGCTCGACGGGGCCGTGGGCATCATCGGCAACGGCGCGGGGCTCGTGATGTCCACCCTGGACGTGGTGGCGCAGGCGGGCGCCCGAGCGGCGAACTTCCTCGACGTGGGAGGTGGTGCGTCGGCGGACCAGATGGCGACGTCGCTCGAGGTGGTGCTCTCGGACCCAGCTGTCAGGGTCGTGCTCGTGAACATCTTCGGAGGCATCACGCGATGCGACCTCGTCGCGCAGGGGATCCTCGAGGCGCTGGAGCGCGTCGATGCGCGCGTCCCGATCGTCGTGCGCCTCGACGGCACGAACGCGGAGGACGGCCGTCGCATCCTGTCCGATGCGGCGCATCCACGGATCGTGCCGGTCGCGAACATGCTCCAAGCGGCCGAGGAGGCCGCGGATCTCGCGGGGGCCGAACCGTGAGCATCCTCGTCGACGAGCGGACGAGCCTCGTGGTACAAGGCATCACCGGGAACGAGGGGACGTTCCACACCCTCCGCAACCGCGACTACGGGACGAAGGTCGTGGCCGGCGTGACACCGGGGAAGGGCGGCCAGGACGTCGAGGGGATCCCCGTCTTCGACACCGTCGCGCGCGCCGTGGCCGAGACGGGCGCGAACACGTCGATGATCTTCGTCCCTCCGCGGTTCGCGGCTGAGGCGATCCTCGAAGCGGTCGACGCCGGCATCGGTCTCGTGGTGTGCATCACCGAAGGCATCCCGGTCCGTGATCTCGCGAATGTCCGCAGCTACCTGGAGGCGTCGGGCACCCGGCTGGTGGGGCCGAACTGCCCGGGTGTGATCTCGCCCGGGCAGGCGAACGCGGGCATCATCCCCGGGGAGATCTGCGCGCCCGGCACGGTCGGGCTCGTCTCCCGCAGCGGCACGCTCGTGTATCAGATCGTGCACGAGCTCACGCAGCGGGGGATCGGCCAGTCGACATGCGTCGGGATGGGCGGCGACCCCGTGCACGGGATCGGGTTCGTCGAGGCCCTCGAGCTCTTCCAAGCCGACGCCGAGACCGAGCTCATCGTGCTGACGGGTGAGATCGGCGGCGACGACGAGGAGCGCGCGGCCGCGGTCATCGCGGAGCGGGTGACCAAACCGGTCGTCGGCTACCTCGCAGGATTCGAGGCCCCGCCGGGCAAGCGGATGGGCCACGCCGGGGCGATCGTGACCGGATCGAGCGGCACGGCGGCGGCCAAGGCGGAGGCCCTCGAGGCCGTGGGGGCGTCGGTCGGGCGCAATCCGTCACAGGTGGCAGACCTGGTGGCGGAGCGCCTGGGGTGAGCTCGCCGCCGCCCCCCGGGCGTCCGGGGGGGCTCGCCGACGCCGGGGGGACCGTCGGCCGGGCCGCGGTGGGTGCCACGATCGCGTTCGCCACCCTCATCGCGGTCGGCCAGTTGCTCGCCGGGCTCGGACTCCTCCTGATCAAGGGGTACGGGCTCTGGTCGTGGGTGAAGATCGGTCTCCTCACCGCCCTTCTGTCGCTCAGGGCGGAGGTGCTCGCGACCGTGGAGGGTCCACCGATCCTCCGGACCGCGACCGACGCGACGACGATCCAGGCGCGTTTCGTCCCGATGGCCCTCACGATCGGGTTCCTGTGGTTGGCGGCGCGCGCCGGCCGGCGCGCGGCACGCGTGGGGACGCCGCGATCCGCGCTCGCCGCCGCCGGACTGTCGGCGGCCGGGGCCGCGGTCCCGGTGGCCATCCTCGCGGCCGCCGTCGCGACCCTGGTGACCCTCTCGTTCCCCGCCCTCGGGCTCCGGATCCAGGTCGACGCGGCCGGCGCGGCTCTCTGGGCCGGGACCCTGGCCGCAACGGGGGCGGCGGCAGGCGCGTACATGGAGGCGGCCCACGGTCGTCCGTCCGCGGCCGCGCTCAGAGGTGGCATCACGGCGTACGGCTGGGCGCTCGGCCTGGTCCTTGTGGGCGTCTTCGTCGTCGCGACGCTCGAACCGACCGTGACGAGGGCGTACGTCGACGGGCTGGCCGGCCTCGGCCCGGGGGGTGGGTTGCTCTTCGGCGCTCACCTGCTGGCGACGCCGGCACAGAGCACGCTGCTGCTGGCGCCGGCCTCGGGGTCGTACCTGGAGATCGTCGGCGAGGGGTCGATCCTCCGGCTCTGTCCGTGGCGACTCGTGGGGTCGGGAGCTGCCGGCGCCACTTTCCTCCCGGCGCCGCTCCAGCTCACGCCGTCGCTCTGGCTGTTGAGCGCGGTGCCCGGCGTCGCGGCGATGCTGGGTGGCCGGAGGGCTGCCGCCGGCACGGGGGTCACCGGTGGACGAGCCGCAGGACTGGGGGTCGCGGCGGGATCGGTGTTCGCTTCGCTCGTCGTCGTCGTCGGATGGTTCGCCGCGCTGCGGTTCTCCTCGGGTCTCCTCCCGGGCCGGGTCATCTGGGTGCATCCAGCGTGGGTACGGACCGCCCTGGCCGCACTGGCTTGGGGCGTGGCCGGTGGCGCGTTGGGTGCGTGGCTCGCCGGGCGCGCTTACGAGGAGCCGGGGCTCCCGAGACCGACCTCGGCGTAGTTCGTCTCGATCGCGGTGAAGCGACGCCACGCAGCCGCCCATCCGTCGTCGTCGCGCGGGAAGCGCTCGAGGGGGCGGGTGGGATCGGTCCGTTGCCAGATCCCGAAGAACGTTCGCCCGTAGCCGAGCAAGTACGTCGATCCCGAATGCGTGTACTGGAGCACCTGATCGTCGGAGGGGTCGGGTGCCGGCGATCCGGACGACCGAACGCCGGCTCCCCCCGTCGGCTGCGTCGAGCTCGTCCCACCCGCCGAGGCAGATCCACCCGCGCCGACCGGGACGTTGCTGGGCTCGAGCTGCACGAACCTGACCCACGCGTTCCGCCATCCCTCGTCCGTCCGCGGGAAGGTCTCGACCGGGTTGCCGGGCGTCTGGCGATCCCAGATGCCGAAGAGGTCCGCTTCGTACCCCAGCACGTAGCGATATCCGGAGTGCGTGTACTGCGCGGATGCCGGAGACGGGGCGGCGAGCGCACCCGATCCGGTCGGCGCGGTCTCCGCCGCCCAGCCTGACGACGTCTCGCCGGGCGTCGACCCCGCATCGGCGGACGGTCCTTCGGGCCGCTGCTGCATCGCGGTCTCGGGATCCGTCCGGAGGTCGCTGAAGCAGTAGCGACACTTGATGGCGTCGTCCTGGATCTCCTCGGCGCAGTAGGGGCACTTCTTCACGACGGGTCCTTTCGACGATTTGGCGGACAGGGTGGGGATCGAAGGCTACCCCGAAACGGAAGAGGCGGACCCGGCTCGCGGGCCCGCCTCTCGCGGAGGTACGGATCGGTCAGGTCTACATGTCCGACGTGCCCGACGGAGGCATCCCACCGCTCGGCGGGGGCGGCTCGGTCGGTGGCACGCTCGGCGGAGGCGCGCTCGGCGGAGGGGCGCTCGGCGGAGGGGCGCTCGGCGGAGGGGCGCTCGGAGGCGGGGTCCCTCCCATCGTGCCGCCTCCCGTGTCACCCATCTGGAAGCCGCCGCTCGACTCCACCTTCTGCCAGGCACCCCAGCCGATCGCGACCAGGAGCACCAGGCCGACGAACGCTGCCCACCCGGGGGACTCCGTGAGCACGAAGATGAACTTCAGGAGTCCGAAGGCCGCCACACCGAGCCCGAGGAACCCGGTGAGCTTGTCGGCCGACATCGTGCCCATGTTCATGTTCGCCATGCTGCCCGTCATCGACATCACGCCCACCACGATCAGCGCGATGGCGAGGAGGCCCATGAGCACTCCGAAGATCCCTCCGCTGCCCTGCCACGCGCTGAAGGAGGCGCAGATGTCGCCGCCGATGAGCTCGCCGAGCTCGCCGAGGTTCGAGCAGGACCTCTGCCAGGGGAGGAAGCTGTCGATCAGGAGCAGGATGCTGCCTCCCGCGAGGAGCTTCTCGGCCGTCGACATCTTCGACATGTCGAAGCCGGACGAGCCAGAACCTTCCATGCATCGCTCCTTTCAACCGCCGCGCGTCGCGCGGCCGGGCGCATCGCTGGCGCTATCCAAGAGTGGCCCGGCGCCGGAGTCAAACACCCTGCCTGGGACGGCGTTCCCCCGTTAGGCTCGCGATCGCTCCCGCCGCCGCGATCGCCCCGCCGACGGCGCCGAGCCAGGGTCCCCAGGAGGCCTCCTGGAAGGTGGGCGGGAACGCGATCGCGAGCGCCGAGCTCGACGCCACCACGGCGCCGCCGACGATGACGAGGGTCGCGAGTGCCCTGGTCCCACGGGCTCGGAACCACCACGCCACCGCGAGGAGGGCGACGGCAGCGACGGCCGCGATCATCGACCACCGGATGCTCGGGATCCACGCACCGAGCAGACGGTCGCCGGCGCCCGTCCTCGTCCAGGGACCGATCGTGGCCACGACGGCCACAGCGGCTCCGGCGACGGCGGCCATCGACCGGGGGACGGCCGTGACCGTTTCCGGAGGGACGGTCAGCCGTGGGTCGCCGAGCTCCGCGGCAAGGCATTCGGGACCGATCACACGGCCTCGGACCGGGACCGCACACGGGAGGCAGATCGGTTCCTCGCACGCGCTGCAGCGGGCGACGGCCGCCCTGCTGGGGTGGTGGACGCACCGCTCGTGGGTCACGGCGCCGGGAGTCTCGGCGCTCACGGCCGTCTCCTCGTTCTCGCGTGCCGGGGTGGCGGGCCGGGGGGCCTCCGGGGTCGCGCGGATCCGCTCGTCGGCTTCCACGGCGATAGCGTACGGCTTGGCCGGTCCGTGCCTCTGATAGCGTGGCCGCGTCGATGAGGACGTCGTTCGCCGAGCGGATCGCGGTGCTCGTTTCCGGCTCCGGGACGAACCTGCAGGCGCTCCTCGACCACCCCGTCTGCGGCCCCCGGATCGCCCTGGTCCTTTCGGATCGTCCGGGCGTCAAGGCGATCGAGCGTGCGGAATCCCATGGCGTCGAGTGGGCCGTCCTCGACCCCAAGGACGTCGATGGCCGAGAGGCGTTCGACCGTGCCGTGGCCGATCTCCTCCGCGATCGGAGGATCGACGCGATGGTGACCGCGGGGTACATGCGGCTGCTGGGACCGGCGGTCCTCGATGCCTACGCCGGCCGCTGGCTGAACGTGCATCCCTCGCTCCTCCCCGCGTTCCCGGGGATGCACGGCGTCGCGGACGCCCTCGCCCACGGCGTGAAGGTGACGGGGGTCACGGTGTTCCTCGTCGACGAGGGAACGGATACGGGTCCGATCGTCCTTCAGGAGGCGATCGAGGTTTTCGACGACGACGACTGGGACTCGCTCGAGGCGCGCGTCCATGCGGTGGAGCACCGTCTGCTGCCGGCGGCGACCGCCGCGCTCGTCGAGGGCCGCATCCGGATCGACGGGCGGCACGTGAGGATCGAGGGAGGGACGGCGTGACGGACGTTCGAGAGGTGCGGCGGGCCCTGCTGGCGGTCTACGACAAGGCGGGCGTGGTGGAGCTTGCTCGGGCGTTGATGGAGCTCGGTGTCTCGCTCGTGTCCTCGGGCGGGACCGCCGCCACGATCCGCGACGCCGGGGTGGACGTCACATCGGTGGAGGAGGTGACCGGGTTCCCGGAGATGCTCGACGGCCGCGTGAAGACGCTCCATCCGCGGATCCATGGTGGCCTGCTGGCGGACAGCCGGAAGCCCGAGCACCTCGAGCAGCTCGCAGCCCACGGGATCGAGCCCTTCGACCTCGTCGTCGTCAACCTCTACCCCTTCCGGGAGACGGTTGCGTCCGGCGCAAGTGTCGACGACGTGATCGAGAAGATCGACATCGGCGGGCCCGCGATGGTCCGTGCCGCCGCGAAGAACTTCGAGTCGGTGGGCGTCGTCGTGGATCCATCGAGCTACCCGGCGATCGTGGACGAGCTCCGCGAACGGGGCGGACTTTCCCGCGACACGCGTGAGCGGCTCGCCGCGGCCGCGTTCGCGCACACCGCGGCCTACGACGCCGCGGTGGCGGGCTGGTTCGCCGAGCGGGCGACCGAGACCGATCTCCCCTCGTTCGTGGGCCTCGCGTTGGAGAAGGTCGGCGATCTCCGTTACGGGGAGAACCCCCATCAGCGTGGCGCCTTGTATCGAGAGGCGTCCGGTCGGGGCGCGACGGAGGGGGGTGCCGCGGAGGGGGGAGTGTCCGGGCCTCTGGGCGGAGCGCGGGTCCTCCAGGGGAAGGACATGTCGTTCAACAACTGGCTCGATGCGGAGGCAGCCGCCTCGCTCGTCGCCGCGCTGCATGGCCCCGCGTGCGTGATCGTGAAGCACAACAACCCGTGCGGCGTGGCCGTCGCCGGCACCCAGGACGAGGCGTACCGGCGGGCGTTCGAGTGCGACACGGTGTCCGCGTTCGGAGGGATCGTGGCGTTCGACTCCGCGGTCACGGGCGGAGCCGCCGAGGCGATGCGCGAGGTTTTCACCGAAGTCGTGATCGCGCCCGGCTACGAGCCGGAGGCGCTCGCCGTCTTGGGCGAGCGCCCGAACCTGCGGTTGCTCGAGGCACCGCTCGCCGACCTCGGCGGGCTCGACATCCGCCCGATCCCCGGGGGCGCGCTCGTCCAGGACCGCGACGTCGCCTCGGAAGGACGCGGGGAGTTCCGGGTCGTGTCCTCGCGGGAGCCGACGGAGGATGAATGGCGCGACCTGCTGCTGGCGTGGACGATCGCGTGGCGCGTGAAGTCGAACACGATCGTGCTCGTCCGCGACGGAGCGACGGTCGGCATCGGTGCAGGCCAGATGTCGAGGGTCGACTCGTCGTGGATCGCGACCCGCAAGGCGGGGGATCGTGCGAAAGGCGCCTCGCTCGCGTCGGATGCGTTCTTCCCCTTCCCCGACGCGCTCGAGGTCGCCGCCGATGCGGGCGCCACCGCAGTGATCCATCCCGGGGGATCGAAGGGAGACGACGTCGTGCTCCAGACCGCCGAGGAACGCGGGATGGCCGTCGTGCTCACCGGACGCCGCCACTTCCGTCACTGATCCTCGGCACTGATCTCCTGGCAACGACGTCCCCGCGCCAGGGTGGTCAGCCGATAGCATCCGGGCCCGTGACCGCTCGCATCCTCGACGGCCGCGCCGTCGCCGCCCAGATCCGCTCCGAGGTATCCGAGCGGGTCCGAGCGCTGGCCGACCACGGCGTGACCCCTGGGCTCGCCGCGGTCCTGGTGGGCGACGATCAAGCGTCGCGCATCTACGTCGGCGCGAAGCACAAGGCGTGCGCGGACGTGGGCATCCACTCCGAGCAGGTCAACCTCCCCGGATACGTGACCGGCGGCGAGATGCTCGCGACGATCCGCCGCCTGAATCGCGACCCCGAGATCCACGGCATCATCGTCCAGCTGCCGTTGCCGGCCCACGTGAACGAGCTCGAGGTCCAGCGCACGATGGCGCCCGAGAAGGACGTGGACGGCCTCCACCCGTGGAACGTCGGGATGGTGGTCCGGGGCGAGGCGACGTTCCAGCCGGCCACGCCGTACGGGATCGTCGAGCTGCTGCTCCGGAGCGACATCCCGCTCGAGGGAGCCGAGGTCGTCGTCATCGGGTACGGCGACCTCGTGGGCGCGCCGCTCTCGATCATGCTGGCGCAGGACTCGCTCCGTGGGAACGCCACCGTCACGATCACGCACGCCAAGACCGCGAACCTCGCCACCCACACGCGTCGGGCGGACATCCTGGTAGCTGCCGCCGGCGTTCCGAAGCTCGTCACCGGCGACATGATCAAACCCGGCGGCACCGTGATCGACGTCGGGGTGCACCGGACCGACGACGGCCTCGTCGGCGACGTGGACTTCGAGCAGGCGGTCGAGGTAGCTGGGGCCATCACCCCCGTCCCCGGCGGCGTCGGACCGATGACGGTCGCGATGCTCCTCGTGAACACCGTCGCGGCCGCCGAGACGCAGGCCTACGGAGGGTGAGCTCGACCGGCGGCCGCCTCGCGGCGCTGCTCGACGCCGGCGAGTTCGTCCTGACGGGTGAGGTCGTGCCGCCCCGCTCCGGGAGCGGGGCCGCGGTGCGCGACGCCGCCCGCGGACTGGTCGGCTACGTCGACGCCATCAACATCACCGACAATCCAACGGCCTCGCCGTACCTGTCTGCGGTTGCCGGCACCCGATTCGCGCACGAGGCGGGCGCCGAGCCGACGCTGCAGCTCGTCTGCCGCGATCGCAACCGGCTCGCGATCACGGCGGACCTGCTCGGGTCGTGGGCGCTGGGTGCTAGGAACCTCCTCGTCCTCGGCGGCGATCCGATGTCGGTCGGGGATCACCCCGACGCGGAGGCGGTCTTCGACCTGTCGCCGAACGAGGTGGTCACCCTCGCGCGGACGATCCGCGACGAGGGAACGACGAGCGCCGGAGCGGTGATCGCGGATCCGCCCCGCTTCCTCATCGGGGTCGCCGACGTGCCGCTCGCCGAGCCGTACGACCCCACGAAGCTCGAGGCCAAGCTCGACGCCGGCGGCGACGTGGTCTGGACGCAGATCGCGTACGACACCGATCGCCTCGGTGAATGGGCGGATGTGGTCCGCGCGCGCGGCGTCTTCGAACGCGCGCGCGTGCTCGTCGGCCTCGTCCCGCTCCGGAGCCTCAAGAACGCGCGCTTCATGGACGGGCTCTTCGGTGTCCACGTGCCGCCGGCTGCGTTCGACCTGCTGGAGTCCGCGGGGACGGACGCGGAGCGCGCCGGCCTGGAGTTCACCCTGTCCGTCGTGGAGAGGATCCGCGCGATCGACGGGATCGCCGGCATCCACCTCATGGGCGTCGGTCGCGACGACCTGGTCCGCACGATCGTCGAGGAGGCCGGTCTCTTCCCTCGCCCGACGGGATCGTGACCTAGCCGCGCTGGTCCACGGGGGTCCAGGTTCGCTCCGGGGGCCCGATGTAACGGGACCCGGGACGGATCACCTTGTTGTCCGCGTACTGCTCGCGCACGTGGGCGGTCCAGCCCGCCATCCGGGCGGCGGCGAAGACCGGCGTCATCAGGTCCGTCGGGATGCCGAGCACGTGGAACACCGCGGCCGCGTAGAAGTCCACGTTCGGGTACAGCCCCTTCTGCTCGAACGTCGCCACCTCGATCGCTTCGGCGATCTCGTGCAGCTGCGCCTTCCCAGCGCGATCACACGCCTCCCGCGAGAGCCGCTTCAACACCGTCGCGCGAGGATCGTACGTCTTGTAGACCGCGTGGCCGAATCCGAAGATCTTCTCGTGGCGCTCGAGACGGTCGCGCACGTACGCCTCGGCGTTCTCCGGCTTGCCGACCTCCTCGAAGCTCTTCATCGCCTCCTCGTTGGCGCCGCCGTGGAGCGGACCCTTGAGCGTCCCGATCGCAGCCGTGATCGCGGAGAACATGTCGGCGAGTGTGGACGCCACGATCCTCGCGGTGAACGTGGATGCGTTCATCGTGTGGTCGGCGTAGAGCACGAAGGTCGTATCGAGCACCCGGACGTCCTCCGGGTCGGGCTCCTCGCCGTGCAGCATCCAGAGGAAGTCAGCGGCGTGCCCGAGGGCGGGGTTCGGGGGCACGATCTCCATCCCGGTGCGCAGCCGATGGTAGGTCGTGAGCAGCGAGGCGGTCTTGGCGATCAGCCGGAGCGCCTTCCGGGCCTGCGCGTCCTCGGACTCGTCCCACCCGTCGGGGTCGAACGCCGACGAGGCGGAGACGGACGTGCGCAGCATCGACATCGGCGAGGTCTGCTCGGCCAAGGTCCCCATCAACTGCACCTGGAACGGATGGAGGTCCCGTTCCGCTGCGAGGAACGCGGAGAGCGCTTCGAGCTGCCGCGCCGTGGGGAGCTCCAGGTGGTGGAGCAGGTGGACAACCTCCTCGAACGAGGAGTGAGCGGCGAGGTCGTCGATCTCGTACCCCACGTACGACAGGGTGCCCTTCTCGCCGTCGATGTCGGACAGGTGGGTGTCAGCCGCGATGACCTCTCGGAGCCCCTTGTCGGCCACGATCCTCCCGTTCTCCACCCGTGCTCCGGTGAGCGCCGGCTGGGTCCGATGCGAACTGCCAGGATAGTCGGACCCCGTTCCCCTGACCCGACGACGCTCGAGGGAGGCTCCCTGTGGTCCATCGCATCACGCTGATCCCGGGAGACGGGATCGGACCCGAGGTCACGGACGCGGGACGCCTCGTGGTGGAGGCGACCGGCGTCGAGGTGCGCTGGGACGTCCAGGACATCGGGCTCCGCGCGTGGGAGGAGCGCGGCGAGACGGTGCCGGTCTCCGCGATCTCGTCGATCCGGGACAACGGCGTCGCCCTGAAAGGACCGATCGAGACGCCGATCGACGGCGGCGTCCGCAACGCCAACGTAGCCCTGCGTCAGGAGCTCGACCTCTTCGCCAACGTTCGACCCTGCCGACGCTATCCCGGGGTCCCGTCCGTCTACGGGGACGTCGACCTCGTGGTCGTGCGCGAGAACATCGAGGACACCTACACGGGGGTCGAGTTCGAGGTGGGGACCGTGGAGGTCGAGCGTCTGATCGCGTTCATCGAGGAGATGACCGACGTGCGGATCCGGCGGGACAGCGGCATCTCCGTGAAGGCGATCTCGCGGTCGGGCAGCGAGCGGATCGTGCGATTCGCCTTCGAGGAAGCGGCACGGCGGGGTCTCGGCACGGTCACCGCGGGCCACAAGGCGAACATCATGAAGTTCTCCGACGGGCTGTTCCTCGACGTGGCCCGCCGCGTCGCCGCCCAGTATCCCGACGTCACCTTCGATGATCGGATCATCGACGCGCTCTGCATGCAGCTGGTCCGCACCCCGGAACGGTTCCAGGTCCTCGTCCTGCCCAACCTCTACGGCGACATCGTGTCGGAGCTCGGGGCCGGTCTGATCGGTGGACCGGGGATGGCGCCGGGCGGCCATCTGGGGGAGGGGATCGCGGTCTTCGAGGCCACGCACGGTACTGCCCCACGCCTCGCGGGTCGGGACCGTGCGAACCCGGCGGGCGTGATCCTTTCGTCCTCGATGATGCTCCGGTACCTCGGCGAGCGGGAGGCCGGCGCCCGGATCGAGGAGGCGGTCGCAGCCGTCCTCGCCGAGGGCCGAGACGTGACGCCGGACCTCCGTGCTTCCGGCGATGGGCGGCCCGCCGTGGGCACCCGCCGGATGGCGGATGCCGTCGCCGAGCGGCTCCGCGCTGCCCGATAGCATGACGCCGCATCCGAGTCCGAGGAGCTGAGGCAGCGATGAAGGTCACCGTCGTCGGCAGCGGGTTCGTCGGTCAGACGACAGCGATGCGGATCCTGGAGAAGGATCTCGCGGAGGTCTGTCTGATCGACATCATCGAGGGCAAACCGCAGGGGCTCGTCCTCGATCTGCGACAGGCGGCACCGATCGAGGGCTACGAGCCCTCGATCGTGGGCACGAACGACTACGCGGACACGACAGGCTCGGACATCGTCGTGATCACCGCCGGCTTCCCGCGGCAGCCGGGCATGAGCCGGATGGATCTCCTCGGGAAGAACGCCGCGATCGTGCGGGACGTCGTCTCCAGGGTGGTGCCCGGATCGCCCGACGCGATCCTGATCGTGGTGTCGAACCCACTCGACGAGATGACGTTCCTCGCGGCGGAGGCCTCCGGCTTCCCCCGCGAGCGGGTCATGGGCATGGCCGGGGTGCTGGACTCGGCCCGACTGCGCGCGTTCATCGCTGAAGAGCTCTCGGTCTCGCCGAGCGCGGTCGAGGCGATCACCCTCGGCTCGCACGGCGATTCGATGGTGGCCCTGCCACGTCATGCCACCGTGAACGGCACTCCTCTGCCGGAGCTGGTCGACGACTCCTCCTTGGATCGTCTCTTCCAACGGACGCGGGACGGGGGAGCCGAGATCGTGGCCCTGCTGAAGTCGGGGTCGGCCTACTACGCGCCGAGCGCGTCGGTGGTCGCGATGGTCGACGCGATCGCGCGAGATGCGAAGGACGTGCTCCCGGTGTGCGCCTGGACGACCGGCGAGTACGGCATCAGCGACGTGTACGTGGGTGTCCCCGCCCGTCTCGGCAGCGAGGGAGTCGAGGAGATCGTCGAGCTCGACCTGAACGAGGACGAGCTCGCGAGGCTCCGGGAAGCCGCCGAGGGTATCCGCGCGAAGTGTGCGGACCTCGCCTCTCTCTAGGTCGGACCTCCGGACGCATCGCGCGCGGCGCGGACGATCGATGTCAAGGCCGCTCCGGCTCCAAGGACGACCACGGCCCCCGAGACGATCGGCAGCCAGACGCTCGCTTCGGTCCGGACCGCGAAGTCGGGGTCGATGCGCACGCGCCGGGTCGCCTCCTCGATCGTGCTGCCTGAGGACCCGGCGACGACCCGGGCGATCTCCTCGACCGCCCGGCCCTCCGCCCGGACCGCGACCCACACGGGAAGGGCAACGAGCATGACGCCGCAGGCGACGAGGCTCATGGCGATCCCGACCCGGGCGTTGCCACGGAGCCGGCGGAGGAGCACGAGGCCGATCAGCGTGATGGCCGCGACCACCAGCGCCACGACGCCCTCGACGAGGTCCAGACCACGGAACTCGAGATCCAGGAGGCCTCGAAGGTCCATGCGCAGCCCCGTCGCGATCCACGTGGTGGTCGTCGCCACGGCGGCGAGGACGGCCCCGGCGATCGTCAGTGCGAAGCCAGCCGCCGTGAGCCACCGCTCGTCCCGCACGGAGGGAGTCTCGCATCAGGCGACCCGCGGACCAAGGACTACGATGCCGTGATGGCCCCGTTCCTGCGTCCGCTGCGTGAGCACGTCGGCAACTTCTTCACCAACTGGTCCGAGTCCGATCTCCCGGTCGCGAGGAAGGTTGTGCTCACCTTCCGGAACCGAGCGAGGTCCGTCGTGAACAAGGGGTGTTGCGGACACCACGGCGAACCGGGCTGCTGACGCCTCCCCCCGGACCCCGGTCGGGGTCCGTCGCACCACGACAGCTAGGCGGCGGGAAGCGCCCGCAGGATCGCGTTCGTGACCTGCGTCGTGGATGACGAGCCGCCGAGGTCCGGCGTCCGCACCGTGCCGCCCGACAGGACGGAGTCCACTGCCGCCTCGACGGCGGACGCGCCGGCCATCTCGCCGAGATGGCGGAGGAGCATCGCGCCCGACAGGATCATCGCGATCGGGTTCGCCACCCCGGTGCCGGCGATGTCCGGCGCGCTCCCGTGGACCGGCTCGAAGACCGCGTATTCCCAGCCGATGTTCGCGCCGGGGACCAACCCCAGGCCGCCGACCAGCCCCGCGCACAGGTCCGAGAGGATGTCGCCGTAGAGGTTCGGAAGCAGGAGCACGTCGAAGCGAGCCGGGTCGCGGACGAGGCGGGCGGTCAGGTGATCGATCTGCATGTCCTCGAACCCGACGTCGCCGCGGTCGATCTCCTCGTTCCGGGCGGTGGTGAGGAACAGCCCGTCCGAGGTCGGCATGATTCCGGCCTTGTGCCCCAAGGTGATCCGGGCGCGGCGATTCGTCTTCGCGTACTCGAAGGCGAACCGCACGATGCGTCGCGTCCCTGCGACCGAGATCGGCTTCACCGTGACGCCCGCATCGGGCTTGATCTCGACCCCGGCGAGGCTCCGGAGCTCGATCCGGAGAGCGTCCGCCTGGGGGGAGCCGGCCGCGAACTCGACGCCTTGGTAGAGATCCTCGGTGTTCTCCCGGACCACGACGAGATCCACCTTCTCGTGACGCGTCGGGACCCCCGGCAACGAGCGGGCGGGACGAACGGCCGCGAAGAGGTCCAGACCCTGGCGCAGGGCGACGTTGATGCTGCGGAACCCCGAGCCCACTGGTGTCGTGATCGGCCCTTTGATGGCGACGCGCGTGGTGCGGATCGCGTCGAGGGTCTCCTCCGGCAGGAGGTCCCCGTGCTCGGCGAGGGCGGCTGCCCCGGCGGTCCGCTCGACCCACTCGATCCCCGGAACCGCCGCATCGAGCACCATCCGCGCGGCCGAGGACACTTCGGGTCCGATCCCATCGCCGGGGATCAGCGTGACGCGATGGCGTCCGGTCATCGAGGCACCCTATCGACGATCTCCCGTCCGACGAGCTCGTCAGCTCGATGCGGCGGGATCAGGGTCGGTCGAACAGGACGGCGCGTTTGACCTCCTGGATGGCCTTCGTGACCTCGATGCCGCGCGGGCACGCGTCGGTGCAGTTGAACGTCGTCCGGCAGCGGAACACACCGGTCTTCTCGGACAGGATGCCGAGTCGCTCGCGCGGGGCGCGATCGCGTGAGTCGAAGATGAACCGGTGCGCGTTCACGATCGCGGCCGGCCCGATGTAGGTCTCGTCGGACCAGAAGATCGGGCAGGAGGTGGTGCACGCCGCACACAGGATGCACTTCGTCGTGTCGTCGTAGCGCTCCCGCTCTTGCGGCGTCTGCACGCGTTCCCGCTCCGTCTCCTCGTCGTTCACGAGGTAGGGGAGCACCGCGCGGTACCCGTCGAAGAAGGGCTCCATGTCCACGATCAGGTCCTTCAGGACAGCGAGGCCGCGGATCGGCTCGATGGTCACCTTCGGCGCGACGTCCTTGACAAGGATCTTGCAGGCGAGAGCGTTCCGCCCGTTGATCACCATCGCGTCCGAGCCGCAGATGCCGTGCGCGCACGAGCGCCGGAACGTGAGGGTCCCGTCGTGATGCCACTTCACCTGATGGAGGGCTTCGACGAGCCGTTCGTACGGATCCACCTGGATCGTGAACTCGTCCCACCACGGCTCCTCCGAGACCTGTGGGTTGAACCGGCGGATCCTGAGGGTGAGCGTCACGAGCGGGGTCGCCCCCACCCGACGCTCGTCCGACGAGTTCAGGATCTCGGCCGGCGTGAGGGATGCCGCCATCAGTACTTCCGCTCCATGGGCACGTACGGACCCATCTGGACCGGCTTCGAATCCAGACGGATCGAGCCGTCGTCGTTCCGATACGCGAGCGAGTGCTTCAACCAGTTGGCGTCGTCGCGCAGCGGGTGATCCTCGCGGTAGTGGGCTCCGCGGCTCTCGTCGCGTGCCGCCGCGGCCGCGACGAGGGTCGCGGCGCAATCCAGCAAGAACCCCACCTCGACCGCCTCCATCAGATCAGTGTTGTAGACGGTGCCCTTGTCGGTGATCGCGATCCGGTCGTACCGCTCGCGGAGCGAACCGACGAGCTCGCCCATCTTGGCGAGGCTCTCCTCGGAACGGACCACGAACGCCAGGTCGAACATCGAGTCCTGGAGCTCCGCCCGGATGTCGGCGACGTTGTCGCCCGTCTGCCGCGTGAGGATGCCGTCCAAGAGGTCGAGGGTCTGCGTGGTGGCCTCGACCGGCAGCGCCGGGAGGTCGGTCTCCTCGCAATGCCTCGCCATGTCGTCCCCGCCCCGGCGACCGAACACGACGATGTCGAGCAGGGAGTTCGTCCCGAGCCGGTTGGCTCCGTGGACCGAGACGCATGCGCATTCGCCGGCCGCGTACAGACCCGGCACCGGTGTCTCCTCGGACCCGGTGACCACGCGCGCGTGCACATCGGTCGGGATGCCGCCCATCGCGTAGTGGGCGGTGGGTTGGATCGGGACGGGCTCCGTGGTGGGCTCGACCTGCAGATACACCCGCGCGAACTCCGTGATGTCCGGGAGCTTCTCCTCCAGAACCCTCGGATCCAGGTGCGTCAGGTCGAGGAGGACGTAGTCGCCTCGCGGCCCGAGCCCCCGGCCCTCCTTGATCTCCTGGTAGATCGAGCGAGAGACGACGTCGCGCGGCGCGAGGTCCTTGATCGTCGGCGCGTACCGCTCCATGAATCGCTCGCCGTCCCGGTTGCGGATCACCGCGCCCTCGCCCCGGGCACCCTCGGACAGCAGCACGCCGAGCCGGTACAGGCCCGTGGGATGGAACTGGAAGAACTCCATGTCCTCGAGGGGGATGCCGCGCCGGAACGTGACCGAGAGGCCGTCGCCGGTGAGGGCGTGGGCGTTCGACGAGACCCGGAACATCCGCCCGTACCCCCCGGTCGCGAAGAGGACGGACTTCGCCCGGAACACATGGAGCTCGCCGGTGGCGAGCTCGTACGCCACCACCCCGGCCGTACGTCCGTCGTCGGCGAGCAACAGATCGAGGCAGTAGAACTCGTTGAAGAAGCGCACGTCGCGCTTCACGCACTGCTGGTACAGGGTCTGCAGGATCATGTGTCCGGTGCGGTCGGCTGCGTAGCACGCGCGCTTCACGGCGCGCTCGCCGTGGTTCGCGGTGTGTCCGCCGAAACGCCGTTGGTCGATGAGTCCCTCCGGGGTCCTGTTGAACGGGAGGCCCATCCGCTCGAGCTCGTAGATCGCGTCGACCGCCTCCTCCGTGAGGATCTGGGCGGCCGGCTGATCGACGAGGTAGTCGCCTCCCTTCACCGTGTCGAACGCGTGCCACTCCGGGTAATCCTCCTCCACGTTGCCCAGCGCGGCGCAGACCCCCCCTTGGGCGGCCCCCGTGTGCGACCGGGTGGGGTAGAGCTTGGAGATCACCGCCGTGTCGACCCGGCCGGAGGCTTCGATCGCCGCGCGGAGACCGGCCCCGCCGGCGCCCACGATCACGGCGTCGTACGTGTGCGTGATCGTCACGACATCGGCCACTTCGAGGGATCGAAGGTGACGACGATGATCGTGCCGAGCGCCATGAGGGCCGCGCCGAGGATGACGAAGAACCCGTTGATCGCCCGCCGGGCGCCCCCCGGCCGCACGTAGTCGAGCAGGATCATCCGGAGTCCGTTCACGCCGTGGAGCAGCGCGAGCACCAGCATCAACCAGTCCCAGGTCTTCCAGAACAGGCTGGCCCACCGGAGCTGGATGAAGGCGAAATCGACGCGGTCCACCCCCTCTTCGAAGACGTGCATGATCAGGACGTGCCCGACCGCGAGGAAGAGCAGGACCAGGCCGGAGATGCGCATGAAGAGCCAGGCCCAGAGCTCGAAGCGACCGACCGGGCGGCCGCGTCCGGCGCCGACGGGCTTCCCGTGGGGGAGCGGCGCTTCGGGACGAGCCTCGGCCGTCGTGGACACGCGTCAGCCCTCCAGGAGAAGCTCGACGATGGCCGAGCCCATGATCCACGTGATGGGGATCATCGATCCGACGAACAGGACGGCGGTCGCGATGTCCAGGAACCGGATGTGGCGCGTCAGTCGTGGGAAGAAGTCGATCAGCATGATCTTCACGCCGTTGAAGGAGTGATACAGGACGGCGGCCACGAGTCCCAGCTCGAGCATCCGGATGAACGGGTTGTGGTAGACCGAGGCCACGCGGTTGTAGGCGTCCGGCCCCCAGCCGACCACCGCCGTATCCACGACGTGGGCGAAGAGGAAGAGGATGATCGCGAGGCCGGTCACGCGGTGGAGGAGCCAGCTGTACTGGCCCTCGTGACCCTTGTAGAGCGGGCCGAACCGGCCCTTCCGTTTGATCTCCGTGCTCACCGAGACTCAGCTTATCGTCGGCCAGCCGCGGTGCCGCCTGCCATGGACGTCACCCGATGCGGATCGCGACCAGGACGCCGTCGCGCGTGGGGACGATCGTGGAGAGGTAGCGCTCGTCCTCGGCGATCAGCTGGTTGTGCTCGAGGACGGCCTCGGTCCATCCGGGCCGGCGGTCGTCCGGGTCCTCGACCGCCACGCGTCCGTACCACAGGACGTTGTCGCACACGTAGAGCCCGCCGGGACGGATCCGGTCGCTGACGGCCCGCCATGCCGCCGGATATCCGTGCTTGTCGATGTCGTTGAAGATCACGTCGAAATCGCCCTGCAGCTGCTCGGATCCCCGCACCGCGTCGCCCACGTGGAACCGGACTCGGTCGGCGAGGCCCGCCCGCTCGAGGTACGCCGCGGCCCTCGGCTCGTTCTCGGGATCGCCGTCGGTGAGGTGCACCTCTCCTTCCGAACCGACCGCGCGCGCGTGCCAGTAGGCCGAGTAGCCGAATCCGGAACCGAGCTCCATGATCCGCCGAGCACCCACGGAGCGAGCGAGGACCTCCAGCGTGACTCCGACGTTCCGGCCGACGATCGGGAACCCGTTCTCCTCCGCGTAGGCCTCCATCTCCAGGAGCACGGGCTCGTCGAAGCGCTTGAGTCGATCCTCCATGTAGCGCTCGATCCGGGGGTCGACGATGTCCATGGGCCGGGAACGTACCGTCGTCGTGCACATCGTGTCGACCGGTCGACCCTCGCGCGGTGATGACGGGGGAGCCGACGGACCATCCCACGCGCCACCGGCCGATAGGCTCCATGACGTCATGGGCGATGACACGTCCTCTCGCACGACGGATTCCGGTATCGAGATCGATCCGATCTACGAACCGCCCCGGGGCGAGGTGGCCGCCATCGGGGAGCCCGGTTCGTTCCCGTTCACCCGCGGCGTGTACCCGGACATGTACCGAGGCCGGTTGTGGACGATGCGCCAGTACGCCGGGATGGGTTCCGCCGACGAGACGAACCGGCGGTTCCGCTACCTCCTCGACCACGGCCAGACCGGTCTCTCCGTGGCCTTCGACCTTCCGACCCAGATGGGGCTGGACTCCGATCACCCGCGCGCCGAGGGTGAGGTCGGCAAGACGGGCGTCGCGATCGATTCGATCGAGGACATGGGCCGGCTCCTCGCGGGGATCCCCTTGGATCAGGTGTCCACCTCGATGACGATCAACGCCACCGCCCCGATCCTCCTCCTCCTCTACGAGCTCGTGGCGGAGGAGCAGGGCCTCGACCCCGCCACCCTCTCCGGCACCGTCCAGAACGACCTGCTGAAGGAATACGCGGCGCGCGGGACGTACATCTATCCGCCGCAGCCGTCGATGCGCCTGATCACGGATCTCTTCGCCTACGCGGGGGAGCGGATCCCGCGCTGGAACACGATCTCGATCAGCGGCTATCACATGCGCGAGGCCGGCGCGACCGCCGCGCACGAGATCGCGTTCACGCTGGCGAACGGCATCGCCTACGTGCAGGCTGCCGTCGATGCCGGCCTCGCCGTGGACGACGTGGCGCCGCGCCTCTCGTTCTTCTTCGCGTGCCACATGCACTTCTTCGAGGAGATCGCGAAGTTCCGCGCCGCGCGGCGGATGTGGGCCGCGATCATGCGGGATCGCTTCGGGGCCAAGGACCCACGGTCGCTGACGCTCCGCTTCCACACGCAGACCGGCGGCGCCACGCTCACCGCGCAGCAGCCGGAGAACAACATCGTGCGCACGGCGCTGGAAGCGATGGCGGCGGTGCTTGGCGGGACCCAGTCGCTCCACACCAACTCGTTCGACGAGGCCCTGGCACTCCCCACGGAGCAGGCGGTGAAGATCGCGCTCCGGACCCAACAGGTCCTCGGTTTCGAGACGGGCGTGGCCGAGACGGTCGACCCGCTCGGCGGCTCGTACTACGTGGAGGCGCTCACCGACGAGCTGGAACGGATCGCGACCGACATCGTCGAGAAGATCGACGGGATGGGGGGTGCCGTCTCCGCGATCGAGGCGGGGTACTACCAGGACGAGATCCACGAGGCGGCGTTCCGGATCCAACGAGGCATCGAGACGGGCGAGCGGATCGTGGTGGGGGTGAACCGATTCGTCGACGCCGATGCGAGAGCCGTGGAGCTCCAGCGGATCTCCGCCGAGGAGACGGCACAGCAGATGGAACGACTCGCCGAGCTCCGCTCCTCCCGGGATCAGACGGCCGTCGATGCCGCGCTCCTCGAGGTGGAGGAGACCGCACGCGGGACGGGCAACCTCCTCCCGCGGATGCGTGAGGCGCTCCGTCTGCGATCGACGTTGGGCGAGGTGTCCGATGCGCTCCGTCGCGTGTTCGGGGAGTATCGGCCTTCCTACTGATCTTGGCCTATTAGGCTGCTGCATCGTGGACGTGGCGGTGATCGGTGGCACGGGCGCCGAGGGACTCGGCGTGGCGATGCGCGCGGCCGCGGCGGGCCACCACGTGACGATCGGGTCCCGGGACGCCGGACGCGGTGCCGAGACGGCGGCGAAGGCCGCCGAGCGCGTGGGCGCCGCGCTGGAAGGCACCGACAACGCCACGGCGGCGGCCGGCGCCGGGGGCGACGGCGTCGTCGTGGTTCCTGGACGCCACCAGCCCCCTCGCCACGGCCGTGGGGGGGCGGCCCTGGCAGGTGCTCCGACCGTGGCACGGCTCGGCCGCCGAGCAGGCGAAGGCGATCCTCGGCGAAGGGCCGCGCGTCGTCGCCGGGCTCCACACGATCGCGGCGGAGGCCCTCCAAGCGCTCGATCACGGGGTCGACAGCGACGTCCTCTTGTGTGCGGACGATCCCGAGGCGAAACAGCGCGTCGGCTCGCTGATCGACGGCATCCCCGGCATGCGATGGGTGGACTGCGGCCGCCTCGAGATGGCCCGGGTCGCCGAGCCGCTCACCGCGCTCCTCGTCTCGATCAACCGCACCTACAAGGTGAAGGACTCGGGGTTCCGGATCGTCGGCCGCGATGCCTGGGGAGCGTCGCGCTAGTCGATCACCGCCAGGACCTGCCCGGTCTCCACGACCTGGCCCGCGTGGATCGGGAGGTCGGTGACCTCGCCGTCCCGCGTCGACGGGACGTGGTTCTCCATCTTCATCGCCTCGAGGATGCAGATCACGTCGCCCGGGCGG
>JAJNBA010000092.1 GCA_021155985.1 Actinomycetes bacterium
CCCGACGCACCGCGCGGGTGGCCGGCGGGACCCTGCTATCGGAGCTCGACGCGGCCGCCCAGGCCCACGGACTGGTCTGCCCGGTCGGTGTCGTCGGACACACGGGTGTCGCCGGGCTGACGCTCGGCGGCGGGATGGGGAGGCTCCAGCGTCACTTCGGCTTCTCGATCGACAACCTTCGTTCCGTCGAGCTCGTCACGGCAGACGACCGTGTGCTCACGGTGAGTGAGGAGGAGGAACCGGAGCTCTTCTGGGGAACCCGTGGGGCCGGGGCGAACTTCGGGGTCGTCACATCGTTCGAGTTCGATCTGCACGAGCTCGGTCCCGTGGTCACGCAGGGGTTCGTCGCCTACCCCGCCGACCGCGGCCACGAGATCGCGGCACGCGTTCGCGAGTACCTCGAGACGGCGCCCGACGAGGTCATGGTGTCGTTCGGCGTGTCGACGGGGACGGAGGAGGACGGCGAGGATCTCGTCGGCCGTCCGGTGGTCTCCGTCGGCGCGACCCACTCCGGGCGGATCGACGACGCCGAAGCGGCCCTCCGGCCCCTTCGCGACCTCGGTCCCGTCGCCGACACGTTCCGACAGGTTCCCTACCTCGAGCTGCAGACGTCGGGCGACGACGACATGTCGTGGGGCAAGCGGTTCTACATGAAGGGGGGGTTCTTGGCCGAGCTTTCGAACGGTTTCATCGACGCGGCGGTGGCGCACGCTACGAACCCCCGCGGCGCCGTCACGCTCTGGGCGCAAGGGGGTGCGATCTCACGCATCCCCGAGGACACCATGGCGTTCACCGGCCGGGGGGCGCCGTTCTGGCTCGGGGTCGAGGCCGACTGGGACGATGTCGCCGACGACGACGCGCTGATCGAGTGGGGCCGTACGACGATGGCCGCGCTCGAGCCGTTCACGGCTGCCGGTCACTACGTGAACGACGTGATCGAGACCGGTACGGACGTCGTGCGGGGCGTCTACGGCGATGCGAAGTACGAGCGGCTCGTGGGGTTGAAGCGAGCGTTCGACCCCGACAACGTGTTCCGGCTCAACCAGAACATCGAGCCGTGAAGCCGATCAGGCTCACGGGTCCGCGGGTCACGCTCCGCAGCACCCAACCGGACGATGCGGCGACCCTCACCCAGATCCGCAACGAGCCCGAGGTCCTCCGCTGGTGGAGCCATCTCGAGCCCGGGGAGATGGACGAGTTCGTCGCCGACGAGCACTCGCTCGCGATCGAGGTCGACGGCGACGTCGTCGGCGCCGTCCAGTACGGCGAGGAGGATGATCCGATGTACAGGCACGCGAACGTCGACGTCTACCTCACGGCGTCGCGGCACGGGGAGGGGCTCGGGTCGGAGGCCGTCCTGGTGCTCGCCCGGTACCTGATCGAGGAGCGCGGTCACCACCGGCTCACGATCGATCCGGCGGCGGACAACGCGGCCGCGATCCGCGCCTACGAGAAGGTCGGCTTCCGGCCCGTCGGCCGCATGCGCTCCTACGAGCGAGGGCCGGACGGGACCTGGCACGACGGTCTCCTGATGGACCTGCTCGCCGACGAGCTCATCGCCGGAGACACGACCCCGCCTGAGTGACGCTCGCCTCGAAGAAGACCGCCACACGCCTACAGATGTCCCCGGCCGCTCTCCTCGAGCCAGACGTTGTCGTGCTCGAGGTAGAACGCCGCGAGCTCGTCCTCGTCGGGCATCCCTGAGATGGCGAACTCGGCGAGCCCTTCGAAGTAGCCCTCGCGGGGCGCGCCGGGCGCGAAGTGGATCAGCAACGAGGCCGGTGCGCCGGACTCGTTGCGGAACCCGTGGATCCCTCCGATCGGGACGTGCACGAAGTCGTCCGGCTCGGTGTCGATCCAGCGGGTCCCGTCGTAGATCCGAACCGTGCCGGTCAGCACGTAGAAGGATTCCGCGAGTGACCTGTGGAAGTGCGGCCCGGGGCCGCTCGGCTCGGGACCCATCACCCATCGGTACAGCCCGAACAACCCGCCAGTGGACGCGCCAGTCGCGAGGTAGTGACCCGTGTTGCCGTTGGGGTACGTGAGCTCGGGTGCCTGGTTCGCCGGACGATACGTCGCGCTCACCTCTCCGCGGTCACCGAGGTACGTCGCTTCCGGGTAGCTCATCGAGCTCGTTCTCCTCTCATCCGCGGAGCCTCAGGCGTCCTCGTCCGCCGGCGGGATGTTCTGGTTCAGGCGGAAGAGGTTCGTCGGGTCGTACCGGCGCTTGATCTCACGCAGCCGATCCCAGGTCGCGCCGGGGTAGGCGGCGCGGACGCGCTCGGGGCCTTCGTCCTCGAGGAAGTTCACGTACGCGCCTTGGTCCTTCTGGCGGAGAACGTCGGCGAACTCCTGCACCCATCGCTCGTAGCGAGGGCGATCCTCGACGCTCTCGAAGAGCGCGGCGACGTTCACCATGATCTTGCTCGAGCGATGCGCGAACGCGGTCGCGTCCGCTGGCACCCGCGCCATCGCGCCGCCGAGCACGCGGAACTGCGCCGCGGCCATCATCGCGTCCGACGAGCTGATCCGGTCGAGGATCCTGGCGGCGACGTCCTCGTCCACCCGGTCGAGGAACATCGTCCGGTCCGACGCGATCGGGTGGAAGTCCCCTTCCTCCTCCATGTAGATGCCGGGGTACGGCATCTCCTTCAGCATGTCGCCGAGGGGCTCCGCGAGCTCGCGGAACGGCGTCACCGCCCGCTCACCGGCCTCACCGCCGCCGGCGTGCACGATCATCCCGAAGATCACGATCTTGCCGTGGACCGCCTCGGGAAGGAACGGCATCGGCGGCGCCTTCATCACGGTGGCGATCGTTGAGAGCTCTTCCGGCGCCGACTCCGATGCCGCAGCCCAGCCCGCGATGGTCTCGAGCGTGGCGGGCAGGATCAGGATCCCTCCCACGATCGCGGGGACCTCGTGGAGGCGGAACCGGAACCGGGTCGCGACCCCGAAGTTGCCGCCCCCGCCGCGGATCGCCCAGAACAGGTCGGGGTGCGACTCCTCGTCCACGCGCAGGACCTCCCCGGCCGCGGTCACGACGTCGGCCGCCAGGAGTGCGTCGATCGTGAGGCCGTACTTCCGCACGAGGAACCCGACGCCGCCGCCGAGCGTGATGCCTCCGACCCCCACGGAGGGGGAATCGCCGAACCCCGTCGCGAGACCGTGCTCGGCGGCCGCCTCCGAGTACCGGCCTGCGGTGACGCCGGACTCCGCCCACGCGGTTCGGCTCTCGGCATCGATATCGAGCGCCTGCATCTCCGAGAGGTCGAGGACGATCCCGCCCTCGGTGACGGAGTGTCCGACCAGGCTGTGGCCGCCGCTCCGGATCGCCAGCTCGAGGCCCGTCTCCCTGGCCTCGGCGATCACGCGGGCGACGTCCGCGTCCCTCGCGACGCGGGCGATCGCAGCCGGCCGACGGTCGATCCCGCCGTAGAACACCGCTCGGGCGTCGTCGTAGTCGGGATCGCCGAGCGCGATCACGCGTCCTTCGATGTCCTTGCTGAGCCGGAGCGCGAGCTCGGGATCGTCACCGTTCCTCGACCGCATGGAACCTCCTCGTATCCGGGGCAGCCCTCTGTCTACAACCAGCCCCGGTGAACGGCCACCCGGATGTCCACCGAAGAGTTCTCCTATCTTGACAAAAGAAACTGTCGGTGGCACCATGGCACCCGTGATCGATGTGGCCGTGATCGAAGATCCCGAGGCAGCCGAGGTGTCCCTGGACCCCGTGCGGAGCCGCCTGCTGGCCGAGCTGGCCGAGCCCGGCTCCGCGACGAGCCTGGCCGGCACGCTCGGTCTCCCTCGCCAGAACGTGAACTACCACCTGAAGTCGCTCGAACGGCACGGCCTCGTGGAACTCGTCGAGGAACGGAAGAAGGGCAATATGACGGAACGGGTGGTCCGCGCGACGGCGCTCTCCTACGTGATCTCTCCGGCTGCCCTCGACGGCGTCCAGCCGGACCCGTCCCGCGCCCCGGACCGGCTCTCCGCGCGGTGGTTGATCGCGGTGGCGGCGAGGGCCGTGCGAGACGTGGGTCAGCTCGTGGCCGGTGCGACGAAGGCTCGGAAGCGCCTGGCCACGTTCGCGATGGACGGCGAGATCCGGTTCGCCTCGGCGGCCGACCGGTCGGCCTTCGCCGAAGAACTGGCCGCTTCGGTCACTTCGCTGGTAAGCAAGTACCACGACGAGAACGCTCCGCGTGGCCGAGACCACCGCCTGATCGTGGCCGTCCACCCGACCCTCAAGGACGAGGTTCCGATCGAGACGGCGAGCGCACCCGAGACATCCGACGGAGAGGGGCACTGAGATGGCACATCCGTTCGAGCTGACCCATGAGATCGAGGTCGACGCCACTCCCGAGGAAGTGTGGAACGCGATCGCCACCGGACCCGGCGTCGACGCCTGGTTCATGGGTGTGAACGAGATCGAGCCGCGGGAGGGCGGGACGACCCGCATGCAGTTCCGCGGCTCCGCGGAGGAGGCGACGATCACGGCGTGGGAGCCGCCCACACACTTCGCGAGCCGCACGCCGGAGAGCGAGGACGGCGCGCTCCATGCGTTCGAGTACCTCGTCGAAGGGCGGGACAAGGGCAGCACCGTCGTCCGATGGGTTCACAGCGGCTTCCTCGGCGACAACTGGGAGAAGGAGTACGAGGGCCTCTCCGAAGGCGACCCGATGTACTTCGACAAGCTGCGCGTGTACCTCACGTACTTCCGCGGCCGGAAGGCGACCCCGGTCAACGTCTTCGGCGGCCCGGTGGTCCCGGACCGCGACGAGGCATGGAGGCGCTTCCACGAGGCCCTCGGCCTCGATCGGGCACCCGAGCTCGGCGACCGCGTCACCCTTACGCCCGAGGGGCTCCCGCAGCTCGACGGCGAGGTCGACTGGCTCTCCCGGGACTTCCTCGGGGTCCGGACCGACGACGGGATCTACCGGTTCATGCACATCAGCGTGTTCGGCGGTCCGGTGGGCGTCGGCCACCACATCTTCGTCGACGGGCTCGATCAGGCCGAGACCGAGCGCGCGTGGGAGCGGTGGCTGAACGGCGTGTTCGCCTAACCGACGAGGAGGAGGAGATCCGACATGGAGAACGTCACCTCGAAGGACGGCACCACCCTCGCGTTCGACCGGCTCGGCTCGGGACCGCCGGTGGTCCTCGTCTGCGGCGGTTCGGTCGATCGGATGGCCGACATGGCGATCGCGCAGGAGCTCGCCTCGGACTTCACGGTCTTCAACTACGACCGCCGGGGTCGGGGCGACAGCGGCGACACGCCGCCGTACGCGATCGAACGCGAGGTCGAGGACATCGAGGCCGTGCTCGAGGCGGCGGGCGGGTCGGCGAACCTGTGGGGGTCGTCGTCGGGCGGCGCACTGGCGTTGATCGCGACGGCGAGCGGCGCTCCGGTCACGAAGCTGGCGTTGTGGGAACCGCCGTACTTCCTCGACCCCGATGCGAGGCCGCCGGCGGATCAGGTGCAGCAGTACGAGACGATGATCGCCGAGGGCCGGCGCGGTGACGCCGCCGAATACTTCATGACCAAGGTCGTGGGGATGCCACCCGAGTTCGTCGCCGACGCGCGAACGCAGCCGTGGTGGGCCGGCCAGGAGGCGATCGCGCACACGCTCGCCTACGACGCCCGGATCATGGGCGACTACCTGGTGCCCACCGAGACGGTGGCCAAGGTGAAGGTTCCCACCCTCGTGCTCGCCGGCGGAGCGGACATGCCGTTCATGCGCGACACGGCGCAGGCGATCGCGGACGCCCTCCCCGAGGGAGAGGTGCGGTTCCTCGACGGCCAGGGGCACAACGTGGACGCGACCGTCCTGGCGCCGGCATTGAAGGAGTTCTTCGAATGAGGGTGCTCTCGTGAGGTTCCGCACGACCGTCGAGCAGGCGGGAAAAACGGCGACCGGCATCGAGGTGCCCTCCACCGTGGTCGAGGGCCTCGGTGCCGGGAAGCGTCCGCCCGTCCGGGTGACGATCAACGGCTTCACCTACCGGAGCACGGTCGCCTCGATGGGCGGACGGTTCATGGTCGGGGTCAGCGCCGAGAACCGTGCGGGTGCCAAGGTCGCCGGTGGCGACGTCGTTGACGTCGACATCGAGCTCGACACGGCTCCGCGCGTGGTCGGGCTCCCGAAGGACTTCGCCGCGGCGCTGAAGAAGGACGCGAAAGCACAGAAGACGTTCGACGGCTTGTCCCCGAGCAACAAGGGATGGCACGTGTCGTCGATCGAGGGCGCGAAGACGGATGAGACCCGGCAGCGCCGGATCGCGAAGTCGGTCGCCGCGCTCCGGGAGGGCAAGCCGCGCTGATCGAGGCTCCCGGGCTACGCTCCCTCGACATGGTCGAAGAAGAGACGCCGGAACCGGTCGACCGCGATGAGGAACGAGCGCGGATCGCGGAGCTCCTCGCCGCCCACGCCCCGCCGGACTGGGAGGAGCGCTTCCAGCGGGACCAGCTCCTCGACGCGATCATCGACACGACGCCCTTGCAGATGTTCGTGATGGCCGCGGACATCCGCGAGTCCACGCTCCTGATGAAGGAGGCCGTTCGCTTCGAGCAGTTCGCGAAGATCATGGACAAGTTCGTCTCCGCGGTGCGGAGCGGCATCGGGACGCCGGGAGGTTGGTTCGACAAGTTCACCGGCGACGGCTTCCTCGCGTACTGGATCGCTCCCTCGACCCCGAAGGAGGAGTACCAGCGGCGGTTCGTCGAGGCCGCCGGCAACCTCGCGCACACCGCGCACGAACTGATCGAGCTCTTCCATCGGCGCGTACTCGAGGACTTCCGGCGGAACTCACGGAACCTCTCCGACGGCGTCGGCCTCGCGATCGGTCTCGACGCGGGCCCCGGCTTCCTCGTCGAGATCGCCGGGGAGCTCACGCTGGTTGGACCGCCCGTCGTGGGCGCCGTGCGGATGGTGAACGCGGCGTCGCGGCCGCAGGAGATCTTCGCGAACGTCTACCTCGGGGAGCATCTCCACGACGAGCAGGACGGCATCTACGAGGCGCTCGGCATGAGGGCCACGCGGGAGAGCCGCCCGACCAAGGAGTACCCGAAGGGTCAGGAGGTCTATGCGCTGACCTTCGACGAGCTCCGCGGATCCGATGGGGAGAGCTCCGCGGGGTCTGGAGACGACGGTGACGAGATGGGAACCGAGGGAGGGGGACGAAGATGAAGGTCGAGTCGATCCCCGAGGGCTATGGCGCGGTCACCCCGTTCATCATCGTGAAGGGTGCGGCCCAGCTCCTCGACTTCATGAGGGAAGCCTTCGGTGCAGAGGAGATGGGGCGGGTCGTGGGCGAGGACGGTTCCATCGGTCATGGCCGAAACGAGGATCGGCGACTCGGTCGTCATGACGTTCGACGTGAAAGAAGACTGGCCCTGGACACCGAGCTTCCTCCGCCTCTACGTCGAAGACGGCGACGAGGTGTTCCGACAGGCGTTGAAGGCTGGAGCCACCTCGGTGACAGAGATGACGAACATGCCTT
>JAJNBA010000093.1 GCA_021155985.1 Actinomycetes bacterium
GGGGCTTTGGCTGATTCGGGAGAACTTGAGGACGGCCCGCGCTGGGTGCGGGCCGTCCCCCGGGAATGGTCAGTCCTGCCAGCGCACGGTCAACTGGTAGATAATCGTTATGTCAAGAATGATGATCAGAAACGCCCACAGCGGCGCTGCAGGGAACCAGACGATCTGCGCGATCGCGTTCACGGCCACCAAGACCACAGCCAACCAGCGGGCACCCGAACTGCCCGCAAACAAGCCGAGTCCCGTCACGGCCATAGCTGAACCCAGGAGCAGGTGCACCCAGCCCCAGAGCGTTATGTCGGCCACGAGCGCTCCCTGGCCGCCAACGATCACGATGTCATCGTTCAGGATTGCGGCGAGACCCCAAAGCGCGTCGAGTGATCCGACTATGAACAGCATCATTCCCGCGAATACGGTCCAACCCGTTGGCTGCCTTTCCTGAATCGGCCTTCCTTCCATCAGAGATTTCTCCTCTCTTTTGTCCTTGTCCTCTGGGACCTCTTACCCGACGATCTTCGCCTTGGCCTGTCGTGTTCCTGGTCGGAAGCTCCTTGGGGTCGAGGAGCCTAGCCAGCTTGACAAGCTCATCTGCGTTGAACCACCGCTCGCAGTCCGCCGCATCCAAGTCCGGCCACTTCGAGGGCTTCTTCGCGGCTAGGGAGGGTCGACATTGGAATCTGACAGCGCCAGAACACCGCCGATTGCCTCTCCGCGAGAAAAACTGAAAAAACGTATGCCCACCATGAGAACGACCCTTCTCCCTTCGAGCCGTTCTCAGCGGAGCAACTGGTATGGGAGACCTACCCGCATGGCTTTGTGGTTTCGGCTCTGGGTTGCGGTTGGCCGGCGAGTTCGCCGTTTGCGTTGCGATAGTGGTGGGAGTTAGACGCCCACGCACAAGGAGAAACCTGCCGAGGCGCTCACCCGGGCCGAGATGATTGAGATCCTCCAGGGAATCGCCCGCAGCGGCCCGGCCCACGTCAAGATCGCCTAACGATCGGTACCCGATGCAGCGAAGCCAGCCCCGCCTCGCGCCTCTCGTCCTTGCGACCATGGCGTCTCAGGCGCTCCTTGTCGTGCTCTCCCCGACGATCGTTGCGATTGGCGACGATCTCAATGCATCGGTCGGAGCGGTCGGCCAAGCGCGCGCGATCAGCGCCGCGGTAGCGATCACGGCCTCGATCGCCCTCGCGCGGCGCATCGATGCGCTGGGGATCCCCCTGCTGCTTCGCCTCGGTGCCGCCCTGGCGATCATCGCCTGCGCCGCCGTCGCCCTCTCCCCGACGCTGGCCGTGTTCCTGCTCGCGCATGTCCTCATTGGGGTCGCCTTCGCCTGCTTGCTCTCGGCCGGGTTCGCCGGCGTCGCCGCGTTCTCCGCGGACCGCAGGGCGTGGGCGATCGGCTACGTCGCCGGGGCCAATGCCCTCGCCTGGATCGTGGTCAACCCGATCGTCGGCGCCGTGACCGATCTGCTCTCGTGGCGCGCGGCACAGGCGGTTCCCGCGGCGATCGCGGTGGCCTCGCTGATCGCGCCGCGTGCTGCCACCTCCGCCTCCGCCCCACCGGGGCAGATCCGGACGCTGCTGGCTGAGCGATCCGCTCGGCGCTGGATCGGTGCCGAGCTGATCGCCTACGGTGCCTGGACTGCGCTGTTGACCTTCCTGGGCGCCTTCTTCATCCAGCAGCTCGGGGTGGGTGAGGGCGCAGTGGGCTGGCTCCTTGCGGGCGGAGCGGCCACCTACTTCGCAGCTTCGAGCCACAGCGGAGCCCTCGTCGATCTGTTCCCGCGGCGGCATCTCGTCGCCGGATCCGCTCTGCTGATGGCCGCGTTGGTGATCGCTCAGCTCAGCGTCGAATCGGCGGCGATAGGGGTGGGCATCTTCTGCCTCCTCGGCCTGGCGGCCGGCGTTCGGACACCGGCCTCGAGCGGACTCGGTCTCGAGCAACTCCCAGACCACCCCGGCGCGATGATGGCCGGACGGACGGCCGCGACCCAGCTCGGCTATCTGCTGGGGGCGGTCATCGGCGGTGCCGTGATCACGGGTGCGGGCTACGGAGCGTTAGGCGTCGTGCTGGCGCTCGGCATGGTCGCTTCGGCCTTGCTGATCCTGCGGGTCGATGATCCGCTCGAAGCTCCGAGTGCCCACGCCCCCGGAAGCCCTGGCAGCACCAACCATGCTCGCGAAGAACAAGGAGGTGCGGCGAGTTGGCGCCGAGCTAACTCCTCCTAGCGTGGGAGGGTAGGGAGGGTGGACTTCCAGAACACCGCCGGTAGGAATGGATCAGGCGTGCTCTTCTACCTTCACCTCGAAGGTTGTCTCTTCCGGGGGACCGGGTAGACCCCTATCGCCGAGCTGCTCCAGCCCGGGGAGCAGAGTCTCGTCGCGAAACCGCTCCCAGCTCTCCTGGGAGTCATGGATTGCGATCACGAGCCAGCCGTCCGGGGTTTCCCCCGCGAAGTGGTGGATCTGCCCATCGGGCAACCCGTCGGGCGGGTGCACCTCCCCTATGGACGCGTCGTACTGCTCCTTGGTTCCGCCCTTGAACTTGTGCGTTATGCCAAATGCCACGCGAAACCTCTCTGTCGATCGTGAGCTAGTGCGAAGGCGACACTACCAGCGGGTCGGAGGCCCGGAGGGGAAGGGTGGCGTCGGGCGTTCCTCTTTCACAGACGACCGCCGATTGGCAAGCGGCGCTCGCCGTGAAGCCGTGAGCGGCCTACTCCGACAGTCCGGCGGCGTCGAGGGCGTCCTCTGGTTCCGCGAACGACTTCAGGTGAACGACCTTTCCGTCGCGGAACGTCCAGACGTAAGCCAGTGGGCCTTCGAGCTCGATCCCGGTGTGCCGCGCCCTTCCTCGGAAACGATGGATGGACACCAGGCGATCGCCGTCGCCGACTACGCGCTCGGTTTCAATCGTGATGGTCTCGTAGGGCTCAATCCAGCGCATCGTCGCCCGTGCGATGCCCTCGTGACCGCGATATGTCTCGCCGATGTGATCCGGCAGGATCGTGTCCCTCATAAGTGACCTCGGGGTCGAAGAAGGACAGGTCGAACTCACCCCTCCGCCACGCTTCCGGGTCCCACCCCTTCAACTGCGCTTCAAGGGTCAGGCTGTTCTCCTGCGACATCGCCTACTCAGACAGCCCGGCGGCTTCGAGGGCACTTTCCCTATCGCGGTCGAAGAGCAGACGCACCACCCTGCCTTCGCGGAAGGTCCAAACCGAGCACATCGTGTCCTCGACGGAGACTCCACTGTGCCGCCCAAAGGCAGTTTGATGCCCCGCTACGAAGACCACATCTCCAGCATCATGAAACTCGTCGCCGAACAGCCTGTAGTCACGCCATTGGCCGAGGAACTCGTGCATGAACGCTGCGATCTTCTCGGCGCCAGTGACGACGATCCGCTCGTTCGCGTCCGGCACAAAGCTCGCGAACACGATCTCTCGATCGAACAGATCGACTCCCCCGAGCATGTTGCCCTGGGCCCAGTCGGCGTAAGCCCGGCGGACCATTCCCACGTTCTCCTCCGACATCGCCTACTCCGACACCCCGGCGGCTTCGAGGGCTTGGATGGGGTCGTTGTAGACGTCGGTGCGTGTGATCTTGCCCTCGATGACAGTGACGACGGACCACGTGCGTTGCTCTGTCTCTATCCCACTCGACGCACCCTCGAATCGGGTCAGCGTCACGACCAGCACCTTGTCGGGGCCAACGTCGACCGCACCCTTCAGCTCCCCCTCCCAGTGGATGGCGTCGTCAGTCTGCTGAAGCCAGGCCTTATAGCCCGCCGCACCCTTGGCTTCCCCCTCGCCCAGGACGTTGGCCGCAAGCGGTACGTAAACGTGGTCTGGGTGGTAGAGGGCGTTCACGGTCTCGAAGTCCGGTTTCGGCTGTTTGAGCGCGGCCCGTACCGCGCGTACCACCAAGTCAAGGTTCTCCTGCGACATCGCCTACTCCGACAGCCCGGCAGCTTCGAGGGCGCGCGCCTCTTCGATGAAGCTTTCCATCCTCACGATCATCCCGGCCCGGAAGGTGAACAGAATGTAGTAGGGCGCCTGCATCTCAATTCCGCTCGTTCGACCGCGGCCATGCTGGACGACGCTGACCACAACCGTGTCGCCGGCAGCCCTGAAATCAGTGGCCTCGATAAAGAGGCGTTCGTATTGCCCCATGAACCGGAGGGTGTAGTCCCTGATCCGATCCTCTCCGACGTACACCCCGAATTCGACGAACTCGCGGGGAACGACCAGCACTGCATGAGGGGCGAACCTGGTGGCGCCGGAGAAGAAATCCCCCTCGGCCCAGGCTCCGACGATTTCCTGGGCGATCTCCACGTTCTCCTGCGACATCGCCTACTCCCGCAGCCCGGCGGCTTCGAAAGCCTCGGCACGATCGAAGAACAGTTCCAGTCGCGCGATCTTTCGATTTCTCATGGTGCAGAGGTTGGCCCCCTGAACCGGCATCTCGACCTTGTGAGTCTTGGAGCGCGCTTGGATTTCGATCAGGACCAGGACTCGATTCTCGTCCACATCGATGAAGTCGGTTGGCGATACGACCCAGGCCTCCCACGCGCTCAGCCACTCACGGAAGCCGCTCGCGAATCCGTCCAGACCGTAGGTGACCGGCCGCGAGGAATCCTCAGGCATCTCCACGTCCCCCGCGAGCGGTACTTGCCCCCTAACCGTGACGGTCTCGAAATCGCGATGCATGATCGACTCCAATGCAACGCGAGTTTGCTCGAACTTCCCCGGGTCACTGATCGTCGCGACCAGATCCACGCTTCTGGGATAGAGCCGTCTAACGACCTCGATGTTCTCCTCCGACATCGCCTACTCCCGCAGCCCGGCAGCTTTGAGGGCTTCGTCTCGGTCCTCGAACCATCGGTCGCGAATCATCATTCCGTCGCGGAAGCTGACGACGACCCAGTAGTCGATCTCGACGTTCACGCCGCTTTCACCGCCGCGCACGTCGTTTCGCTGATGGACGACGATCTTGTCAGGCCCGGCGTCTATGAGCTCGAGGTCGTCACTGAAAGGTTGACGCTCGAACGTATCCGCAATCGTGACGTAGAAATCCCAGGCAGCCTCGCGTCCGCGCACGTCCCCTTCCGGCCACATGTTGCTGGTGACGACCTCGTAGTCCTGGTCCCTGGTTTGGAGCCAGGCAGCCTTGTCGCGGCGATCAAAGGCTTCCAGCGAACGGCGAAATTTCCCAAGGTTCTCCTCCGACATCGCCTACGCAGTATCCCGCGGCGAGCAGAAGACGAGAATCAGGCGTGCGCTACGACCTCGCGCACCTCGACGCCCTCGAGGGTGACTCCGTCAGGGAGCAGCGACGGGACTCTCTCGCTCATTCCGTTGGCGCCTTCCTCGGATTCGAACACGACCAGCGCCAGCCCGGTGCCGTCCTTGTACGTCCAGTACCCGCTTACGAACCCCGGGGCCTGTGAGACGCCCGGTACCACCTGCTCGCGCAGATGGCTCTCGGCAGGCTCTCGGTCGGCAATCTTGACCCTAGCGACGACTGCGTGCATCGGTGCCTCCTTTGTCGCTGGTTGGCGGGGTGAGTCTATCCGCGGGCGACAGCGGCGACCAACTTGCTCAGCCCGCAGGATTGTCAGCTCAAGCGCGGGGACTCGCGGGGTGTCTCAGTACCACTTGCCCCGAGCGAAGCCTCCGAAGGCGATCAGGCCGATCAGGACGATGATCACCCCGACTATGACGCTCCAGAACAGCGCCACCACGATCCCGATAATGACGAGGATGCCTCCGAGTGAGATACCGGCAATCCCGCCGCGTCGTTCTGATTCTGGTGTGGCCATGCGTGCCTCCGTCCTAGGGAATGTGGCAACTCTAATCCGTCCAGCGCAGGGAGAGGGCGGGTGCTGGTGGCGAACCGCGAGTCTCAGCAACCGCCGATTGCCTCTTCGCGAGAAAAAGGGGGGCTGCGGCGTCGGGTTCGCTTGACCCAGGAGCGCTGATTCCCTAGTTGGGGTGCCGAGTGGTCTCGCGGATACGCGTGAGGTGTAGCGATAAACGAATCGGGCCCGCCGATGCGATCTTTGGGAGATGCACGGATAACAGTGCTCTCATCTTGGTTCCGATGGCTAGTCCCAGGTCTGGAACCAAGTGGCCGAACACCCGACGCGTCATCCGGGGCAGCAGTAGAGTCGCGTTGCTGACGACTACCTGAATAGGGAGGTACACGTTTGATCGTCCTTGGCATCGTCTTGCTCGTCCTCGCCGCAATTATCGACAGCGGCATCCTTTGGACAATCGGTGGCATCCTGATCGTTCTAGGCGTGATCTTTTGGATCCTGGGGGCGATGGGCCGCGCAGTGGGAGGCCGGCGCCACTATTACTAAAGGGGTGTCGGATGGGCACTTAGTCACTGCCTGAGATGTGGAGGCGTTCGGAGTTGTCGAGCTTTCGCGGCCGGCCTCGGCTAGCAACTCCTTCCCACCTTGGAGCTGAGCCTATTTGGACGGCCGGGTCTTGTAGGCCCCGCACCCTTGGCTTTCCCCCTCGCCCGGGACGTTGGCCGCAAGCGGTACGTAAACGTTGCTTGAACTATCAATACACCGCGCGGCGGCGAGAGCGGACGCTGAAACGCGCGCGCAAGCCCTAGCTCCATCCGGCCGGCGGTACTTTGCAACGAGAAACCACCCCGGAAGGAGGAGTTGCCAGATGATGACCGTGGTTACGACGAGCGTCCTCAAGGAGGGAGCCGAGCCCGAGTGGGATTCGGCCATGCGAGATCGCTTGAAGGCGGCAGAGGGTCAGGACGGCTGGGTTTCGGGCCAGCTTCTGGTTCCGCTGGACGGCCTCAACGAGCGAGTGATCATCGGAACATGGGATACGCGCGCCGACTGGGAAGCCTGGCATGAGGCGCCGGAATTCGCTGAGACCCGTAAGCGCCTCGACGGCCTTCAGAAAACTTCCGCAGAGACGGTCTGGCACGAGGTGGTAGTAGACGCCCACGCCGGATAGACAATGATCACGCTCCGACCACTATCGCATTGGTGCGGTGGTAGCGAGACGCGAAGTGAGCCGCCGATTCGATCTTTCGGGGACGCACAGACCAGAGCCCCGGACTACCGCTTCTCGTCCGAAGCGGCGGTCCCGCTCTGCATGGAAAGCGGCGGTCTTCGCGAATACGCCGCTTCTCGAAGATCTGATCAAACGAGGCGTACTGCGCTCGCACGATCTCCACGTTCTCCTCCGACATCGTCTACTCCTCGAGCCCGGCGGCTTCGAGGGCTTCGGCCTCGCTCGTGAAGGTGCGATATCGAACGCACTGTTTGGGCCGATTTCGGTGGGCGACTAGGCCGCGGGCAGTTGAGTCGGGCGGACGCGGGCAGGTCGGGGCCGCGTAAAACTCAGCCGTCGCGGCGCGGGCCGCGCCGGGCAACGACCTCGGTCACCTCGGGCTCCTTCTCGACGATCGCCCAGCCCTAGTTTTGCTCGATCACCGTCTCCACCTCCGGCAGCT
>JAJNBA010000094.1 GCA_021155985.1 Actinomycetes bacterium
GCGGAGGGCCGTTCGGGGTCAGACCGGCCGACGGAATGGTGCGAGCACCTTCAGCTTCGCGCCCCACCCACCGACCGCGTCGAGAGCGTTGGCGATCGACAGGGTCGAGGGCAGTCCAGCTGCCTCGTAGGGATCCGGCCTGCCGAAGGCGGTCCGATCCTGCGGGGCTTCGTAGGTCAGCGTCCAGTTGTGCGAGCCGTTGAAGCCCACCAGGGCGCCGTGGACCGCCAGTCCTTTCAGGATCGCCTTCTGGTACGTCGGGATGTCCAGCGCCTCGACCTCGGCGACCGTCATGTCCACGAACACGACATTGCCCATGGACAGCCGCGTCGTCGGATCGTTGATCGGATCGCACGGGACACCCTTGGTGCCCGAAAGGTCGTACGGAGCGACGTTGTGTCCCGACAGACACCTGGCGTGCAGCCCCACCGTGTGCCGGACGAACCCTGCGGCGAGTTCCTCGGGCCGGATCGGTTCCAGGCCGGTCGGGGGCTCCTCGATGTTGTTGAAGCCCGGCCCATCCGTTTCGAGTCGGTACGACCGCCACGCGTGGATCACCCGCGCGGAGTCGTCCACGAACGCCCGCTGGAAGTGGTACGTGTAGCCATCGGTCTGCTCGACCAACCGGAACACGCCGTCGGACCCGCTCGAGGTCTGGACCCCGACCGGGCAGTGCACGCGGAGCCCGTCGATCTCCCACGCGAACGGCGCGGTCGTCCCCGATATGACGATCTCGTACACCGGATCCTGCGCCCGCGCGAAGTAGAACGGGAACCCCCACATCGACCGCACCTCCGCCGTGATGTCCCTGGGAGGCCCATCGGACATGAGCGTGCGGATCATCACGGCGGAGTTGGGGTCCACTCTCGACGTGTCCAGCGGCGTGTTCCACACGCTCGTGTCGGAGAACAGGTGCCAGTCGAGTCCGGGCCAGTTGTCGATGCTATACAGACCTTCGTCTGGGATCGGCGACGGACTGGGAGTCGGCGCGGGCGGCGTCGGCGTCTGGCTCGGCCGAGAAGGGCGCCGGTCCGGCCCGCCCCATCGACGCAGCGCCAGGTAGGCGCCCCCGACGGCCAACGCGCCCAGGAACACCCTCCGAGACAGGTCTCTAGACATGGCAGGCGCTGCTGCGAGAGTCAGCGACCATCCTCTTCGCTCCCATCGCGCGGAGTTTCCACGACCAGCCCGCTCGGCGTCGATCGTCCTCGAGCATCCTGCGCAACATCGCCACCACCCGCGAGGCTATGACTTCGCGGCACGATGGAGCTGCGGGCCGGGCGCACGTGGCTGGACATACGGCGGAGTTGACTCGTCGTATCCGTCCATCTCAGCCGGCACTCGGTGCTTGTTGACGACGACGGGGACCTTCATCTCTCCTCCTCTTCGGCGAACGCCTCCAGGGCGATCCTTCCGAAGGCGTCCTGGTCCCCGCGCGCGGCCTTGCACACGTCGCAGTCGTGCTCCTCGGTGTGCGACGCGGCCACCGCGTCGATGGCGATCTTGAGCATCTCCACGTTCATGTCTTCCTCGTCCGGATACCCACCGGGCGAGCTTCATGAACGCCGTCAACGGTCACAGGCCCTCGGCGTTGTGACCACGAGAAGCCCGGTGGCCGCGGCCGACACAGAGAGCGAGTCAGGTTGCGAAGGTTCCCTGCCTTCGCCCGCCTCAACCCAGCGACGTTCCGGAGCTGATGCGGATCTCGGAGGAGGTCATAGAGTTCCTCTTCGCCGGTGCCGTATCGGACGAACGTGTACCTCTTCGTTCGGACACCGCAGTACGTCGGAACGTCCGATCTGGCCCGCAGGTGCTCCAGAACCACCGAACGGCGGATCGAAGACGACGTGCCCGTGATCAGCCTCCGCATGGAGATGCCTTCCATCGGCATCGAGGCGCCCGCGAAGTCCAGGATCGTGGGAGCGATGTCGACGTTCGAGACGAGGGCACTCGACACCGCTCCGGCGGGCACACGACCCGGGAGGCGGACCGCCATCGGTACGCGGATCGACTCCTCGTACGGGACCATCTTCTGGTTGAGCCGGTGCTCGCCGACGCTGTTCCCGTTGTCGGAGACGTAGATGATGAGGGTGTTGTTGGCACGATCGGTGTCCTGGAGCGCCGTCACGATCCGCGCGACCATGTCATCGACCGCGAGCAAGCTCTCCCAGCGCTTCCGCTGCCGGTTCGCCAGCGCCCCAAGGTCCAACAAGCCCTGCCGGCGGACGAATCGAGGCTTGTCCGACAGGTCGCGCTCGTTGACCGAAGGGCCGAAGGGGACGGGAGCCCCGGAGAAGGTTCCCGCGTGACGCGGCGCCGGAGTCGCCGGGTTGTGGGGTGCGTACGGTGCAACGACCATGAACAGCGGCGTCTGGGCTGAAGTGCCACGGATGAACGAGACGGCGCGGTTCGCGATCACGTCGGTCGAATAATCCTCGGGTCGAGACCCGAACTGATGCCGCCCGAGGCCGTCGAACATGTCGTAGTCGTAGTAGTCGCCGTTGACACCGGTGAATGCCAACCACTGGTCCCAACCGGGAGGGACAGGGATGTCGTTGCCGCCGTAGCCGTTCAAGTACTTGCCGAACAGGGCTGTCCGATAGCCGACCTCGTCCAGCGCGGTAGCGATCGTGCTCGATTCGGACGGCCGAAAGGCTTGCCATCCACCGTGCGACCCCCCGTTGAAATAGACACCCGTCGTGTGCGAGTACCGCCCCGTGAGGATGGTCGCGCGCGAGGGGCAACAGAGAGGGTTCGTGACGATCGCCCGCGTGAACCGAATGCCACCGTTGACGAGAAGCCGTTGGACCTGGGGCATCACCTTGAGGGTGTCGTAGCGCTGGTCATCGGTGACGATCAGCACGATGTCAGGTCGGGAGGACACCGTGAGGGCCGGAGGAGAGGCCGTGTGCGCTACGGATGATGACCCCGGCACCAACGCCGCTCCCGTGAGGACGGTCAGCAGTCGGTGAGGAACACGTGGGCGACTCTTGACCGAACCCTTCACGGCTTCGGGTCCTGCCTATGGCAGCCGGCCACGTCGCGGACGTCGTCGAATCCCGCCCCCATGGGGACTGCCCCGGCAGGCGTTGGCAAGACGGCGATGAAGGGTTCCAAGGTGACCTCGGGCACGGCGATCAGGGATCCGCGCGTTCTGACATCCGATACCCTTCTCGCCCCCCAGCAACCGCATGCCTTCACCAAGGTGAAGAAGGTAAGACGAGCGGAGGCTCAGGTCGAGCGGCGAGAGGCGCGCACCAGCGGGCGGACCACTTGGTAGATCCCGTACGCGAGGATCAGGAACCCGATGATCGCTTCCACCTGTTCGCGCGTCAGGCCGGTTCTCCGCGCGATCGGTTTCGCGACCGACTTGGCCACACGGCCGCGCACACCCGTGAGGGACGCACTTCCGATCTCAACCGCCCTCTCTTGTGCCGTCATCGTCGAGTGGCTTCCCCGAACACGCCCATTCGAAACGAGCCGCATCGACGGAGACGCTCTTCGGAAAGGTTGGACCGTCCTCGTCAGGGGTAAAAGACGAACCCGGGGCCTCCCGGGAACAGCCGATGTTGAGGAGGATCAAGAGCATGGCGCAGATCACCGAATCGATCGATGTGGCGGTGCCCGTACGCACCGCATACAACCAGTGGACGCAGTTCGAGGAGTTCCCGCAGTTCATGGAGGGCGTGGAGTCGGTTCAGCAGCTCGATGACACGCACCTGCGCTGGGTCGCGGAGATCGGCAACAAGCGCGAGGAATGGGATGCCGAGATCACCGAGCAGAACCCGGACGAGCGCGTCGCCTGGGCGGCCAGGGGCGGCAAGGGCAACGCCGGCGTGGTCACGTTCCATCGTCTGAATGACGACGAAACGCGGGTGACCGTGCAGATGGATTGGGAGCCCGAAGGAGTGGTCGAGAACGTCGGAACGGCCCTCGGCTTCGACGACCGTCAGGTGTCGAAGGATCTCGACCGGTTCAAGGAGCTGATCGAGTCTCGTGGCCAGGAGAGCGGTGCCTGGCGCGGGGAGGTCTAGACCCGGATCGACGCCCGAGCAAGGCCCCGAGGTGAGACGCAGCACCTCGGGGCCTTGTTTTCGTCTGAGGATGGATAGGTTCGACGTCGGGGACGCACGTAGCATCGGGGCATGGCGGGAGAGGCATCCGAGGTCGGTGACGGCCTCGCGATCGCGGCCATCGCCCGCGCGCTGGAGATCCCGATCCCCACGATCCGCTCCTGGGAGCGACGCTACGGGCTGCCCGCTCCGCCACGGACGGCGGGGAAGCACCGTCGGTACTCGCGCACGGAGATCGACGAGCTGCGAGGTCTGCGTGACCTCATCGTGCGCGGCTATCCGGCCCGGACGGCGGCGGCGATGATCCGTGCCCAACGGTCCGGCGAGGACGACGGCGAAGCGAAGGAGCAGATGGTGCGGTCCGCGATGCGCCTCGACAGCGAGGGCGTGCGGACGGAGCTCGACCGAGCGGCCGAACGTATCGGCGTCGAAGCGACCCTCCGAGACGTCGCGTTGCCCGCGATGCACGAGATCGGTGATCGCTGGAAGACGGGCGCGTGCGGGATCGAACAGGAGCACCTCGCCACCGACGTGGTCCGCCGGTGGTGCGCCCGTCAGTCGGCGATGGCGCCTCCGACCTCGCGTCCCAACGTGATCGTCCTCGCGTGCGGTCCCAAGGACCTCCATACGATCGGGCTCGAGGCGTTCGCCGTCGTCCTCGCGCGACGCGGATGGCCGTGCCGCGTCCTGGGGGCGCTGACCCCGACCGGATCCCTGATCGGTGCGATCCGTGCCCTGAAGGCGCCGGCCGCCGTGGTGGTCGCCCAGCGCGGCGTCACGCGCCGTGCCGCGATCAAGTCGGTCGCCGCCGTCGATGCACTCCGCCGTGTTCGAGCGTTCTACGCGGGGGACGCCTTCGCCGCGCCGGTGGTCCGTCGTGGCGTGCCGGGGGTCTACCTCGGAGCCGATGTCATCGCCGCGGCCGAGATCCTCGAGTCCGAGCTGACGCGGCTCGGCCTCGCACAGCTCGCCTGACTCGAAGAGCCCCTCCGCTCGAGGGATGAACCGGGCGGTTTGCATAGGTTCATGCATGGTTTCGCTCGCCTCCTTCGTGAACGATGGCTCCAGGTCCAACACGGAGAGAGGTGATGCCATCGATGGAGGCGAGACGTACCGCTGGGAACCACCGGAACGATCGAGGGATGGGAGGAAGTCCATGAAGCGGATCATCGGTCTGGCCCTCGCGCTGACCACGACGATGGCCATGGGCGCCAGCACGCCCGCTGCCGCGTCGGAGCGCGAGGAGTTCTCGTTGAACGTCGTGCACGGGATCCCCGGTGTGACCGTCGACGTGTGCGTCAACGGCGCGAAGGCGATCACCGATCTCCAGCCGGGTGACGTCGTGAGCGACGTTCGGCTGAAGGAGGGCGAGTATCGCCTGAAGGTCACGCCGGCAGGCGAGCCGTGCAGCGCGGCGATCCTGCAGGCGCGAGCCGAGCTCGAAGGCGGGCGCTACCGCAGCTACACGGTGGTCGCGAACCTCGACGACGCCGGCGCGCCGAACCTGTTGCTCTTCCGGAACCCGACGGCCGTGACGGCGGCCGGCTCCGCCCGTCTCGTGATCCGCCACACGGCCGACGCGCCCGCGGTGACCGTGTGGGCCGACGGCTCGAAGCTGAACCGTGGCCGTGGGTTCGAGTGGGGCGAGACCCGTCGCTTCACCGTTCCCGCTGGGACGTACTCGGTGGCGGTCTCCCCCGCGGGCTCGGCGACCCCGGTGATCGGTCCGACCGATCTGACGGTTCGGGCCGGCTTCAGCTACCAGGTGTACGCCTGGGGGAACGCCGACGCCGGGTACAAGCTGGCGATCGTGGCGACGCGGGTCGGTCAGGAGCACTGACCCGAACCGTCGCGCATCATCACCGTGGAGGGCGGCGGCTCCGGCCGCCGCCTTCCGCATCCTGCCTGCGTCGATGCGGGGTCGTTGTTGAGTACTCGTCTCGTCGGCTACGGTGACGGTCCCCCGAACCCCCCACAAGGAGGCCTCGATGAGGCGGTTGCTCGCGATCTTCGCTACGACGCTGCTGTTCACGCTGGCGCCGACACCGGCCAGTGCCATCGTCAACGGACAGGTGGACGAGGACAACGACTTCCCGTTCGTCGGGATGCTCGCCTTCCACGACGCCGACGGCGACTACCTGCATCGGTGCACCGGTACCCTGATCTCGCCGACGGTGGTTCTGACGGCGGCTCACTGCACCCTCGGCACCGCCACGGCGTACGCGTACTTCGACGTGGAGGTCGTCGCAGACTTCCGGGAGAACCCGAGCGGTATCGAGGGCACGCCGTACACGAGCCCTGACTTCGACCCCAACACGCTCAGCAATGACGTGGGGGTCGTCGTCCTGAAGACGCCCGTTCAGCTGAGCGAGTACCCGACGGTCGTCGAGGAGGGCTTCCTCAGCGAGCAGAAGGCGCACAACGGACTGAAGGATGCGACGTTCACCGTCGTCGGCTACGGGGGCACGGCGGGTTCGCCGCCGCCGAACCTCATGTTCGACCTGTTCCGTCGCTTCGCCCTCGCGCCGTACGGTGGACTCACGCAGAACCAACTGCACCTCCAGGCCAACCCGAATGCCACGGGCCTGGGCGGAACGTGCTTCGGCGACTCCGGTGGCCCAATCTTCTGGGACCAGACGCTCACGATCGTCGCCGTCACGAGCTGGGGCGACGCGATCTGTCGGTCGAACGACATGACCCAGCGGCTCGACCTCCCCTCGGTGCAGGACTTCCTGTCGAGGTTCGTCTAAGAGCAGCACGGCGTATCGGGTCGGAGCCGCTCGGCGGCTCCGGCCCCTGTTCGGGCGGACCACCCCGGCGCCTCTCCGGTGCCGACCGAGACCCGGCCGCGGGTTCATGGCGATCCCATCGCAGGCGGGCAATGTGGGGGGAGCCTGAAACGTGAGAAGCCGCCGGAACCCGAAGGCTCCAGCGACTTCTCGACGCGGAACCTAGCGGGAGCGTCCTTACCTGTCAAACCGGGACGATCTCCGAACGACATCCGAGGTCAGCCGTACCGCCTACAGGAATGGAGGGAGCCGAAGGTGGGTATGCCTCTGACATGCGAATCGTCCGCGAAGAGCCGGACGATGATCTTCGCGCCGAGGTGGGCCAGAGCGTCGTCCTCCTCGGTCTGGTGGCCGTGATCGTCGTGATCGGTCTCATGATGGGTCTCGCCTTCTGAACGAGGGGGAGATGATGCGGGATGTGTTCCCCTCCCCCTCGTGCTGGCGATCCCGAACCCGTCTCGCCTCGTTCAGCCTGGTCCTCGCGCTCGCCGTGTCGGCGCTCCCGGGCGAGGTGATGGCGGCCGATCCCGTGATCGTGGCCGCAGGCGATATC
>JAJNBA010000095.1 GCA_021155985.1 Actinomycetes bacterium
GGGGATGTCCTCGGGCGGGGGGACGAACGCGCCCTCCGTCCCGCCCACCTCATGGCCGACGGCGCGCTCGATCGTGTCGGCGAGCTGGTCGAGACCGATCCAATCGCTCACCGCTGCGAGCGGCCTGAGGATCGCGAGCGACAGCGTGCGCCGGGTCCCGATCGGCGACGCCTCCGCCGCCCGTTTCAAGGCCGGCGCGTACAGGAGCGTCCATGTGAGGAGAGCGACGAGGAGGACCACGAGGACCCGACCGGCGGGCATCAGCCGGCGGCCGTAGAGGACCTTGGCGGCGAGCTCCGGAGCCTCGGCCGCCGACGCGGTCCCGTCTGGTCCCCACGACCCACTCATCTGCACGCCCTCTTCAGAACTGGAAGTAGATGAAGGGTGCCACGCCGGGTGGCCCCAGGATCACGATCACCAGCAGAACGAGTGCCAGGACGATCCCGAGCGGCGCGGGCTTCAGCCGGGAGAGTCCCGCTTGGAGCCACAACCCGAAGCCTCGGGGCCAGAACTGCAGCGCGAGCATCCCGAGGATCGTCAGGATGACGAGCGGGTTCACGAACTCGCTCGGGGTGAACCAGCCCGTGAGGAGCCGGGCGAGGAGCCCGAACGCGGTTTCGAGCGAGTCGGCCCGGAAGAAGACCCATCCCACGCAGACGAGCGCGAACGTCGCGGCGCTCCGGCGCAGGTGGTCCGGCCAGCGAACCGGTTGCTCCTCCGCCTCCTCTCCGGAGGCGCGCCGTCGGCGCCACTGGTTCGCGGCGAGGAGGCCCCCGTGGAACGCTCCCCAGAAGACGAACGTCCACGCGGCCCCGTGCCACAGACCGCCCAGGACCATGGTGACGAGGACGTTGATCAGGGTCCGCCGTTCGCCCCGCCGGTTCCCGCCGAGCGGGATGTACAGGTAGTCACGCAACCACCGGGAGAGCGTCATGTGCCAGCGACGCCAGAACTCCTGGATCGAGCGAGCCGCGTACGGCCGGTCGAAGTTCCTCGGGAACCGGAATCCGAGCAGCTTCGCGGTCCCGATCGCGATGTCGGTGTAGCCGCTGAAGTCCGCGTAGATCACGATCGCGTACCCGACGATCCCGAAGAGCGCGTCGGGGGCGCTCCTGGCGAACGGGTCGCCGAAGACCGGGTCCACGATCTCGGCGGCGAGGTAGCTGGACACGACGACCTTCTTGAACAGGCCGCCGAGGATCAGCCAGGCCGCCCCCGCCACGTCGACGTGGCGCTCGTCTCGACGCTCCTGCAGCTGAGGGATCAGCTCGCCGGGCCGCACGATCGGTCCGGCGACGAGATGGGGGAAGAACGACAGGTAGAGGAACGTGTCCGTCCACCCCGCCACCTCCACGTCCCCCCGATACACGTCCACGACGTAGGCGATCGCCATGAACGTGAAGAACGAGATCCCCACGGGAAGGACCACCTGGATCAAGGGGATCGAGGGATCCATGCCGAGGGCAACGAGCGTGTTCGTCACGTTCACCGCGAAGAACCCGTAGTACTTGAAGAAGGCGAGGGGCAGGAGGAGGAGCGCGACGGCCGTCGCGTTGACGACGAGTCGAGAACGAGGGGAACGGGTTCGGTCGACCGCGATCGCACCCACCTGCGCGATGAAGCTGATGCCGACCAAGAGCAGGACGAACCGTGGATCCCACCAGGCGTAGAAGACGTAGCTCGCCGCGATCATGAACAGGTTCCAGGGTTGGGCGAGGTGGTTCAGCAACCAGTGCCCCAGGAAGACCACCACGAAGAAGATCGCGAAGTCGACCGTAGGGAAGAGCATCGGGGTCGGATGCTAGCCGAGGTCGATCGGCGGCCCCGTCCGACCATGGTCGGGACCGAGGGAGCGGGCTTCGAGCGGCCGAACCTATCTGCCCGCGGTGCCCGATCTCTCCCGCTGGAGTGCGTGTGCGTCCTCCGGGGTCCGGTCGACGTTCAGCGCCCCGATGTAGACCCCGGCGAGGACGAGTGGGGCTCCCAAGAGGAGGGATGACGTCACCTCTTCCCCGAGCAACAGGGCGCCGCCGATCACCGCCACGATCGGGAAGAGGACGAACTGGTAGCTCGCACCCGTGGCCGTCCACCGTCCGATCACGTACACGATCAGCATGAAGAGGATCGGCGAGGCGACGATCAGATAGCCGAGGGCCGCCCACACGCTCGGGCTCGTGGGCGCGCTCCAGGACTCTTGCGCGAACAGGGAGAGCATGAGGAGCAGCACCGCGCCCACGCTCATCCCGATCGCGTTCGTCACGACGGGGTGGGCCGACGTCAGAAGCTTCAGGACGATGCCGGACTCCGCAGCCGCCGCCGCGGCGACGACGATCGCCAGCACCGAGAGCACGGTCACATCGGCGGAGAGTGCGTCGGACGACATCAGCGCGATCCCGGCCAGCGCGACCACCGCGCCGACGATGGCGCGGAGCCGCAAGCGCTCCAGCCGATGTGCCGCAGCGAACAGGACCGTGAGCAGAGGGACCGACGCCATCACGGTCCCTCCCAGGCCGGCCGGAACCTCCTGGGAACCCCAGTAGAAGAAGGCGTACGCGATCAGGAAGCTGAGCACGCCGTAGACGAGGGCGCCGGCGAGCGCCTTCCTACGAGGAAGCGGGTGGCGTGTTCGCGAGGCGAGCACCCAGAGGATCACGGACGCGCCCAGGAAACGGATGCCGGCGCCCCAGAACGGATCGAGCTCTCGATTGCTGAACCGCACGGCGACGATGTTCGAGCCCGCGAGGAGGACGACGCCGGCGAACGCGAGGAGGATCCGCCGGTCGATCACGTCGTTCATCGACGGATGATAGGTCCGGATGCCGGGGCGGAGGTAGCCTGTGGCCCCAACCGACCCGCCCCATACGATCCACGGACGCAGGAGGAACCATGTCACGCGACATCGACTGGCACGTGTTCGACAAGGCCGCCGACATCACGGCTTCCGCGGTGCGAGGGGCCATGGGCTCCGAGGGGAGCCAGCCCCCCACCTACGTGGGCGAGGTCTTCAGCGAGATCTACGCGGCGCTCCGCAAAGCGACCGACGAGATGCCCTCGAAGGACTCGAAGCCCGGGTTCTGATCGGGTGGACGCAGAACGGTCACGGCGGGCGGTTCTGGACTGGTACCGGTCGCGCCGGCACGGATACTCGTGGCGGCGGGGCCGCCGGAACGCTTACCGAACCCTGGTCTCCGAGGTGATGCTCCAACAGACGCAGGCGTCTCGCGTCGAGCCGCTCTTCGACGCGTTCGTCTTGCGCTTCCCTGACGTCGTCGCGTTAGGGGAGGCATCGCGCGCCGACGTCCTCACGGCGTGGGCCGGGCTCGGCTACAACCGGCGCGCCGTCGCGCTGCACGAGACCGCACGCGCCGTCGTCCGAGAGCACGCCGGGCGGGTGCCGCGAGACGTGGACGCGTTGACGCGGCTCCCCGGCGTGGGTCCGTACACGGCCGCCGCCGTGGCGTCGATCGGCCACGGGGTCGCGGTCGCGGCGCTGGACGGAAACGTGCGACGGGTCGTCGCGCGAGCGATCCGAGGTGCGGAACCGGACGAGGTCCCCGACCGGGATCTCGCGCGTGAAGCTGGCATGTGGCTCGATCCCTCGTCGCCGGGCGCGTGGAACCAGGCGTTGATGGATATCGGGCGTCTCTTCTGCCGACCGACGCCGAGGTGCGACGGTTGCCCGGTTGCTTCCGACTGCCGGTTCCTCGCCGCCGGCCGGCAGGGCAGGTCGTCCGGACGCCGACAGTCGCCGTTCGAGGGGAGCCCCCGCCAGGTGCGAGGTGCGGTGGTCCGGATCCTGCGTACGGCCAGATCGGCGAGCACCGAGGTGCTCGCCGAGCGGACGGGCCGATCCGTCGCCGCGGTCGCCACGGCGACCGCGGCACTCACCGGGGAGGGCATCGTCGAGCGCACGCGATCGGGACGGTTCCGGCTCCCGCGTCGTTGACGCTCTCGTAAGCATCTGCTTACATCCACGGCATGGAGGCTGCGCTGAAGGCGATCGCGGAGCCTCGCCGTCGCCAGATCCTCCGCCTCGTCTGGGACGCCGAACGCTCCGCCGGTGACATCGCCTCGCACTTCGACGTCAGCCGCCCGGCGATCTCGCAGCACCTAACGGTCTTGCGCACCGTTGGCCTCGTCACCGAACGCCGAGACGGCGCCCGCCGCCTGTACCGCGCGAACCGCGACGCGCTCGCCGAGCTGCAGGCCTCACTCGAGGCGTTCTGGACGGGTAGCCTCGCGGCGCTGAAGGACGAAGTGGAAGCCGAGGAAGGGAGACGACGTGGCAGCCGGCACGTTCACCGTCAACAGTGAGATCAAGATCGACGCCGCGCCCGAAGCGATCTTCCCCTACCTTACGGATCCGCAGAAGATCGTTCGGTGGAAAGGGGTGGACGCCACGGTCGAGGCGTCTCCGGGCGGGGTATACCGCGTGAACGTCACCGGTGTGAAGCACGCGGTCGGGGAGTACGTGGAGGTCGATCCCCCTCACCGGGTCGTGTTCACCTGGGGGTGGGAGGGCGACGAGCAGCTCCCGCCGGGCTCCTCGACGGTGACGATCGAGCTGATCTCCGACGGAGAGGGCACGATCGTGCGGCTCACGCATTCCGGCCTGCCGGAGGGAGCCGACGCGGCACAGCTCCAGGGATGGGAGCACTTCCTGCCGCGGCTCGCCATCGTCGCGAGCGGCGGCGATCCCGGACCGGATCCCTGGGTCGCGGCCCCCTGATCCGACCTGGACGGGCGTCACGCCCGCGAGGAGCGCGACCGGACCATCCGATTGACGAAGCGCAGCTCCGCCGATAGCGTGGCCCACTCAATGAGAATGGGAATGATTCTCAATGCGTCGCCTCCGACGCTCCTCGGTGGGAGGGGTCGTGGGAGCTGAGCCGACCGCGCACACGCAGGCCAGCCTCCCTGATGAGGAGGAGGCCCTCCTCCGCGCGCTCGACCTATCGTTCGACTACGGCCATGGGTCCGTACTGCGTGATGTCGCCCTCACGGTCCGGGCCGGCGAGTTCGTGGCGCTGGTAGGGCCGAACGGGTCCGGGAAGTCCACGCTCCTGAAGGTGCTCCTCGGAGCTCTGCCGCCCGGCTCCGGTCGCGTCGAGCTCCTGGGGCGGGTCCCCGGCGACGTCCGCGATCGATGGCGCGTCGGCTACGTGCCGCAGAGACCGTCGCTGCTGTCTGAGGTGCCTGCCACCGTTGAGGAGATCGTGTCCGCGGGCAGGCTCCGCCAACGAGGGTGGTGGCGGGGTCTCACGGGGTCAGACCGGGAGGCGGTGCATCACGCGATCGAGTCCGTGGGCCTCGGAACCCTCGCCGGCCGCCCCTTGAACGAGCTCTCGATCGGGCAACAGCAGCGCGCGTTCATCGCTCGCGCCTTCGCCGGTGAGCCCGCGCTCCTCGTCCTCGACGAACCGATCGCGGGCGTGGACGCGGAATCGCAGAGACGGTTCCGGGACTCGCTCGTGCACTTGATCCGTGCGCACGGCGCCGGTGTGCTCCTCGTGTCGCACGAGCTCGCGGCGGTGGCGGATGTGATCGATCGGGTCGTGGTGCTCAAGGAGCGGGTCGTGTTCGACGGGAGTCCCGAGGAACTCGCCGCGCGAGGCGTGTCGCTCGGCGTTCATCGCGAGGACCTACCGCTCTGGCTCGAGGATCTCGGATGATCGGAACACTCCCGATCCCGTACCCGTTCGAGTCGGCGGAGGCGCAGCGGGCACTCGTCGCGTGCCTCGCCGTCGGGGTGTTCGCTCCCATGATCGGCGCGTTCCTCGTCCAGAAGCGGCTCTCACTCGTCGGCGACGGGATCGCCCACGTGGCGTTCGCGGGGGTCGGCGCCGGCTTGCTCGTCGGGGTCTGGCCCGTGTGGACCGCGCTCGTTTTCGCGATGATCGGTGCCATCGGCGTGGAGATGCTCCGGTTGAAGCGGAAGGCGGCGGGCGACCTCGCCCTCGCCCTCTTCTTCTACGTCGGTATCGCGATGGGGGCCGTGTTCGCGAGCAGAGCGGGTGATCTCGAGCTCGAGACGCTCCCGTACCTGTTCGGCGATCCGTACGCCGTCACGTGGACGGGCGTCGCGACGGTCGGTGCGCTTGGCGTGATCGTCGTGGTCTCGATGCGCCTCGCGGGCCGGGCGCTGTTCGCGGTGGTGACCGATGAAGACTGGTCGCGCGTCGCCGGCCTTCCCGTCGGTGTTCTCAGCATGGCGCTGGCCGCGCTCACCGCAGGGGTGATCGTCGCGGGCATGCGGATCGTGGGCATCCTGCTGATCGCGGCGATGATGGTGCTCCCCGTCGCGTCGGCGCAGCTCGTCTCGCGGTCCTTCCGAGGCACGCTCCGGCTGGCCGTCGCGATCGGTGCCGTGTCCTCGCTCCTCGGTCTCACGATCGCGCGACCGCTCGACCTGGCCCCCGGTGGGTCGATCGTCTTCGTCGCGGCGGCTCTGTTCGCCGCCGTCGCGCTGGCGAAGCGGACCGCGCCGAGGGCGCTCCAGCAGGAGGCCCACTGATGGAGCTCCATCAGGAGGCGGCGGAACGGCTGGCGTCGTCGGGCCGGCGGTACACACGGACGAGACGTCGCCTGGTGGACATCCTAGCGAAGGCCGGCATGCCACTCTCGCTCCCGGCGATCGTCCGCGGGCGCAAGAACCTGCCGCAGAGTTCCGCGTACCGGAACCTCGCCGAACTCGAAACGGCGGGCCTGATCCGCCGGGTCGCCTCGGAGGATGGGTTCGCGCGATACGAACTCGCGGAGGAGCTCACCGGGCACCACCACCACTTGATGTGCTCGCGCTGCGGCCAGGTCCAGGACCTCCACATCCCGGCCCCGCTCGAGCGCCGATTGGATCGAACCCTCGACGTGCTCGCACGCGAAGCGGCATTCGCGACGGTCCGTCACCGCCTCGATCTGATCGGGCTGTGTCGCGCCTGCGGGAGCACGTGACCGGCGGCCGCTGACCTCTATCCTTGGGGGTTGTCCAGCCGCGCGCTGGGTCCTCGGGAGGATCGTGACGCTCACTCGCACCGCTCAGGCCGACGAACATGCCGTGCCGCCGCCCGCCACCCGTTTGCGCCGCCTCGGCTCATGGTGGGTGATCGTGGGCTTCGCGCTCGTCCTTCTCTTGGCGCTCGGCTGGCGATTCATCGCGGATCCGTCCTTGTCGGCGCCCACCCGGGATCCCGCGTGGTACACGTGGCGGGCGGGCCTGATCCTCGAGGACGATCCCGGGTCGATCGCCGCCGACTGGGGTCCGGACAACCTGTTCTCCGGCGGCTACCGCGTGACGGTCCCGCTCGCTGGCGCGCTGCTGCAGAGGGTCAGCGGGATCAGCACGTACAGCTTCAGCGCGTTCCTCATGCTGGGGATCCCGATCCTGACCGGCCTGGCGCTCACGCCGTACGTCGGCTACCTCGACAACATCACGGTCCTGTTCCTCCTCACCCTGATCGTGGCGTTCGCCGATGCCGCTCGCGCATCATGGGGGGCGAGGGTCGCGATCTTCTTGATCGGGATGGCGGCGGCGTTCACGCATCCGACCACTTGTGTCCTGTTCGGGCTCTCGTTGCTCGCGGTGTGGGGGATCCACGTCGTCACGAGCCGCTTCCGCTTCGGATCGGCGATGAGAACGGATGGCCCGCTCCTGTTATCGACGGGCTCCGGCATGGTCACCGGGCTCGCGCTCTGGGTGGTGGGCGTCTGGGGGCCCGGCGGTCCCGAGCTCTTGAAGGACGCCGCACTCCCACCGCCGTACACCGCGGCTTTCTTCCGGGAACGCCTGACCGAGTGGGTGACCTCGATGCGGCCGGCGATCACGTTCCCCTTGATCCTCCTGGCGATCGTCGCCACCATCCTCGCGTCGAGACGCACCCGAACCCCCGCTCCGCAGTACGAGCAGGTCTCGATCTGGTGGATGTTCCCGTTCGCGGGAGTGCTCACGTTCCTCCTCGGACAGGCGATCCCGTATTACCGCTTCATGAACGCGACCGCGGCGCCGATGGCGCTCACGGGCCTGGGTGCGTACCTGGCGGTGCGCTGGCTGCTCCGAGGGGAGGGCTCGCGGAAGCTCGCAGGTGCTCTGGGCGCGCTGGCGGTGGTGGGCGCACTCGCCTGGCTGTTCCTGGATCCCGCGATCAACCGGTGGGCGCAGCAGGACAACCAGTGGGCCCCCCAGAGCGTGCGGACCTCGCTGGCGGCGGCGCGCGAGGTGGTGGTCGCGGCAGGCGAGCGACCGACCGTCCTCATCGTGAACTACGGCAACACCGATGACGCGACCGGATCCAACACCACGTACGGGTGGGCGAAGACGTACACGAACGTGTTCCGGACGGGACTCCCCGGGGAGCTCGCGAAGTACCAGGTGACCTTCGTCGGGACCGTCGAGGACTTCCGAGCCGGGACGCCTTCGGACGCACCGAGCGAGAACTACCGCGAGACGTCGCGGAGCCACTGGAACGAGGTGCAGGCACGGAGTTCGACCTACCCGGAGCCTCCGGTCGTGTTCCTGATCGAGGAGTACTACTCGGGCCTCTGCAACGGGCTCGCCGCGGGAGCCTGTTCTCCGGAGGCTGAGCAGGCCGAGCTCGACCGTGCTCTGGAGGATTCGGTCGAGATCGGCCCGGGGACGCACGTGTTGACCGGTGACGGCACTTACGAGCCTCCTGCCGAGATCGTGGAGCGGGCCCGTTCCGCCGCTGATGCCGCCGCCGCGCGGTTCGAGGACCCTCCCGGGCCGCTCGCCGATCTGCCCCATCAGGCACGCGTCCTCGCTGGGCTGTTCGCGCTCGCCGTCCTTCCCGGGATGCTGGCCGCCCCGTTCTTCGGGCTGAGGGACACCGTCAGCCGGATCGCGCTGATCCCCGGCATGTCGATCGTGCTGTCGCTGCTCGCGGGGATCGCCGTGCTCGGTGTGTGGCGTGGACCGCTCACCGACGCCAAGGCATGGGTCGTCGTAGGGGTGGCGGTCGGCGCGGGCGCGACGCTCCGGTACGCGAGCGCGACGATCCTCGGGGCGCTCGGCGCGTTCGGCGGCTTCTTCAACCGCTTGTTCTCGCAGTTCTCGAACGCTGCCTACGCCACCCTGATGAGCGTGCAGTTCCTGACCCAGGCCGGGCAGGGGATGATCCAAGGCGCGATCGGCAAGTCGATCGCGTTCGGCGGCCAGGAGGGCTTCGACGTGCAGAACGTCCCCTCTGCCGACTACCTGCTGCAGGTGATCCTGCTCCTCTACATCCCCTACACGTTGCTGTCGCCGTTCATCGGCGTCGTGATCGATCGGTTCGAACGACGACGCGTCGTGTGGTGGTCGAACCTCGTGACGGCGGGCGTGGTGGGGGCGGTCGCGATCGCGGTCCTCCTCCCGCTCGGGGAGGGCACGACCGAAGGAGATGCGGGCGCCACCGCCGCGCTCGTCCTGGGGTTGCTCGCCGCCCAGGCGGTGATCCGCGTGGCGCTGGCCGTGAAGTCTGCTGCGATCCCCGATGTCCTGTCCGGCCGTGACCTCCTCCAGGGGAACGCCCTGTCGCAAGCGGGCGGCGCACTCTTCCAGATCCTCGGGATCGCCGTGGCGCTCGCCGCCGGCGGGTTCCTCCCCGCGTGGCTCGTGGTGCTCGGAGGCGCCGCGGTCCTCGCGATCGGTGCACTGGCGGCCACCCGGCTCCGACACGTGGAAGCACGCGCACACGTGACCCGTTTCGCCGAGGAGGCCCGCCGGGTCCTGCGCACGATCGCGCACGGCGTCCGGGAGGTGGCGGCTCGCCCCGCGGCCGCCGTGGGGTTGTCCGGGTTCCAGATGCTCCGCTACCAGTTCTGGGGCTTCGGGCTCTTCGTGTTCGCGCTCTACGCGAAGAACCTCGTCGAGGGGGGCTCCGAGAGCCAGGTGCCGACGCTGCTCTCAGGCGGCGTCGGGTTGATCGGCGGTGTGCTCGGACTGATCGTGGCACAGGGGCTGAAAGACCGCGTGGCTCCGATCAGGCTCCTGCTCGTCTCGATGGCGCTCCTCGGTGCGGGAACCCTCGTGTTCGGTGGCCTCGTCTCCGTCGCCGGATTCGCGGCGATGCTCTTCATCGGCTTCTTCGCGTTCTTCCTGGGGAAGGTCTCGGCCGACACGATCGTGCAGCAGGCGATGCCCGACGACTTCCGAGGCCGGGCGTTCGCCCTGTTCGACATCGCGTACAACCTCGGCTTCATCGTGCCGGCTCTGGTCCTATCCCTCGTGTGGGTGGAGAACGACGCCGGCAGGACGCGGGTGGTGTTGATGGCGTCGGGCGCGGTGTTCCTGCTCCTCACAGGTGTCGTCGCGGTGTGGGCCCGGCGCATCCGAGATCAGTTCGCGGCGCAGGACGACCTGATCGAGGCCTGACAGGCTGAGGGACCATGCCGGAGGTCCGCAACGGGGACGTGACGCTGCACGTCGAGGTCGATGGCGCCGGCGAGCCGGTGACGATCTTCGCCCACGGCCTGACGAACTCGTGTCGCGAGCTGGCGCCGTTCACGCCTTCGCTCGCCGGGACCGCCGTGCGGTTCTGTTTCCGGGGTCACGGTCATTCGAGCGCGCCGCGACTGGGGTACCGGTTCGCCGATCTCGCCTCGGACTTAGACGTGGTGGCTCGAACGTACGGGGCGACGAACGCGGTCGGGACCTCGCTCGGCGCCGGAGCGATCATGTCGCTCCTCGAACACGACCCCGCCCGGTTCGATCGGATCGTGATGCTGCTGCCCGCGTCGCTCGACCTGCCCTTCCGCAACCCGGAGCGGTTCGACGCGATCGCGGATCTCCTCGAGGCGCATCCGAAGGACGAAGCGATCGAGCGGATCCTCGAGCTGAGCGAGGAGCGATACGCACGAGCGCCGTGGCTCCGCGCGCTCGATCTCACGTTATGGGAGGACATGAACCCCGCCGGCGTGTCGCGGGCGATCCGCGAGGTCACGCGCGACATCTCGATCTCGGACCGCGAGCTGCTCCGGAAGGTCGAGGTGCCTGTCCTCCTGATCTGCCGGGAGGGGGATGCGATCCATCCGGCCGCCCTCGGCCGGATCCTGGCCGACCTACTGCCCGACGCAGAGCTGATCACCTTCGCGTCGGAGGAGCAACTGATCGCATCGATCCCGTCACTGGTCGAGCGGGTCGGGGCGTTCCTGGAGGGGGCGTGAGCGCGAGCGAGGCGCACGACCGCCGCGCCAGGACGCCTCGCCAGGAACTGCTCGGGTCCACGCTCTCCGCGCTGATGGCGCTCCAGTTCGCGGCGGTCGTGATGTTCGGCAAGGAGGTCGCGGCCGGTGACCTGCCGTTCCCGATGCTGGCGATCCGGTTCGCGGGCCAGGCCGCGCTGCTCTTCCTCGTCCTGCTCCTGGTGCGAAAGCCGTTGATGCCGGCGGCGGGGGAGCGGATCCCGCTTGTCCTCGCCGCGACGATCGGCTACGGGACCGAGGCCGCCTTGTTCTTCTCCGCCCTGAACCACGGGAAGGCGGGCGCGGTCACGCTCCTGTTCTACCTGTACCCGGTGTGGGTGATGCTGGTGACGATCGGTTTGGATCGCCGTCCGCCGGGATGGCGGCTCTTCGTCGCTCTGATCTTGGCGCTCGGTGGCAGCGCCATTGTGATCGTCGGCGGCGGTGAGGTGGAGGTCGCGCCCCTCGGCATCCTCCTCGCGCTCGCCACCTCGGTCGCCTACACGGCCTACCTGATCACCGCCGATCGGACCGTCCGCCGGACGGACCCGGTCACGGCCGCGGCGTGGCTCGGGGCCGGTGCCGCCTGCTCGAACGTCGTGTTCTCGCTCGCGTTCGGCGTCGAGGATCTTCCGGACGCGTCGTCGTGGCCGTTCCTCCTCGGGATGGCCGTGTTCTCCGCCGGCGCCTTCGCGGCCATGCTCGGCGGTCTGCAGCTCCTCGGCGCGGTGCGCAACGCGATCATCGGCGTGATGGAGCCGCTGGGGGTCGCCGTCCTCGCGGCGTTCTTCCTCGACGAGCCCATCACGGCTCCCACCGCGATCGGTGGGGTCCTGATCCTCGGCGGCGCGATCCTCGCCACCCTCGTTCGGACCACCCGCGTCCGCGAGCCCGACGTCTAGCGCCGGACCACGCTCGCGCCTACGCTGTCACGCATGCCGACGGCCCCCGAGGTCGACAGCTTCGTCTCGGAGCTCGGGCACCCGCTCGAGGCGGCGATCAACGCCGTGCGCGACATCGTCCTCGGCGTCGACCCGCGGATCGTCGAGACGATCAAGTGGAAGAGCCCGACGTTCGTCTTCGAAGGGAACATCGCGAGTATCGAGCCGCGATCGAAGAAACAGGTCAGCGTCCTCTTCCACCAAGGCGCGAAGCTACCCGGCCGGCATCCTCGGCTCGAGGGCGGCGGCGGAACCGTTCGCTACCTGCGGTTCGCGGACGAAGTCGACGTGATCCGGAAGCGAGCCGACCTCGAGAGGGCGATCCACGCCTGGATCGAACTCAAAGGAGGCTGAGGCGGGCTAGTACGCTTCGGAGCATGACCGATCAGCTCTTCGCCGAGGACGCCTACCTGACCAGCTGCGAGGCCACCGTGGTCGACATCCGTGACGAAGGGGTGATCCTCGACCGGACGGTGTTCTACGCGCGTGGGGGCGGGCAACCCGGCGACACCGGGACACTCCGGTGGGAGAACGGGATGGCACGGGTCACCGACACCGTGAAGATGGGCGGCGACATCGTCCATCAGGTGGAGGGGGACGCGCCGCTCGTGGGGCATTCCGTCACGGCCGAGATCGACTGGGCCCGCCGTCACCTGCTGATGCGCACCCATACGGCGTTGCACGCCCTCTCCGGCGTGATCTTCCGCGAGCACGGGGCCAAGGTGACCGGCGGGAACATGGACGACAAGGGATCGGCCCGGATGGACTTCGAGCTCGACGAGATGAGCCAGGAGCTCGGCAAGGATGTCGAGGGCAAGCTCAACGAGGAGCTCAACAAGAACCGGCCGGTGCACGTGAGCTTCCTCCCACGAACCGAGGCGCTCTCCGACCCGGACCTGATCCGGACGAAGGTGAGCCTGATCCCCGATTCCGTGGACCCGATCCGCGTGATCGACATCGAGGGGATCGACAAGCAGGCGGACGGTGGGACCCACGTGAAGTCCACCGGTGAGATCGGTCACGTCACCGTCGTCAAGACGGAATCGAAGGGCAAGGCCTTCAAGCGGATGCGGATCCAGCTCGAGGCGTGAGGGTCATCCGCCGACGAGCAGGCCGATCACGAGGAAGACGAAGTACACGATCACCCCACCCGCCGTGAGCATCAGGCGCAGCTGCGAAGGGATCGAGGATCTGCCGAACGCGAAGTAGAGCAACGGCCCGACGAACGGGACGAGGAGGACGATCGCCATCCATCTCGCGCGCTCCGGGATCGCGTCGGCATCACGCCTGATCAGATCCCACATCGCGACCGCCACCCACGATGCGTAGAGCACGAACGGGAGGATGTAGCCGTAGATCCCGAGGAGCAGGCTCCACCAGCTGGACGCGATGAGCGGGATCCCCATGAGCGTGACCTCCTGGCTGATCCCTGGTCCGCGCGATGCGCGGATGTCCTCCACGCCACGGATCCGGTAGCGGCCCGGCACGGCCTCCCCCGGGATCGCGGGATCGGGCGGCGCGGCCGCCGGATCGCCCGGCATGTCCGGGAGGTTCGCCGGGGCATCCGGCTGCGCGCGCCAGTCCCCGTGCGGGAACTCGCCGTCGAGCGAGTCGATGAACCGAGACAGGACGTTCGCCGTCGGTCCCATGCTCCCTCCTCCGCCTGGAAAGGGTCGGAACCCGCTGCAGGGGAAGAGGAGCTCGACGGCTGCAGGGTGGCTCGTGGCGGCATCGTTGCCCACGAAGCAGTCGGCGCCCGCCGAAGGCGCGGCGAGCGCCAGGTCCGCCCGGCCGCTCCTGCGAACGACGTTGCCCCGGACCTCGTTGCCGTGCGAGGGCCAGAAGTTCGTGTCCACGATCGGGATCATGGCGATGCCGTACGTCGCCTGGTCCTCGACGAGGTTCCCGACGATCCGATCCTCTCGCCCGCCGGCGACGACGATCCCCATCCCGAACGGCACGTACTCGTATTCCTTCGCGTCGACCGTGATCGAGTTGTTGTGGTGGACGTGGTTGCCGGCGATCAGGACGTCGCGTTGCGGGGCGAACGGTTCGGAGTCGAGCGTGTTGGGCACGATCCCTGCGAGGTTCTCCCGCCACTCGCTGTTCACGATCGCGAGGTTCCCTCCCGCGTTGGTCCCCGAGTAGCCGAGCGCGTTGTGCTCAGCGAGCACGTCGATGATCAAGGCGTCACACGGGTTGCATGCGCCGATGTAGAACCCGGCGTCGGGCGAGCCGCTCGCGTACGAGTGATCGAACCGCCCCCAACGCGACCCGAACGCGTAGATCCCGTAGTCGCCGTTCGTGAAGGCAGTGAGGTAGGAGCCTCGGTAGCCGAGGACGTCCGACCAGTAGAAGCCGTTCAGCAGGAAGTGCCGCGCGGTGAGGTTCTCGACGGCGACACCGTCCGCCTCGATCACGTGGATCCCGTTGGCGAGCTCGAA
>JAJNBA010000096.1 GCA_021155985.1 Actinomycetes bacterium
AGGTCGTGAACAACTACACCATCCGCCTGCGGCTCAACGCGCGCTTCTCGCCGCTCCTGGCCCAGCTCGCTGACCGCGCGGGGATGATCATGTCGCCGAGGGCGCTCGAGCAGCTGGGGACGAGGTTCGCATCGGCGCCCGTGTGCGTCGGTCCGTTCAAGTTCACGAGCCGGACTGCCGGCGACCGAATCGTCCTCGACAAGTCGCAGTTCTACTACGCGCGCGGCAAGGTCAAGCTGAACCGGATCGTCTTCCGGATCATCACCGACACGAGCGCGCGCGCCGCAAACCTGCGCTCGCACGACATCAACGTGCTCGACCGGATCGCTTCGACCGATCTCCCGGCGATCCAGCGGGATCGGAGCCTGCGCGTCCTGAAGGCGACGTCGATCGGCTACCAGGGGATCTCGATCAACATCGGGAACAAGAACGGGATCGGGAAGCCGTTCGAGAACGTCGGCACCCCGCTCGCCTCCCGGAGGGCGTTGCGCCAGGCGTTCGAGCTCTCGCTCGACCGGAGGGTGATCAATCGGGTCGTGTTCGGAGGAACCGTCCTTCCCGGCTGTCTTCCGGTGCCGCCCGCGAGCCCCTACTACGACTCGAGCATCAAGTGCCCGGGCCGCGACCTCAACCGCGCCCGCTCGCTGATTCGCAGCTCGGGCATGTCCACCCCCATCCGCGTCCGGCTGATGATCGGCACGGACCAGGTCGCCGCGCGTCTCGGCCAGGTGATCCAGTCGCTGGCGAGGCCGGCCGGGTTCCAGGTCGACCTGGCGCCGACCGAGTTCGTGACCGCGCTCCGGCGGCAGGATCAGGGCAACTACGAGGCGTTCGCGATCGGCTGGTCGGGCCGTGTCGACCCGGACGGCAACATCTACCAGTTCGTCCACTCGAAGGGCTCGCTGAACAACCTCGGGTGGGGGACAGGCCGGATGGACCTCCTGCTCGACAACGCTCGCAAGGCCGCGACGACGAACGCTCGGAAGACGCTGTACAGGGCCGCCTTCCGCGTGCTTCGCTCGGAGCTGCCGCTGATCTACCTCTGGCACCCCGTCAACCGCCACGGAGTGACCGCGAACGTCAAGGGTGTTCGTCAGTTCGGCGACGGCCTGATTCGGGCCTACTTCGCCGAGTACAGGTGATTTAGGGAATCGAGACGACGGTCATGGGCGCCTTCATCCTGCGCAAGGCTGGAGCCGCCCTGATCGTCGTCTTCCTGGCCAGCGTGCTCGTCTTCGTCGGCGTGCGCGCGATCCCGGGTGACCCCGCGCTCGCCTATGCGGCCGAGGACCGCGATCCGAAGGTTCTTGCCGACATCCGGGAGAAGTACGGGCTCGACGACCCGCTTCCGGTGCAGTACGTGCGCTGGGTCGGGCTTGCGCTCCAGGGCGACCTTGGAACCGACACACGCGGCCTGCCTGTCGCCGAAACGATCGTCACGCGGATCCCCCTGACGCTGGAGCTCACCTTCCTGGCGATGCTGATCGGGACCGTGATCGGGATCACGGCGGGAGTGATCGCTGCGGTACGGCGCGGGAAGGCCTCGGACTATGCGGCGACCTCAGTTGCCCTCCTCGGCCTCTCCGTGCCGCACTTCTGGCTGGGCCTGCTGATGATCATCGTCTTCGCGGTCAACCTGAACTGGCTGCCCGCGAGCGGCTACGTGCCGTTTCGTGAGGATCCGGTGGAGAACCTCAAGCACATGCTGATGCCGGCGATCGTGCTCGGCACCGGCCTGTCGGCTGTACTGATGCGGCAGATGCGGTCGGCGATGCTCGATTCGCTGGGCGCCGACTACGTTCGGACAGCCCGCGCCAAGGGGCTGAGCGAGTGGTCGATCGTCGGCAGGCACGCCCTCCGGAACAGCTTGATCACGGTGACGACGGTAATCGGGCTTCAGCTCGGCGCCCTGATCTCGGGTGCCGTCGTGACCGAGCAGATCTTCGGCATCGCGGGGTTCGGGCGGCTGACCGTCGACTCGATCGCGCAGCGCGACTACGCGCTCCTTCAAGGTGTGGTGCTGGTCGTTGCGGTCGGGTACGTCATCGTGAATCTGCTCGTCGACGTCGCCTACTCCCTGATCAACCCGCGCATCCGGGTGGCGGGAACGTCCAATTGAGCTACGTCGAAGCGAGACCGCTCGGGGCGCGCGCGCGCCGTCGCAGGATCCTCCGCCGGCGCTTTCTCCGTCGGCCCGCTGCCGTCGTGTCGCTTCTGATCGTCGTCGGCGCGATCCTCGCGGCGGTGTTCGCGGAGTGGGTCGCGCCGTACCCGCCCGAGGAGACGGACTTCGAGGCGCTGCTGGCGAGCCCGTCGCGCGAGCACCTCCTCGGCACCGACGACCTCGGACGAGACACGTTGTCGCGGATCATCTGGGGTGCACGGGCCTCGATCCAGGCCGGATTCTTCGCCACCGTCCTGGCGATGGCAGTGGCCGTGCCGATCGGCCTCATCGCCGGCTACTACCGCGGTTGGCTCGACACGGTGATCGCGCGGGTCACCGACGTCCTGCTCGCCTTCCCGTTCCTGATCCTCGCCGTCGGCCTCGCGGCGATCCTCGGGCCTTCCCTCCTGAACGCCACGCTGGCGCTGGGCATCGCGGCAATCCCACCGCTCATCAGGATCGCCCGGGGTGAGACGCTCGCGCTGCGGGAGGAGGACTATGTCCGCGCCGCCGTGGCGAACGGTGCGAACGACGCCGTCATCATCGGCCGGCACATCCTGCCGAACATGACCAGCACGCTCCTCGTGCAGGCGACGCTGACGATCCCTGCGGCCATCATCGGCGAGGCGGTCCTGTCGTTTCTCGGCCTCGGCGTCCAGCCGCCGACCCCGTCGTGGGGCGTGATGCTCAACGCCGCCCAGCCCTACCTGAACGAGGCGCCAAGCCTGGCGGTCTACCCGGGCCTCGCGATCGTGATCGTCGCGCTCGCGTTCAACCTCCTGGGTGACGGCCTCCGCGACGTCCTCGACCCGAAGACCGAGCGTTGACCGAGACCCTCCTGGATGTCCGGGACCTCTCGGTTCGATTCGATACGGACGACGGCGCCGTCCACGCGGTCGACCGCATGTCGCTGACCCTGGAGCCCCGGCAGGTGCTGGGAATCGTGGGCGAGTCCGGGTGTGGGAAGAGCGTCACGGCGCTCTCGATCCTCGGGCTTCTGCCCAAGACCGCGACCGTCACCGGAAGCGTCAACTTCGACGGCACCGAGTTGCTCGGAGCCTCGAAATCGCACCTGCGGAAGGTCCGCGGCCGGCAGATCTCGTTCGTGTTTCAGGAACCGATGACATCGCTCAACCCCGTGTTCCGGATCGGGCGCCAGGTCGACGAGGTCATCCAGGAGCACATGAACGTCTCCAAGCGCGAGGCGCGGGCGCGGGCCCTGGAGCTCCTCGACCTCGTGCACATCCCGGATCCGGCCCGCCGGCTCGACGAGTACCCGCATCAGCTTTCCGGCGGCATGCGTCAGAGGGTCATGATCGCCATGGCGCTCGCGTGCGATCCGAAGATCCTGATCGCCGACGAGCCAACGACCGCGCTCGACGTGACGATCCAGGCGGGGATCCTCGACCTCCTGCGCGAGGTCCGCGAGCGGCTCGGAACGGCGATCGTGCTGATCACGCACAACCTGGGGGTCGTCGCCGACCTCGCCGACCGGGTGGTGGTGATGTACGCCGGCCGGAAGGCAGAGGAAGCGCCTGTGCACGAGCTCTTCGCCCACCCGCAGCACCCGTACACGATCGGGCTGCTCGGCGCCGTGCCGCGGGCAGGTGCCGCGCGGAACGGACGGCTGCAGGAGATTCCGGGGAGGGTGCCGTCACTCGCCGAGCTCCCCGGCCACTGCGCGTTCGCCGACAGGTGCCCGCGCGCGGACGAGCAGTCCTGGTCGGAGGTGCCGGAGCTGCGCGAGGTTCGGCGAGACCACGCCGTCGCGTGTTTCCATCCGGGTGAGCAATGAGCGACGGATCGCAGCCGGTCCTCGAGGTCGAAGGGCTCGTCAAGCACTTCACGATCGGCCGTGGAGTGGCCAACAGCGGCCGCGTCGTGCATGCGGTCGACGGCGTGTCGTTCTCGATCGCTCCCGGCGAAGTCCTGGGCCTCGTGGGCGAGTCCGGCAGTGGGAAGACGACGGTCGGGTACTGCGTGAACCGGCTCTACGAGCCGACGGCGGGGACGATCCGGCTCGACGGGGCCGACATCACCCATCTGTCGCGCCGCGGCCTGAGGCCGCACCGGCGCCGGATGCACATCGTCTTCCAGGATCCGTACTCCTCCCTCAATCCGCGCATGACGTGTGGCCAGATCGTCGGGGAGCCGATCCGCCTCCACGGGCTCGCGCGACGCTCCGCGCTCGAAGGGCGGGTCGTCGAGCTCTTCGACTCCGTCGGCCTTCGGCCTGAGCTGCGGTTCCGCTATCCGCACGAGCTGTCGGGTGGCCAGCGTCAGCGCGTCGGCCTGGCCCGCGCCCTGAGCGTCAACCCGAGCCTGCTGATCGCGGACGAGCCCGTCTCGGCCCTGGACGTCTCGGTGCAGGCGTCCGTCCTCAACCTCATGCGCGACCTCCGGAGTGAGCTCGGGTTCTCCTGTCTTTTCATCAGCCACGACCTCGCCACCGTCGAGTACCTGTGCGACCGCGTGGCGGTCATGTACCTCGGCAAGATCGTCGAGGTCGCTCCGCGCGAGGAGCTCTTTGCGCGGCCGAAACATCCGTACACGCAGGCGCTCCTCTCCGCCGCCCTCGAGCCCGACCCCGACCTTCAGCGCACCCGCAGCCGCGTGGTGCTCGAGGGCGACATCCCGAGCCCGATCGAGCCCCCCTCGGGGTGCCGGTTTCGGACGCGGTGCCCGCTGGAGCACGAGTCGGCGCCGCGCTCGACCGACGAGGAGCCGCCGCTCGTCGATGTCACGGGCCGGGGACATCTCGTTGCGTGTCATCTCGTCCGGCGCGGGTCCGAGGCGCCGCGCCTCGTCGAGCCCTCGCCGGAGCTGGCGGGAGCCCCGGACCGTTGAGCTTCACCACGCGCCCCGAGCTTCGCGGCACCTTCGGGATGGTCGCGTCGACCCATTGGCTCGCCTCGGCGACTGGCATGGCGATGCTCGAACGCGGCGGCAACGCCTTCGACGCCGCCGTCGCGACCGGCTTCACGCTTCAGGTCGTGGAGCCGCATCTGAACGGGCCCGGCGGCGACCTGCCCATCGTGCTGTGGAGCGCCGACCGCGGCGAGCCGCTGGTCGTCTGCGGCCAGGGCACCTCCCCTGCCGCGGCGACGATCGAGCGCTTCAGGGAGCTGGGCCACGGGCTCGTTCCCGGGACCGGGCTGCTCGCGGCGTGTGTCCCGGGTGCCTTCGACGGCTGGCTGCTGCTGCTCCGCGACTTCGGCACGCTCGGCCTCGACGATGTCCTCGAGCAGGCGATCGGGTACGCGGAGCAGGGCTATCCGGTGATTCCCGGCATGACTGCGACGATCGAGCGGACCGAGCCTCTGCTCTGGACGTGGCCCTCGTCGGCGGAGCTCTATCTCCCGGCTCCGCAGCCGGGAACGCACTTTTGCAATCCGGCGCTCGCCGCCACCTATCGGCGCATCCTCGAGGAGGCCGGCACCGGGAGCCGGGAAGCGAGGATCGACCGGGCGCGAGACGCTTTCTACCGGGGTTTCGTCGCCGAGAAGATCGATCGCTTCAGCACCGAGAACGGTGGTCTTCTCGCGGGCGGGGATCTGGCGGGCTGGGAGGCGGCGGTCGAGGCACCGGTCACGTTCGACTACCACGGGTACACGATCTGCAAAACCGGACCGTGGGGTCAGGGCCCGGTCTTCCTGCAGCAACTCGCCCTGCTCGCCGGGTTCGAGCTGCCGGCCCTCGGCGTCGGCTCGGCCGAGTACGTCCACATGATCGTCGAGTGCGCGAAACTCGCGTTCGCCGACCGCGAGGCGTTCTACGGCGATCCGACCTTCGTCGACGTGCCACTCGACCACCTGCTCTCGCCTGAGTACAGCGACGAGCGTCGCTTGCTCGTCGGCGAGTCGGCCTCGGGTGAGCTCCGGCCGGGAGGCGGACGGCTGCCCACCTTGGTGGACGCGCCCATTACCGTCGGCGCCGGCGAGCCCACGCGCGGCGACACCGTCCACCTAGACGTCGCGGACCGCTTCGGCAACCTCGTCTCGGCGACGCCGAGCGGCGGCTGGCTCCAGAGCTCCCCCGTGATTCCCGCGCTCGGATGGCCGCTCGGGACGAGGGCGCAGATGTTCTGGCTCGAGGAGGGGCTCCCCGCATCGCTCGAGCCGGGCAAGCGGCCTCGCACGACGCTCTCCCCGACGATCGCGCTGCGCGATGGCGAGCCGTACCTGGCATTCGGGACGCCCGGAGGGGACCAGCAGGACCAGTGGTCACTCCATGTCTTCCTCAACCATGTCCATGGGGGGCTCGACCTCCAGGCATCCATCGACGGGCCCAACTTCCACACCGACCACTTCCCGGCATCCTTCTATCCACGCCAAGTGGAGCTGCGATCGCTGTCGATCGAGGAGCGGTTCGGGCGCGACGTCCTGGACGACCTTCGAGACCGAGGGCACGACGTCGAGGCCGCGGGGGGCTGGTCGCTCGGTCGTGTCAGCGCGGTCGGGCGCGAGAACGGGGCTCTCAAGGCGGGAGCCAGCCCGCGCGGGATGCAAGGCTACGCGGTGGGGCGATGACAGTCGACGTCGAGCACGTGGTCGCACGTGAGGACGTGATCTGGGCGTTCGGCCCGGACCTCGACCCGGTGCTCGAGGTCGAGCCCGGCGCGACCGTTCGTTTCCAGACCAACGACTGCTTCAGCGGCCAGATCCGCAGCGAGGACGATCTGGTGACGGAGATCGACTTCGAGCGGGTGAACAGCGCCACCGGCCCGGTCGCGGTCCGGGGCGCGGAGCCGGGCGACTCGCTGGTCGTGGACGTGCTCGAGGTGAATCCGATCGATTGGGGCGTCGCGACCCTTATCCCCGGTTATGGCCAGCTGATCGACAAAGTGTCCGCGCCGGTCACGCGCGTTTTCAAGGTCGAAAACGGAATGGTCGAGATGAACGAGCGGGTCCGGTTCCCGGCGCGCCCGATGGTCGGAGTCGTCGGCGTCGCGACCGCTAGTGAGACCCTGACGAACGGCCTGGCCGGTCAACACGGCGGGAACCTGGACAACCACATGCACGGGCCGGGCTCGAGGCTCTACTTCCCGGTTCGGCAGGAGGGCGGGCTGTTCGCCGTCGGGGACATGCACGCCTCGATGGGAGACGGCGAGATCTGCTTCACGGGCGTCGAGATCGCCGGTGAAGTCACAGTGCGTTTC
>JAJNBA010000018.1 GCA_021155985.1 Actinomycetes bacterium
CACGCCGATCGCCCGCACGAACAGCGGGAACATCACGCCCGCGATCGCCCCCAGCTCGGAGTCGGCGAACGCGGCGGCGCCCAGGATCAGTGAGGCGACCAGCGTGACCTCGTAGGACTCGAACAGGTCGGCCGCCATCCCCGCGCAGTCACCGACGTTGTCGCCCACGTTGTCGGCGATCACGGCGGCGTTGCGCGGGTCGTCTTCCGGGATCCCCTGCTCGATCTTGCCCACGAGGTCGGCGCCCACGTCGGCGGCCTTCGTGAAGATGCCGCCGCCGACCCGCATGAACATCGCGAGGAGCGCCCCGCCGAACCCGAACCCGACCAGGACCGAGGTGGCATCGCCCTTGTAGATGAGGAGGATCACGGTGGCGCCCAGCAACCCGAGCCCCACCGTGAACATGCCGGCGACGCCGCCCGCGCGGAACGCGATCTTCAGCGCTCGGCGCAGCCCGGACTCACGAGCGGCGTTGGCGGTCCGCACGTTGGCGCGGACCGCGAGCCACATCCCGGCGTAGCCGGTGAGCGCGCTGAACCCTGCGCCGAGGATGAACGCGAGCGACCGGCCGAGCTTGATCGACAACTCCGAGTGCGTGGCGTTCTCCGGGGCCGGCAGGATGAAGAAGAGGAGGATCGTCAGGAGCGCGAGGAAGATCCCGAGTGTTCGGAACTGGCGCGACAGGTAGGCCTTCGCGCCCTCCTGGATCGCACGGGCGATCTCCTTCATCTTCTCGGTGCCCTCGGAGGCTCCGAGGACCTCCCGGACCAGGTAGTAGGCGAAGACGAGCGCGACGAGCGAGATGCCGAGGATCACCCAGAGATACGTGGTCTCCGTCGACGTGAAGTCGACCGCGAGCGGGCCGCCTTCCTGAGCAAGGATGCCGTGCACATGGACCTCCAGGACGCGCGGGTTCATCGAAAGGACGTTGCGCCGGACCGCAGAACGGCGGGCAGTATAGGAAACGTGCCAAGTCAGTGACCCGAAGGGTCTTCCGTCTCGCCGTCTTCGATGTCGGTCTCGTCACCCACGGACGGCGACAGACGCAGGACGATCCAGCCGAGGGCGCCTGCCAGGATGGACGCGGCGAGGATCCCTACCTTGGCTTCGGCGATCAAGGGTTCGCCATCGAACGCCAGCTCCGCCATGAACAAGCTGACCGTGAACCCGATGCCCGCGACCGCAGACGCGCCGAGCAGATGAGCCGGGCGTACGCCGGTGGGGAGACGGCCGACCCGCACCGCCACCGCCAGAGCAGCGGCACCCGAGATGCCGATGACCTTGCCGACCACGAGGCCGAGCACGACGCCGAGCGTCACGCGGCTCGTCGATGCGGCGACGACCTGCTCACCGCTGAGGCGGACACCCGCGTTCGCGAGTGCGAACAGCGGGATGATCACGAAGCTCGTCCACGGAAGGAGCGCGTGCTCCGTGCGCGCGAGCGGCGAGACCGCCTCGCGCGACAGCGTTGCGAGCCGGAGCCACTGCTGTGCATCAGCGTCCGGTGGCTCGGGATGATCCATCGTCTGATCGGCGGTTCGTCTCGCCTCGGCGCTCACCGCCCGCGGGCGTTGGTAGGACTCGGCGGGAGCGAGCAGGCCAAGCACGACGCCAGCGATCGCCGGATGCACCCCGGACTCGTACGTCGCGAGCCAGACGAGCGCCCCGAGGGCGACGAAGGCGGATGTCGCTCTGACACCGGCACGCCGGAGGAGGAGCATCAGTCCGCACAGAGCTGCCGTCGCGGCGAGGAAGCCGAGCGACACCCCGCCCGCGTAGAAGAGCGCGATCACGAGGATCGCGCCGATGTCATCCACGATCGCCAGGGTGAGGATGAACGGCTTCAACCCGGCTGGCGCGTGGCGCGCGGCGAGGACCAGGACGCCGAGGGCGAACGCGATGTCCGTCGCCATCGGGATGCCCCATCCGGAGGAGCCAGTGCCGCCCGCGTTCAGCGCGACGTAGATCGATGCGGGCACGATCATCCCGCCGATCGCGGCCACCACTGGTAGTGCGGCGGCTCGCGGATCCTGCAATTCTCCCGTCCGGAGCTCGCGTTTGATCTCGAGACCGACCACGAGAAAGAACAACGTCATCAATCCGTCATTCACCCAATGCCGGAGGTCCTCGCCGATCACCCACGACCCGAGGCGGAGCTCGGCGGGCGTACTCCAGAATCGCTCGTAGCTATCGGCCCACGGTGAGTTCGCCCACGCGAGCGCCACGATCGCCGCGAGGAGAAGCAGGGTGCCGCTCGCGGTGGCGGTGGACAGGAACTCCTGGAGCGGCCGGACGATGCGCCGCGGCACCGGTCGATCGGATCTGGACCAGGGCGGTCGGATCTGCTGGTGTGGCGCGCCGTCCGGTCGTTCGCTCACGTGGACCCTCGCTCGCCGACCAGTCTTCCCGGCACGCCATCCGATGGAACGGCCGCATCCTATCCCACGCGGATTCCCTCGACTTGCCCTTCCGAAGGTGATTGGAACGCCTCCGACCGGCGTGTACCCTCGGTCGCGCCTTGACACAGCAACCCCCCGCCGCCGATCCCGCGCGGCGATCCCCCACGAACCGCGCGGAGGATTCCGCGCGCCGCCGGACGATCGCTCGCCGTCGCACCGCCGTCGCCGTGGGCGGTGTCGCCGTGGTCGCGATCGCCGCGATCCTGCTGTCGGGAGGCAAGGTGCCGCTGATCGACAGCGGACCGGACGGGTCTGGCGGGTTCAGCTTCCAGCTCGGCAAGGTCCAGGCGACCACCATCAGCCGCACGCCGCGATCGGAGCTGAACGACGTGGCTCGGGAAGCCGGTGCGGGCGTCAAGGAGACGATGGACGAGCTCTACTTCCGGGCGTTCGTCGACCAGGGCTCGTGGGGCGACTACGAGGCGGCGTTCGAGCTCTTCGAGGGACGCGCGGCAACGCGCGCCGGATCTGACGCCGAGGTGCTCACGCTTGGATCGACCGCGAACGACGCCTTCGAAGCCCTCGACGAGGCGAGCGGCACCCTCACGGTGTCCGTGCTCACCGACGCGAAGGACGCTCCCGTCAGCGCGGTCGCCCAGGTCGAGTTCGAGGCGACCGTAGAAGCTCGGGGGGGTGGCCCATCGACGCAGGTCGTGAGCGTCGGTTCGTTCTTCCTGCGCGAGGTGGAGGGCGCGTGGCGGATCTTCGCCTACGAGGTGGACCGCGAAGACGCCGAGGCGGCCGCAACGAGTCCGTCGGGGTCGCCATCGTGACGGGGCGACAGCTGGTCGCGACGGTCGCCACTCTCGCTGCAGGCCTCTCGGGACTCGGCGTGGCGACGCTGCAGGCGACGCCCGCCGTGAGTGCCCCCGTGTTGCAGATCGGCGCCGCCCACGCCGAGTACGGGCCGACGATCACGGGGAACGATCCGATCTTCATCCTGATCCTCGGGAGCGACTCCCGGCCGGGAACCGCGCTCGAGGACGGACTCTGCGACTCGATCCACATCCTCGGGATCGACCCGAAGACGAAACGGGCGACCCTGGTGGGGATCCCCCGCGATTCCTACGTACCGATCGCGAGCGGTGGGACGAACAAGATCAACGTGGCGCTCCCCCAGGGCGGTCCCGAAGGGATGGTCGCAACGGTCGAGGACCTCACGGGCATCACGTTCGACTACTTCATGCTCACCGGCTTCGAAGGGATGACACGGATCTTCGACGCGCTCGGCGGGCTCCGGATCGACGTTCCGTACGCCTTCAAGGGCTACGAGAACACCGATTTCACCGCGGGTCCTACCACGATGACAGGTGCGGAGGCGCTCGAGTACTCGCGCACGCGCAAGTCGCTGTCCCACGGGGACTTCGACAGATCGATGAACCATGGGCGGATCATGCTCGCGGCGTTCTCGCAGTTCCGAGCGGAGTTCCGGAGGGATCCGACGGCCCTGTTCCGGTGGATCGCGGCGGGGATGCGCAACGTCTCCACCGACCTCCCGCTGGACGACCTGCTCGCGCTGGCGTTCACGTCGTGGGAGATCCGTCCCGCCCGCCTCACGAACCTGGTGGCGGTGGGGGAGATCGGCACCGCGGGCGGTGCGAGCATCGTGAGCCTCCCGTCGCCTCACCCGGTGTTGGAGGACATCGCCGCCGACGGGTTCATCCTGCCCGAGGACATCCCGGCCGACGCCGAACCCGCGGGCTAGCCGCGCGAAACGGCGTTGTCGAGCCCTCGCGTCCGTCCGTAGCCTGGAGCGACATTGGCGAAGGAGCAGACCCCGTCTCGGTCTCCTCGCCGGATCCCTCTGATCGGTGCCGGACTCGCGGTACTGCTCGTGATCGGCGCCGTCGTCTTCCTCACGCGGGACGACGCGCCGACGCGGGGGGCCGGCGACGGAGCGACCGCGAGCGACGGCGACGTTGCGTCGCCGACGCCACCCCCGTTCGGGTTCGACGACACCTCGCGGAAGCTGGTCAAGACCTCGCCGGAGCCGATGGGCGCCCGCCACCGGCGGGCGAGCGTCGCCGCGGCGACGGAGGCCCAGGAGGTGCTCACTGATCTGTACACGGAGGGGTTCCTCGATCCGGCCAATTGGGAGCAGGGGAGCTACGTGGACGCGTTCGGAGGGTTCGCGCGCGGCGCTCGCGACCAGGCGGAGTCGCACCCCGGCCCCCTCACGGCGGGAGCCGGCGCCGGGGATCGCTACGAGCGGATCGAGCCCAAGACGGGCCGGATCGCGACGCGGGTCCTGCTCGACCGCCAAGGCGCCCCGGTGTTGCTCGTGAGCGTCGTTCGATTCACTGCGGTCGCGACGGGCTCGGACGAGGTGGTCCTCCGATCGGTCGGGCAGTACTTCTTCGAGCGCGTGGGCCGCGCATGGAAGATCGTGTCGTTCGACGTGACCCGGAACGACGGCCCGAGGCGAGCCGCATGACCCGGCGGGCGGCTGTCGCGGTCGTGGTGCTCCTCGCCTGGGCCGCGGGTTCCACGATCGGATCGATCGCCGAGCTCCCGGCCGCGGCCGCCCGCACGTCCGGCATCGTGTTCGGGCGGGCGCACGGCGGCTACACGCCGGATCCCACCGGCCGGCGAACGATCACGATCCTCGCGATCGGATCGGACGCCCGGCCGGGCCAGAACCCACTCGCCCTGCGCGCGGACTCGATCCACGTGATCTTCCTGCACCCACGGAAGCAGCGAGCGGTCGTCGTCGGCATCCCTCGCGACTCGTTCGTGTCGATCCCCGGCCTGGGCACGACCAAGATCAACGCCGCGATGTCGAGCGGCGGACCGGCGCGCATGGTGCAGACGGTCGAGCAGAACTTCGGGGCGCGCATCGACTACTGGGCCGTCACGTCGTTCTGGGGCATCACGCGCATGTTCGAGACCATCGGCGGGCTCCAGCTGCGGGTGCCGTTCCGGATGAAGGATCGCTTCTCGGAGTCGAACTTCCACGCGGGCTTCCAGCGTCTCCGTGGGGAGCAGGTCCTGGCGTTCGCCCGCGACCGACACAGCGTGCCCGGCGGCGACTTCGGCCGCCAGGAGAACGGAGGCCGCGTCATCGTGGCCGCGCTCGTGCAGTTCAAGAAGGAGTTCCGGAAGAACCCGAGCCGGCTCCTCACGTGGATCGCGGCGGGCGTGCGGAACACGGAATCCAACCTGCCCGTGGACGAGCTCGTGGACCTCGCGTTCGGGGCGAGCCGGATCCGGTTCGCCAACGTGCAGAACGTGGTCCTGCCCGGAGGGACGGGCAACGTCGGCGGACTCTCCGTGGTGCAGCTGTCGATGGGGACGGCGCGGGCGATCTTCGCCGACGCGAAGGCGGACGGAGCGCTGCGCCGGGGGAACATCCCGCCGAGCCCCACCGGCGTCCGGTGAGTCCCACACGCCGTTGATACGCTCGGACGTCTTTCCGCTCCCCAGCGACCTGCCCTAGGTGACCGTGAACGACGATCTCATCGACATCCATCCGGGCCGCCAGCGCATCGCGCTGGCGGCGGTCGCCCTCCTGACCGTTCCCGCGTTCTTGGTGCGGTACGGCGGGCTCGATGCGTCTCACGCCCTCGAGGCGCTGCTGTTCGGCCTCGCGATCGTGGGGGCGGCGTTCGCGATCTCGTGGGCGGCCGAGACCGCGCAGCTCGATATCTCCGCCGGGCTGGCGATCGCGATCCTCGCGTTGATCGCGGTACTGCCCGAGTACGCGGTGGACTTCGTGTTCACGGCCCAGGGCGGAAACTCCTACCAACTGGATCCATCCTGTCCGTCGCCCCTCGGCCCCGGCCGAGAGTCGCCATGTGATCTGGCGCTCGCCAACATGACGGGTGCCAACCGACTGCTGATCGGCCTCGGGTGGTCGATGGTGGTCTTCATCGCTTGGTACCGGCTCCGGAGGACCAGACAGCTGCCGCCGGGGCGCTGGAAAGGGATCCAGCTCACCCGCGACCACTCGATCGAGCTCGGGTTCCTGTGGGTGGCGACGCTCTACTCGCTCACGTTGCCCCTGAAGGCCTCGATCACGTTGATAGACACGATCGTCCTCGTCGCCCTGTTCGCCGGCTACACGTGGCGGGTCTCGCGAGCGCCGGCCGAGGAACCCCACCTCGTGGGACCGGCGCGGTACCTTGGCACGTTCCCGGTCGTGACCCGTCGCGTGTCGGTGATCGGCCTGTTCCTCGCGTCCGGTGTTGTGATCCTGCTCTTCGCGGAGCCGTTCGCGCACTCGCTCCAAGAGGCCGGGAAGCAGCTCGGGATCAGCGAGTTCCTCCTCGTCCAGTGGCTCGCACCACTCGCCTCCGAGTCGCCCGAGCTCCTCGTGGCCGGTCTCTTCGCGTGGCGGCTGAACACGAACGCCGGCCTTGGGACGCTCGTATCGTCGAAGGTGAACCAGTGGACGCTGCTCGTCGGGACGCTCCCCATCGTGTTCGCGATCTCCAGCGCGTCCACGCACGGGCTGCCGATCAGCGCGGTCCAGCGAGAGGAGCTGTTCCTTACGGCCGCGCAGTCGTTCTTCGCGGTCGCGATCCTGTCGAACCTCTCGCTGTCCCTGCGGGAGGCCGGGTACCTGTTCGGGCTGTTCTGGGCGCAGTTCATCGTGGGTGCGCTCGTCCCTGAGTCGATGCACGCGGCGGAGCGGATCGGCGTCGGCATCCTGTACCTGCTGCTCGGCGTGGCCTTCATCCTCCGGGACCGGCGGCGCGTACCGCAGCTCGTTCGCGACGCGTTCGTGGCGTCCTACGCGGAGCTCGGGGAGGAGCGCCTCCAGGACGCGCTCGAGGAAGCCGAGGGAGACCACCCCTCTCCACCACACGACGACCCGTCGCCCGACGACCCCCCGGACGAGGACCCTCCGACGGCGCCGTCCCGGTAGCGTCGTTCCCCGTGGACGCTCGTGGATTCATCGATGAGCTCACCGCGCTGGACCCCGAGACCGCCGCATGTCTCGTCAATACGCGGGAGCTGCCGGCACGCGAGCCGCGGTTGGATCCGTTCCCGTCGGACCTCCCGGCCGTCCTGACCTCCCGGCTGGGGCTCCTCGGCATCGAGGGCCTGTACGCGCATCAGTCGCGCGGGCTGGAGGCGCTCCGGGGAGGACGCGACGTGATCCTCTCGACGGGGACCGCGAGCGGGAAGACGCTCGTGTACGACGTGGCGTTCGCGGAAGCTGCCATCACCGTGCCGAAGGCCACGGCGCTCTACCTCTTCCCGACGAAGGCGCTCGCCCGCGATCAGCTCCGGGCCGTGCGCGCGCTGAAGCTCACGCAGATCCGCGCGTCGGCCTACGACGGCGATACGCCGAAGGCGGAACGACCCCTGGTCCGCAAGAACGCCAACCTCGTCCTGACGAACCCCGACATGCTCCACCTCTCGATCCTCCCGGACCACGCACGATGGGCGGACTTCTTCTTCCGGCTCTCCCTGATCGTGATCGACGAGGCCCACGTGTGCCGCGGGGTGTTCGGCTCGCACGTCGCGATGGTCCTGCGGCGACTCCGACGGCTGATCGAGCACTACGGCGGCACTCCTCGCTGGTGCCTGGCCAGCGCCACGGTGGGCAACCCGGGCGAGCTGGCCTCGCGGCTGACCGGTCTCGACGTCGAGGTCGTCGAGGGGGTCGGCGGGCCGGCCGGTGACAAGCTCTTCGCGCTCTGGAACCCGCCGATCGTGGACGAGGAGACCGGGCGCAGGCGCAGCGCGCTGGCGGAGGCGTCGTGGCTGATGGGCAGGCTCGTCGCCGATGACGTCCGCACGATCGGCTTCACACGCTCACGGCGCGCGGCGGAGCTGCTCGCGGAGTTCACGAGACGCGACCTGGGCGACGCATCCCGGCGCTCCCGGGTCGTCTCGTATCGGGCGGGGTACCTCGCCGAGGACCGCCGCGCGATCGAGCGGCGTCTCGCCGAGGGGGATCTCCTCGCGGTGGCCGCGACCAACGCGCTCGAGCTCGGGATCGACATCGGGTCGCTCGATGCGGTCGTCCTCACGGGGTACCCGGGGACCCGAGCCTCGATGTGGCAGCAGGCGGGCAGGGCGGGGCGCCGGGCCGAGGGGTCACTCGCGATGCTGGTCGCACAGGACGATCCTCTGGATCAGTACCTCGTCCATCATCCGGAGGACCTCTTCGACAAGCCGGCCGAGGCCGCGGTGATCGACCCCGAGAACCCGTACGTCCGGGAGCCGCACCTGCGCTGCGCTGCCCGCGAGCTGCCGATCGCGGACGAGGACCATCGGTACTTCGGGGCGGACACCGGCGCCGCGCTCGAGCGGATGGGCGAGCGGGGGGAGCTCACGCGTCGCCGCGACGCCTGGCACGATGCCGGGCGCGAGTCTCCGCACCGAGGGGTGGACGTGCGCGCGGGTGCCGGCACCGTCTACACGATCGTGAACGCCGACACCGGCGAGGTGATCGGAACCGCGGACGAGCATCGCGCGTTCGGCACGCTCCATCCGGGCGCCGTCTACCTCCACATGGGCGAGCAGTACCTCGTCACGGAGCTCCACCTCGACCGAGGGGTGGCCGCCGTGAAGGCCGCCGATCCCGACTACTACACGCAGGCGCGGACGATCACCGACATCGAGATCGTCGGCGAGCTCGAGCGGGGGACGCTGGAGGGGGTGGAGGTCTCGTTCGGGGACGTGCTGGTGACCGATCAGGTCGTGGGCTTCGTCCGGAAGCTGGTCTCGACGAACGAGGTCGTGGACGAGGAGGCGCTCGCGCTCCCGCCACAACGGCTGGAGACGCGATCCCTCTGGTTCACGATCACCCCGGAGGTGATCGCGAAGGCCGCCGTCACGCCCCGGCAGCTGGCCGGCGCGATCCACGCGGCCGAGCACGCAGCGATCGGCCTGATGCCGTTGATCGCCACGTGCGATCGGTGGGACCTGGGCGGCGTCTCCACACCGCTGCATCAGGACACGGGGCTGACGACGATCTTCATCCACGACGCCTACCCGGGAGGCGCCGGCATCGCCGAGCGAGGGTTCCGACACATCGAGCGCCTCCTCGAGGCGACGCTCGAGACGATCCGGCAGTGCCCATGCTCGCTCGGGTGCCCGTCCTGCGTCCAGAGCCCGAAGTGCGGCAACGGCAACGAGCCGCTCGACAAGCCGGCGGCCGCCGCTCTCTTGGCGGCGATCCTCGGCGTCACGTGGGGCTGAGCCACCGGCCGAGGCTGCGATACTCCGGACCGTGAGCGAGGGCCCGTACATCTCGGTGATCGGTGCGGGTCAGGCATCCGACGACGAGATGGCGGCCGGCGAGGAGATCGGCCGGCGCCTCGCCGAGGCAGGCGCCGTGCTCGTGTGCGGCGGGCTCGGCGGGGTGATGGACGCGGCCGCGCGAGGCTGCGAGGCGGCGGGCGGTACCTCGGTGGGGATCCTCCCCGGTGAGGACCGCACCCACGCCTCGGCGCACCTGACGGTGCGGATCGCCACGGGTCTCGGCGAGGCTCGCAACGCGATCGTCGCCCGGGCCGCCGACGCGGTGATCGCGGTGGGGGGCGAGTTCGGGACGCTGTCCGAGATCGCCCTCGCCCTCAAGATGGGCAAGCCGGTGGTGGGGCTCGGCACCTGGTCCCTCGACCTCGAAGGACTCCCCGGCGATCCCCTGCAGCGAGCGAGCGACCCGGCGGACGCGGTCGCCAGGGCATTGGATGCCGCGGAGCGACTGGAGGGCAGCACTTGGTGAGTGCTGGTGGTGTACGTCGCCTCATCCAGTTGCACTATTGACGCGATGTCGCAGCCGGTGCGAGGCTCCGAGCAGCTTCCGCACGTCCCCCCGAACAGGGAGCACGATCGCCGATGGCCGGGTACTTCGCCATGCTGCTCGCAGCCGCTTGGACCGCCTGCGTCGTGGAGACGATCATCGAGAGCACACGCGCGTTCGGTGGAACGATCCTGTTCCTCGGGCGTCCCCTGATCGCCCCCGGGATCCGCCCGGGGATCCTCATCCTCTGTGGACTGGCGGCATCCGCAGGCCTCGCCTGGACGATCGCGGTGGCGTTCGCGCGCGGCCGCCGCATGAAGCGACGGATGGCCGCGGCGCTCGACACCCAGTACGAGGAGGTGACGACCAAGGCGGCGGGCGACGCCGCTCGCGCCGGTCTGCTCACGTGGCGCATCGGCGAGCTGCAGACAGAGGTGAACGAACTGGTCGCGAAGCGCGACCGGGTGCAGTCCGAGATGGAGCTCGCGCAGAGGCGGACGTCGGAGCTGCGGGCGCTCTCGGACGACTACCGGCGTTCGCTCACGGAGCTGCAGGACCAGCTCATCACGTTGCCGGACATCGACGACGAGCTCGCCAGGCGACGGGCGGAGCGCCAGACGGCCGATCCGGTGAGCTAGTTCACGGGTTCCTTCGCGATCAGGGAGCCACCGCCGTGGGCCGGCGGAGGATGAGACGGAGCGCGGCGGCGCGCTCGGTGGGCGAGAGCCCGAACGCCAGCAACGACCCCGCGTAGACGGCGGCGCCCACAGCCGCCGAGACGAGCAGGTCGAGGAACCATCGGTCGTTCGGCATCGCGACGTGGGCGAGCCACATCGTGAGGGCGCCCAGCGCCGTCGGCACCGCCAGCCGGAGCCAGGCGCCATCGAACGGCCAGATCCCCAGGAAACGCCGCACCAGGAGGAGCCGGGCCGTGGCCGAGAACGACAGCGTGAGGGCTTGGGCGATCGCCGCGCCGCGGATCCCGAGGTTGGACGGCCCCGCGAGCAACAGCGCCACGCCGATGTCGATCGTGAAGCCGGCGAGATACACGACGAGATCCCATCCCGTGCGTCCCGCCATGATCAGGATGAACCCCACGGTCCCGACCATCACGGGCACGATCATCCCGATGATGAGGATCCGCAGTGCGCTCGCGCCGCTCGCGAACTCCGGCCCGAAGATCCGCAGGGTCTCCTCCGGCAGGATCCCCAGCACGAGCAGCACCGGGATCGTGGCCGCCAGCGTCCACCGCGTGACGTTCTTGTAGAGACCGTCCAGCCGGGCCCGCTCACCTCGATGGTGGAGGTCGGCGACGAACGGGCTGAACGTCAGCGATACCGACGTGAGGAACAGGAACAGCGCCTGTCCAGCTCGCAACACCGCTCCGTAGACCCCCACCCGTGAGGCGCCCGCCGCTCCGCGGTCGCTCCACAGCACCGACAGGACGAAGAGGTCGGTCCAGAAGATGAGCTGCGCGAACAGCGTCGCCGGCGCACGGAGCGCGCCGAACCGGAGGAGCGCGCCGGCGCGCTCTTCCACGACCCCCTCGCCGACGAGATCGCCTTCGGGGAACCGCCGGCGCTCGCGCGCCCATCCCGCCAGGGCGATCGCCAGGGCGAGCGCCCACGACGCCCCGAAGGCGAGGGTCGTGGCGCCGGCCGTCTCCGCCCACATCCAGAACAGGACAGTCAGCACGATCCAGCCGATCGGCTGAGCGATCCATTGCGAGTACAGCGTGTACCGCATGATCTTCAGTCCGCGCGTGGCTCCCATGTAGACGAACGCGAGCGCGGCGAAGGGGACCGTCACCGCGGCTGCCCGGAAGGCGGGCTCCGCCAGCGCGGGGACCGCCGTGAACCGTTCCGCGAGCCACCCCGCCGAGAGGAACGCCGCGGCCGCCAGCGGCACCGAGACGGCGGTGGCGATCGCGGCCGAGCGTCGGACGAGCCCTCGGGCTCGCGCGACCTCGCCACGGCCGTCGAGGATCGCCACCAGCCGCACGTTCGCGACGTCCATCCCGGATCGCGTGGCCGCCGCGGCGATGAACGCGGCCTGCGTGGTGAGGGTGACGACCCCGAACGCCTCGTCGCCGAGCGCGTTCGTGATCAGTACCTGCGCGACGAACGTCGCCACCGCGCCGATACCGAGCCCGAGCACGTTCTGCCCCGTCTGGCCGACGATCACCCGGTGATCGGAGCTGCTCACGGCACGGAGCTTACGGGGAGCGGCCGGCGGGCCCGGGAGGTTATCGGCCCAGCCTGATGCGGAGCGTGATCGGCACGGCGGCGAACGCCTTGCCGACCGGACAGTTCTCCTTCGTCGACTGCGCGATCGACTCCAGCTCCGACGCCTCGATCTCCGGGACCGTGGCCTCGGCGTCGAGATCGATACCGGTGATCGCGAACCCGTCCTCAGCCTCGTCCAGGTGCACCATCGCCACGGTACGGACCGCGTCCGGAGCGTGGCCGGCGCGGCCGAGATCGCCCGCCAATGCCATCGAGAAGCAGCTCGCGAGGGCGGCCCCGATCAGCTCCTCCGGATTCGTTCCGGACTGGTCCTCGAATCGGGTGGAGAAGGCGAAGACGCCGGACACCTCACCGCTCTCGGTCCAGAATCGACCCTTGCCGTCCTTCAGGGGGCCTTCCCACGACGCTTCGCTGGTGCGGATCTGCATCCGACGTTCACCTCTCGATCGGGGGCGCGCTTCCTTGGTACCCACATGACCTGACGAGCAATCCGACGCAACGGTTCCGCCGGCCGACGCGACAACCGGGGTACCCTCAGCACCGGAACCGGTCGAGAGGAGGATCCGTGACGTTCGATTCGCTGAGCGACCTGAACTGGCTCGCCGTCCTCGTGGCGGCGCTCGCGTACTTCGCGATCGGCGCCGTTTGGTACGCGCCCCCGCTGTTCGGGAAGGCGTGGGCGGCGGCGGGCGGCCTCGCCACGCCCGACCCAGGTACCCGGCCCAGCCCGGCGATCTACCTGACCCCGCTGGTGGGCAGCGTGCTGGCCTCCGTGGCGCTCGGGATGCTCGCGAAGGCCACGGGCTCCGACACCCTCCAGCGAGGCATCGTCCTCGGCCTGGTCTGCGCGATCGGCTTCGCGGTCTCGATCACCTTCGTGACGGCCCAGTTCGAATCCGAGAAGCCCAAGCCGATGGTCTGGGGCGCGATCACGGCCGGCTACCACGCCGTGGGGATCCTGGTGGCCGCCATCATCGTGGCGGCCTGGCAGTAGGCGGCGCTAGATCGCGCGGCGGTACCGCCGCACCGCGAGCGGCGCGAACACGAGCAGGATGCCGACGATCCACACCAGCGACTCCCACACGTCGGAGGAGTGGCCGAACGGGCTGTCGCCGAGCGTGAGGAACCGGATGGCCTTCGCCGTCACGGAGACCGGCTGGTGGTTCGCCCAGGGCTGCAACCACCCGGGCATCGATTGGACCGGGACGAAGAGCGACGAGGCGAACACGAGCGGCGCGAGCAGGGGGAACGCGGCCGCCTGCGCCGTCTCCGGATCACCCACGAGGAGGCCGACGCTCGCGAAGATCCAGCTCATCGCGTACCCGAACGCCAGGAGGAGGAGGATCCCCCCGATCAGCCCGAGGACGTCGGTGTGTAGGCGGAACCCAACCAGGAAACCGACGGCGAGCATCAGCAGGACCACGAACAGGTTCCGGGTGAGATCGGCGAGCGTGCGACCGGCGAGCACCGCGCTGCGAGCCATCGGCAGCGATCGGAACCGCTCCATCAGCCCGCTCTTCATGTCGGAAGCGAGCCCGATCGCCGTCGCCAACGCACCGAACACGACCGTCTGCACGAAGACCCCCGGCATCAGGAAGTCCACGTACGGGAAGAAGGAGACCGGCAGGGCGATCGCGCCTCCGAACACGTAGCGGAACATCACCACGAAGATCACGGGCTGGATCGTCGAGAACACGACGAGTTGCGGGACCCGTCGGTACGCGATCAGGTTGCGGCCAGTGACGGCGAGCGCGTCTCGGATCGCTCGGACCGGAAGAGACCGCTCGCGGACGATCTCGGTGGCGACGTCCACGCTCATGCGGCCCCTCTCCGCCGCCGGCGTCCCGGAACGGCCGGTCCCTCGGCTCCTTGCTCTGCGCCCTCGGAGATCTCTTCCGCATGGCGACCGGTGAGCGCGAGGAAGACGTCATCCAAGCTCGGCTCGTGCACCGCCAGTGTGGCCGGGGCGAGTTGCGCCCCGTCGAGCCGTCTGAGGACGTCGACCAGCAGCCGAGGTCCCTCGTTCGAGCCGAGCCGGACCATGGTCCCCTCACGCTCGACCCCGGGATGACGCCCCGCGAGTAGCTCTCGGGCCTGCTCCGCGGTCGACGCGTCCTCGAAGCCGAGCTCCGCGACCGTACTGCCGAGCTGCGCCTTCAGGACCGAGGGCGCGTCGTTCGCGATCACCTGACCATGGTCGATCACCGCGACCCGCTCGGCGAGCCGGTCGGCCTCCTCCAGGTACTGCGTCGTGAGCAAGACGGTCGTGCCATCCTGCACGAGCTCGTTGATCATGTCCCAGAGCCCGTTCCGACTGTGCAGGTCGAGCCCCGTGGTGGGCTCGTCGAGGAACAGCACCGGGGGTCGCGGCACCAGCGCGGCCGCAACGTCCAGTCGCCGACGCATCCCGCCGGAGTACGTCCGGACGGGCCGGTCGGCGGCATCGCTGAGATCGAACCGCTCCAGCAGCTCCGCGGCCCTCGGCGGGATCGCCGACGTCTCCATCTGGCTCAGCAGTCCGATCAGGCGCAGGTTCTCCCGCCCGGTCAGGTTGGGGTCCACCGCCGCGAACTGCCCGGCGAGGCCGATCCGGCGACGGATCGCGTCCGGCTCGGCGACCACGTCGTGGCCGAGGACCGCGGCTCGGCCACCGTCGGGCTCCAACACCGTCGCGAGGATCCGCACGGCGGTGGTCTTCCCGGCTCCGTTGGGGCCGAGGAGACCGAAGACCGACCGTGCGGGCACCCAGAAGTCGATCCCGTCGAGGGCGACCACCTCACCGAACCGCTTCGTGAGGCCCTCGACCTCGATCGCCGCGTCAGTCACGGCAGTACCCTGGCACAGATAGTTGAAGTATGTCAACCATCGAAGTACACCGATGGTTGAAGGGGATGGACCATCGTCCGCGGGTGGGCTACGATAGAGGGGTGGTCGCCCGATCCGAGTCGAAGCAGCACCTCGCCTCCGAGGCATGGAGGCCGCTGGCGCGCTTCTTCTTCGACACGGTCGGTCACCGACAGAAGGTCCTGAGCAGCGAGGGGCTCACGCCGAACGACATCCGCGCCCTGATGGTCCTCGATCCCTCGGAAGGGCGCACGATGAGTGACCTGGCGGACGCCTGGGGGTGCGACGCGTCCAACGCCACGTTCATCGTCGATCGTCTCGAGGAGCGCGCGCTCGCGGAGCGTCGGACCGTCGCGACCGATCGTCGCGTCAAGCTGGTGGTCCTGACCCCCCGGGGGGCCGCCATCCGCGGCCGCGTCCTCCAGCGGTTCTTCGAGCCTCCGCCCGAGCTCCTGGAGCTCAGCCGAGCGGACCTGGAGGCCCTCCGCGAGGCCGCCGCACGACTCCCCGTCGCCGAGGGTGGTTTCGGGCGAGCCGTGGCGCGGCCGGCGTGATCGAGCCCGGCGTGCCGACCCCGACGTCACCGTGCTGAGATAGCGGTCGGATGCGTGCCCTCGTGAAGCAGGAGGCCGGGCCCGGCCTCGTGATGACGGAGGTCCCGGAGCCCGAGATCGGGATCAACGACGTCCTGATCCGGGTGGACCGGACGGGGATCTGCGGGACCGACCTCCACATCGAGGAGTGGAACGAGTGGGCGCAGCAGGCAGTCCCGGTCCCGCTCGTGATCGGCCACGAGTTCGTGGGCGAGATCGTCGAGATCGGATCCAACGTCAAGGACTACGGACCGGGCGACCTCGTGAGCGGCGAGGGCCACGTGGTCTGCGGCCGGTGCCGCAACTGCATGGCCGGCCGACGCCACCTGTGCGCAGACGCAGGTGGGATCGGGGTGAACCGCCCCGGCGCCTTCGCCGAGCTCATCGCGCTGCCCGTGACGAACGTCTGGCACCACGACGCGTCGATCGACCGCGACGTGGCGGCGATCTTCGACCCGTTCGGCAATGCGGTGCACAGCGCGCTGCAGTTCCCGGTCCTCGGCGAGGACGTGCTGATCACGGGCGCCGGCCCCATCGGGCTGATGGCCGCAGCGGTCGTCCGGCACGCGGGCGCCCGCTACGTCGTGATCACCGACGTGAACCCGTATCGCCTCGAGCTCGCGCGGAAGATGGGCGTGACCGTCGCCCTCGACGTCCGGGACGGCTCGCTCGCCGAGACGCAGGAGGCCCTGGGCATGAAGGAGGGCTTCGACGTCGGCCTCGAGATGAGCGGGAATCCTGCCGCCCTCCGCGACATGGTCGAGAACCTGTCGCACGGAGCCAGCATCGCGATGCTGGGGCTGCCCGAGGAGCCCTTCGCGATCGACTGGAACACGGTGATCTTCGACCAGCTCACGATCCGCGGCGTCTACGGCCGGGAGATGTACGAGACCTGGTACATGATGACGGTGATGCTGCAGAGCGGCCTCGACATCGCACCGGTGATCACGCATCGCTTCCCGGCGGATCGGTTCGAGGATGCGTTCGCCGCGATCCGCACCGGGGAGACGGGCAAGGTGCTGCTGCACTGGACGGACGCGCCGTGACGACCGAGACCGTCCGACCGTCGCTCGCGGCCGAGCTCGAGGAGATCCGCGGTGCGGGCCTGGAGAAAGCCGAGCGTGTGCTGACGTCGCCGCAGCGGGCTCGAGTGGGTGTGCGCGGCCGCGAGGGCGAGGTCCTCAACCTCTGCGCGAACAACTACCTGGGGCTCGCCGACCACCCCGACGTGATCGCGGCCGCGCACGCCGCGATGGAGGAGTGGGGCTTCGGGCTCGCCTCGGTGCGTTTCATCTGTGGGACGCAGGAGCTCCACAAGGACCTCGAGGACGGGCTGAGCGGGTTCCTCGGTATGGAGGACACGATCCTGTACGGGTCGTGCTTCGACGCGAACGGCGGGCTGTTCGAGGTGCTGCTCGGCGAGGACGACGCGGTGATCTCGGACGAGCTGAACCACGCGAGCATCATCGATGGCGTCCGCCTGTCGAAGGCGAAGCGGTTCCGCTACCGCAACAACGACATGGACGACCTGGAAACGCAGCTCAAGGAGGCGTCGGGAGCCCGGCGCCGCCTGATCGCCACAGACGGCGTGTTCTCGATGGACGGCTACCTCGCCGACCTCCCGGCGATCTGCGATCTGGCCGAGCGTCACGACGCGATGGTGATGGTCGACGACTCCCACGCGGTCGGGTTCATGGGACCGGGAGGCCGTGGCACGCCCGAGCATCACGGCGTGATCGACCGGGTCGACATCGTCACGGGGACGATGGGCAAGGCGCTCGGCGGCGCGAGCGGCGGGTACCTCAGCGGTCCACGGGAGGTGGTGGAGCTGCTCCGCCAGCGGTCGCGTCCCTACCTCTTCTCGAACACGATCGCGCCCGCGGTGGTGGGCGGGTCGTTGAAGGCGATCGAGCTGCTCACGGCGTCGACGGAACTCCGCGATCGGCTCGAGGAGAACACCAAGTACTTCCGGGCCGAGATGGAGGCCGCCGGGCTCGACGTGCTCCCCGGGGAGCATCCGATCGTGCCGGTGATGCTGGGCGACGCCGCGCTCGCCGGTCGGATGGCGGAGTCGATGCTCGAGAAAGGCGTCTACGTCGTCGGGTTCTCCTACCCGGTGGTCCCCAAAGGGATGGCTCGGATCCGCGCGCAGGTCTCGGCGGCGCACACGCGCGAGGACCTTGCGTTCGCGGTGCGGGCGTTCGCGGAGACGAAGGAGGAGCTGATCTAGCGGTCGGCCGGTGCGGGGCTCCCACAGACGGAAGAGGCGAGGGCACACGCCCTCGCCTCGTTCCGATGGAACGTCGGACCTAGCTGTAGGTGCTGTAGTAGGTCCCGACCTGCTCGCGGTAGGTGTCCGACCGGTAATCGGTCACCTCGTCGAGCTCAGGTGCGTTCTTGACCTGATCCTGCGCGAGCCGAACCTCGACCTCACGTCGATCGAGGTCGATCCGATCGATCATGCCGGCCGGGATCAGCACCTTCCGGCCGAGGATCCACGGACCGGTGTCGACGACGACGAATGCCGAGTCCACGTCGTACGTGGCCTCATCGATCTTGCCGATCTCGCCATCGGTGGCCCGCACCTTGAACCCCTGGATGTCCAGGGGCGTGGTCGTCCCTTCCGGGTAGTTCCAGAGATCAGTCCTCATTGGGCACCTCCTTCACAGGGTCGATTCCGTGCCTCTTGGGGACTTCATCTTGACCCCTACCCGGGACGTGGGGGACCGAAACGGGATAGATGAGATAACCGGCGATCTACTGGATACGCTACACCGCAGGTGTTTTCCGGTTGCCACTGGATCTAGGGAACCCCATGACGTTCCGGGGCATCCGTGATCGGCACCGGGCTGTGGAACACGGCTTCGACGTTGTTGCCGTGGAGATCGTTCACGAACGCGCCGTAGTAGCGGTCCGAGTACTGGGTCCAGACGCCGGGTTCGCCGCGGGTGGTCGCGCCTGCGGCGAGCGCGGCCTCGAAGAAGGCGTCCACCTGCGCCCGATCCGCGGCGTCGAACGCCACGTGCGCGGCCACGGTGATAGGCGACCCCTCGCAGATCGAGAAGTCATCGAGATCTTCCCGGCCGTACGAGATGCAGTTCGGCTCCTCGTTCAGCTCCTCGATCCCGAGCGGCGCGAGGGCCGCCGTGTAGAGGCGCCGGCTCGCCGGGAAGTCTTCGACGACGAACAGGACATGGTCCACGATGATCAACCGTTCGGTCATGGCGCCCTCCTCCATCCGGCTCGGCTCGGTGGTTCGCCCTGGTTTGGCTGGCCCGGCCCGATGCGGGAGGATGCTACTCATGCCTCACTCGGTCGGCGACCTCGCGGAGGTCCTGGACAACCTCGGCGTCTTCTCGATGCACCCCGAGCAGGTCCTCGCGCTCTGTCCCTCCGGGTTCCGCCGGGTCCCGATCACGCAGGGGGACGAGTTCTACCTGTCGCTCCAGGGGTTCACGGCGAACCAGCCCGCGTACGCGCACACGCATCCGGACTCAGAGGAGTGGGTCGTCGTGCTCGAGGGCGCCGGCAAGGCGCTGCTCGCGGACAACCCGGTTCCGCTCGAGGGGAGCCTCGTGATCGGCCGAGCGACCGCGCACCCGCATGGCTTCGTCAGTGGGGACGGACCGATGACGCTCCTGTCGATCCAGCTCCCCCGCCCGTCGGAGCCGGCGACCACGTGGGACCAACCGGGGGAGACGACCGACCCGATCGACTGCCACTCGGGGGGTACGTGCCGGCGGTGTTACCGCTGCGGCGGCCACAGCCACAACCATCGCGCGAGGGTCTTCGTCTGCGAGAACTGCACCCTGGAGTTCTGAGCTACGGGCCCGCACGCTCCTCGGCGAGCCGAGCGAGGTTCTCCAGCTGTTTCCGATCCGCACGGTTCACGTAGACCTTGAAGATCGATCGCACACCCGGCTGGAGCCAGTAGGGAACGTAGTTCACGCGCTCGATCGTCTCCGTGTACGTGATCCGAGAGCCCTCGCCCTCGGGCGCCACGTCGTAGCGATGGATGAAGTGCGCGTCCCACGGCTTCCCACGCTTCCGGTCGAGGTGGGCGTCGGTCTCGATCACGAACGCGGTGGGAGCGGAGGCGACCGTCACCTCGGATCGGTCGTGGAACGTGCCGTTGTCGGCCGCGCCGGACGAGCTGAAGGTCGTCCCCACCGCGGCGGGGCCGTCCGGCGCCTCGATCGACAGGAGCTTGAACGTCTGGCTGCTGGCGCGCTCCCCGGACCAGTCGAGATGGTTCCGGAGATCGGCGATCGTCGCGTAGACGCCCTCGGGAGACGCCGCCGACGGCGCCGATGTCTGCGTCACGTAGCCGAGCGGACGGTCCGCCGCCATGGACGTGGGCTACGAGGAGGAACCGCTACGAGGGAGGCGGACGTGGTCCTCCTCGGACTCCTTCCAGACCTCCTCCACGTTCTCGACGTTGAAGCCGTACTCGAACACGAGCGTCCCACCGTAGGCGGCGCCGAAGAGCACGAGGGCCGCGGCGATCACGGACAGCACCAGCCAGGCCCCTTGCGTCTGCCCCCGGTCGAAGTCGGAGACGCGGAGGATGACGTCGATCAGGGTGATCGCGGTGACGGTCAGCATCACGGTCGCGTGCCAGTTGATCGTGCGCCAGACCTGGGTGTGCTTGGCCGTACCGATCGGCCCGCTGTTGCGGTCGCGGGGGATGCCCTTCCACCAGTCCATGAATCCGGTGAGGGCGGCACCGAGGCTCACGATGAATCCGGCGACCATCACGAAGGTCGCCGCCGCGAAGAAGTCGTGTGCCTTGGGGTCCATCTCGTCCGAGAAGAACGAGATCAGGTCGAACACGGCCGCGAGCGTATAGCAAACGATCGGGAAGTCCGTGAGCGGCGGGTGGAACGGCTTGCCGGTGAAGCCGCGGAGCCCCTGGAAGCGGCGTCCCTTCAATGACCAGGTCGGACGGATCGAGAACAGCCTCGCCATCGGTTCCCTCCCTCTTCGGTCGGCGCGAACGGGGAGTCGGGGGCCTCCCGGCGACGTCATCATGTCATCCGCGAAGCAGGTTTGTGTCGACCCCATCGCGGACATCTACCGACCATGGTGCGGATCGGCTACACCCTCTCCGGCGAGGAGCACGGCCCCGGCGACCTCCTCCTCTACGGGCGGATCGCGGAGGAGTCCGGCTTCGACTTCCTCACGATCTCGGATCACTTCCACCCGTGGACCTCGCGGCAGGGGCAGAGCCCCTTCGTGTGGAGTGTCCTCGGCGGCCTCGCCGTGAAGACCGAGGAGATCCCCGTCATGACCGGGGTGACGTGCCCGACGATGCGTATCCACCCGGCGATCGTCGCGCAGGCCGCCGCCACGACGGCGGCCCTCTTACCCGAACGATTCATCCTCGGCCTCGGGACGGGGGAGAACCTGAACGAACACGTGGTGGGATCCGGGTGGCCGCTCCCCGAGGAGCGACTCGACATGCTGGAGGAAGCGATCGAGCTGATCCGCCGGCTCTGGACGGGGGACCTCGTCACCGAGTGGACCGACCACTACACGGTGGATCGGGCCCGGCTCTACACGCTCCCCGAGAACTCGCCCCCGATCGCCGTCGCCGCGTCCGCACCGGCGGCCGCGAAACTCGCAGGGCGTGCGGGCGACGCATTGATCTCCACCGCCCCCGATGCCGAGCTCGTCGAGACGTTCCGCGACGCCGGCGGTGTGGGCATGCCGGTGTACGGGCAGCTGACCGTGTGTTACGGACCGGACGAGGCCAAAGCGAAGGGCGAGGCGCTCGAGTGGTGGCCGAACACGAGCGTCCCGGGCGAGGTCGGCCTGGAGCTGGCCGCGCCACAGCACTTCGAGGAGGTCGCCCAGCTGATCACGACGGAGCACGTCGGCGAGAAGGTGGTCTGCGGGCCGGACCCGGGACGGATCCTCGAGAAGGTGGAGGCGTTCGTGGGGGCGGGCTTCGACCACGTCTTCCTCCACCAGGTCGGGCCTCGACAGGAGGAGTTCCTCGCGTTCGCGAAGGACGAGCTGCTCCCGGCGATCGATCGCTGAGCGCCGTCGACGTCAGGCAGCCGCGCCGGAGAGCAGGTGATCGGCGAGGCGGCTCGCGAGCGCCATGATCGTCTGTGACGGCTGGGCGCCGCCCGACGTCACGAACACGCTCGCGTCGCACACGAACAGGTTCGGATGGTCGTGCGCCTTGAGGTTCGGGTCGACCACCGACGACCCCGGGTCCGATCCCATCCGGCAGCCACCCATCGTGTGGTCGTTGCCCTCGGAGATCAGGACCTCCTCCGCGCCCGCGGCCTCGAGGATCGCCCGTGCCTCCCGATGGATCGCCTCCCGCATGGCGCGCTCGTTGTCGCCGACGTCGAACGTCACCTTCGGACGAGGCACCCCGAACTCGTCGAGCTCGTCGGAGAGCTCGACCCGGTTGCCCTCGTAGGGCAGGCATTCGCCCTCCGTTCCGAGCACGGCGATCTTCGGGTACCGCCGCAGGTACGACAGGAGCTCTTCGCCCCACAGGCCCGGCCTGCTCCGACAGAGCGTCTTCCCGAACTCTCCGGGGAACAGCGACGCCGTCATCCAACTCCACCCGCCAGCGAACGATCGGCCGTCCTGCGTCCCGTAGTGATGCTGGGAGAGCAGCGTTCCGGGGGCCGTCGACCACATCTGCACGGGCTGATCGAAGGTGGCGATGTGACTGTCCGCGACGTGAGCCATCAGGTACCTCCCCACCGTCCCGGACGAGTTCGCGAGGCCGTCCGGATACCGGGACGAGGCCGAGTGGAGCAGCAGCCGCGGGGTCTCGATGCAGAACGCCGAGACGATCACGACGTCGGCCTCCTGCCGATGCTCGGCGCCGTCCCGGACGTACACCACCTCCGAGATGCGGCCGTCCTCCCGGGTCTCGAGCCTCGTCGCGCGGGCGCGGGCGCGGATCTCGGCACCGGCGCGGACGGCCTTCGGCACGTAGCTCACGTGCATCGAGGTCTTCGCCCGGCTCTTGCAGCCCCACTGGCAGTAGCCGTAGTTCATGCACGGCGAGCGGCCCTCGTGCTGGGTCGTGAGGATCGCGAGCGGCGTCGGCACCGACTCGATCCCACGTTCCTCCATCCCTCCGGCGATCAGCAGGTCGCGCGCCGTTTGCTCGTGCGGACCCTGCGGATAGGGATCGCGCTTCGGTCCCCACGGCATCGTCAGAGGCCCGGACAGCTGGAGCTCCTCCTCCACGCGATCGTAGAAGGGCAGGAGCTCCTGGTAGGCGACCGGCCAATCCTCCCCCACGCCGTCGCGCGACCGTCGCTCGAAGTCCTCGGGCCACAGCCGGAGCGCGACGCCCCCGAAGTGGAGCGTCCCCCCTCCCACACCGCGGCCGTCCCGCCGGTGGCCGAGCTCGAGGAGCTCCTCGCCTTGGAGCCATCGCCGGTCGTCCCAGTCGAACCGGCCGAGCATCGTGACCTCGTCCTGCCGGAGATCGTTCTCTGTCGAGAGCCATCCGCCGGCCTCCAGCACGACGACCGACCACCCCCCCTCGGCGAGCTCCTTCGCGAGCACCGACCCCGCGGCGCCGCATCCGACGATGCAGACGTCCACGCGGCCGTCGTGCCGCCGCATCGTGTCGGGACCGGAGGTGACCTCGAGGGGCTTCACAGCTCCTCGTGCCCGGGCGCGCGCGCGGCGCGGCGAGCGACCTCGGCGATGCCCAACCACACGTGGCCCTTCTCGTACGATGGTCCCGGGAAGCCCATCTCCACCATCCCGCGCGGGTCCGAGCCGTAGCCCAGGAGCACGAGGTCGCGCGTCCTCTTGAACCATTCGCCCGCGTCGAACCCCGGGGGTCCTTCGAGCCTGCTCGCTTCCGCGTCGGCGAGCAGGCGGTCCTGCTCCGTGGTCGGCAGGTCTGCGAAGGACGAGCCACCCTGCCGGCGGGCTTCCTCCTCCAGCACGCGGAACCCGGCCGGGATCAGCTCGCCGCGAGGCATCAGCCCGATCCGCTCGTCGCCGCGGCCGAGCTGCGCGTCGAAGTTCGCGTCGAGGAACGAGGCCAGGTCCTCCGCCGGGACCGCGCCCGGCAGGAGTCGAGTCACGACCGCGACCACGATGGACTTCTCCCCGACCCGGCGGATCTGTTCGGGTCGATCCTCCGCCCGCTTCCGGAGCGCCTCCACGAGGTCGGGCTCGACGCCGCGGGCCTCGAGCCCGTCCCAGAACTCCTCCAGCGAGGAGACGGCGCCGCCCGGCTCAGGCATCCCAGAGCAGACCGAGAAGCCCGACGACCCCGATCAGGGAGTAGGCCAGGGGCAACACGGGCGGCGGTCCCGCCATCAGGTTGCGGAGCGTGAGGCCACCGATCTGGGAGGTGGTGCCCCGCAGGTGCCGGTACAGGCCGTACAGGCCGTCCAGGACCCCGATGCCCAGAGCCACGGCGGCGATCCGGCCCCAGGGGTCCGATCGGCTCACGACGGCGATCACCGCAGCCGCGACGATGAACGGGGTCATGATCACCGGCGCCCACATCGCTCGCGAGGCGAAGGCCGCCCCCCAGTGGAACAGCGTGACCTGGGCCCAGATACCCGTGTACATGACCGCAGCGGTCGCCACGACCACCCGTCCGAGCTCCCACGCGTTCCAGTCAGACACTCGAGTCCCTTCCAGGACCGACCATTCCCACCCAGACGTTCGACGTAACTTGCCCGGAGGCGTCCCCGACCGATACGGTCCGGTCGCCGACATCGAAGGGAGTGCCGGATGGACGCCTACATGGTCGTGCTGCGGATCGTCCATATCGTGGCGGGCGCCTTCTGGGTGGGATCGGCGATCGTCGTCTTCCGGTTCCTCCAGCCGGCTGCCCGCGAGCTCGGACCCGCTGCGTCGCCGCTGATGATGAACCTGTCCCAGAAGCGGCGTCTGCCCGACATCACCCTGGGCGCGGCAGGGCTGACCGTACTCGCCGGGCTGCTGATGTTCTGGCGGGTCTCGGGCGGCCTGGACCTGGACTGGATCGGTTCTGCGCCCGGCATCGCGATCACGCTCGGCGCGCTGGCCGCGATCGCGGCGGTGTCGCTCGGCGCCTCCGTCGTCCGGCCGAGCATGCTCGCGGCGGGGGCGATCGGTCGGGAGGTCGCGGCGAGTGGCGGGCCTCCCAGCCCGGAGCATGCGGCGAGGATCCAGGCTCTCCAGGAGAGGGTTCGGAGCGCGGGCAACGTGATCGTGCCGCTGCTCGTGTTCGCGGTCGCGGCGATGGCCGCCGCCCGCTACCTCTGAGTCGACGCCGAGGGGAACGCAGGCGCCATCAGCTCGGCCTCGTCGGAGAAGTCCCAGGCGCGGAGGACGCCGGGCTCGAGCCGGATCGTCACCTCGTTGCCGCCGGCGGACCGCACGTACGCGTCGCCGTCCTCCGGTCCGAGGTACCGGGAGGCGATCCGCACCGCGGTCTCGAAGGCGTCCTCTTCGACGACGCGCGCGGTCCCGCGGACCTCGACCCCGCGTAGCGGGTAGGTCGATTCGGCCACGAGGATCGAGGCGCGGGAGTCGCGGCGGAGGTGGCGGCTCTTCACGTCGTTCCCGCCCACCCACACCGAGAACCCACCGTCACGCCACTCGTGCCAGACCGCGGACAGGAGGACGCTGCCGTCCGGTCGCAACGTCGCGAGCGCTGCGACGACCGGCTCCTCCAGGAAGCCGTCCAGATCCTCGATCGTCAGGTCCGTGCGCACGGGCGAAACGATACCCGTCGCTAGGACGGATGGAACCGCGAGATCTCGACCTCGACGGGGAGCCCGACGAATCGGCCGAGGCGGTCGGTGGCCGATCCCAGCGAGCGCTCGTCCGCGGCCGTGATCTCCGCGTAGGTGTGGATCGCGACCCTGATCCGCTTCGCGTCGAGCGTGCGCCGCCAGTGGCCGAACACGCGCCCGCGCAGGAGGAAGACACCGGTCGGGTACGTGCGGTCGCTCCACGCCTGACGCGCGAGGTCGCCGACCGACTCCCCGTGGAAGCGGGACTCGGTGTAGCCCACGACGAGCTCGTCGTAGGTCTGGAGGAGGTGGGCGCCGCCCGCGGTTGACGGCCGCGTGCTCCGCTCCGACGACGCCGAAAGGAAGGAGAGCCCGTCGACCTCGTCGCTCGCCACCTCGTCACCGAGGAGCTCGATCGCGTGCCGGATGTCGGTCATCGTCAACCCCGACCACCAACTCATGTCCTTCACGGTCGCCGGGCCGTGGCTCCCGAGGTAGCGACGAACCAGCTCGACGAGCGCATCGTCCCGATCCAACGTATGCGGTTCCGGGGGTACCCGCTCGTCGAGGAGCGCGTAGGTGTGCTGCTTGCCCTTCCGCCCGCCGCTGCCGATCAGCCCCGTGAGCTCGCAGTGCATCAGGAGGTACGGCATCCGCTGGCCGTCGCGGTCGAGCTTGCTTCGGTCGAAGGCGGCCGCGAGCTCGTCACGGGTGAGACGGTTCCCACCCTCCAGGGCCGAGGAGACCACGGCCTCGGCGCGCGAGAGGGTGCGGGCATCGAGTCCGAGCTGCGTGTACCTTCCGGCGTTCCCCCTCTGCACGCGCGGGCCGCTGAGCGCGAGCAGCCAGCGGATGTCGTCGCGCGCGACGAAGTGCCACGTGGGCCGAAGCACGTGCGTCCGCACGATCGTTCCCTCGGTGACCGCGGCGTCCACGTCGGCGTCGCCGACGCCCTTCGACCGCTGCCCGATCGACCACTTCGCCGGTCCGTACTCCTGCGCCTGCATCGCGAGGTGCAACCGGACGACCTCCTCCGGGGCCGCGAACCGGTCACCCGTGAGGCCGGAGTTCCGGATCCGGCGGCGTGCGATCTGCCCTGCGTTCATCGGGGCGCAGCCTACGGGGCTCCGGCGACCAGCCTGCAGCCGAGGACCCTCGCAGCTCGAACTCGGTAGAACGGCGGCGGCTCAGCCCACCGGGACATCGCGGCTCCGGAACCGAGACCGGAGCTGCCGCCACTTCCGCCACAGCAGGAACACCGCCACCAGCACGAGCACGGCGAGCACGGCCGTGACCACAGGCCAGAACACCGCCGTGACGGAGAGGATGCCCGAAACGCCGTCCTCGGCGAAGCTCACGACCGGATTGCCGCCTCCGCCCGTCGTGGCCGTGGCCACGGGCCGCGCGGCGGTGCGCCCCACTTGCGTCGCCAAGGCCGCGGCGATCCCCACGCCGGCCGCGACCCCCGGATCGAGATCGAACGCGCTCGCCGACGCGAGCGCCAGCAAGCCGCCGGCGATCGGCGCCACGGCCAGCCCGATCGCGTGCAGCACGTGATCCACGATCGGGACCTTGTCCCCGATGAAGTCCGCGACCCCGACCACACCCACGATGCCCAGGACGAGCGGATCGCCCAGGGCGTCCCACGGCGCCGGCAGGTCGATCAGGTCGGTGGAGCGAGAGAGCAGGCCGACGCTCAGGATCGGGATGTAGGCGTTGAGCCCGGCGGCCGTCGAGAGCCCGAGAGCCGTGAAGTATCCCGCGATCCCTTCCACCTCGAGGAAGTATCCGCTGCAAGCCGGTCGCAATCGGCGTACGGTTGCACCCGCATCCAAAGGGGTATCCGACGTAGGTCAATAGCACGACATCTTGGGAGGGAAGAATGAAGGACAGCAGATCCGGACGCGCCGACGCTTGGGCGTTCGGCACCGCACCATCCAGCCGCCGCCCCCGCCGTCGGGGACGGGGAACGCTCGCGTCACTGCTCATCCTGATCGCGTTCGCCGGCGGACAGGCTTCGCTGATCGCCGTCGCGGATCAGCCTGTCATCGAGTCCGAGACCACGGACGACGCGACCGCCGAGGCCACCACCTCGGGCGAGACCCTCCCGCCGGAGGAAGCGGCGACGGAAGAGGTTGCGACGGAAGAGGTCGCGACAGAAGAGGTCGCGACAGAAGAGGTCGCGACAGAAAAGAATGTCAGCGCGGAGGAGCCCTCGGCCGAGGATGAGGCTGCGGGAACCGTCGCGGCGGAGGAACCCGCGGAGGCCACCGGGGACGGCTCCTCGGACGAGTCGGCCGCCGGATCAACGACCGAGGCGGCCGCCGTCGACACCCCGGGACCCCCTTCGGGCGACGGCGTGCAGCCGGTCTTCGTGAAGGGCAATCCCGACTGCTTGGACGTCATGGCCGCGGACGACTTCCTCTTCGAGCACAAGACGGGCGTCCCGCGTGACGCCACGATCAGCCTCACGTCCGGGGCTCTGAGCGGCACGCTCGTCGTCGCGGTCAACGAGAACGCCGAGACCTTCCGATTCACGCTCACGGGCGACTTCGTCGCCGCCGGCCTGATCGTGAAGGGCGGCTCGAACGCCAACTTCTACGACTACCGGCCGGACGGGAACGACGCCGACACCGGCCTCCACGCCCCGGTGAACCCGTCGAACGGGAAGTTCTACGGGCTCTCGCACATCTCCTTCTGTCTCATGGAGGACGTCCCGCCGCCACCGACGCCCGTGATCGACGTCGAGAAGTCCTGCCCGGACTCCGTCGACGCCGGGGCCGCGATCGAGTACACGATCACGGTCGAGAACACCGGCGACGAGGCGCTGGTCGACGTCTCCGTCGACGACACCCTGCTCGGTGACATCACGGGCGATTTCGCTCCCGCCCTCAGCCTGGGGCTCGCGGTCGGTGCGACCGCGACCGCGACCGTCACCCACACGCCGGCGCCCGGCGTTGGCTCGGTCACCAACACCGTGACCGCGACGGGCACGGGAGCGGTTTCCGATACGGACGACTCGGACACCGCCTCCTGCGAGACCCAGATCACCCCGCCGGGTCCGGCGATCCAGATCGTCAAGGGCGGGGCGCCGGAGCTGGTGCACCGGGGCGACACGATCACCTACCAGTTCGAGGTCACGAACATCGGAGACGTCGAGCTCTTCGACGTGGACCTGACGGACGCGCGGTGCGACGCCGGGACGATCGACCCCGGCGCCGACGTCGACACGAGTCTGGCCGTGGACGAGGTCTGGCACTTCACGTGCACGCACCTGGTCACGCAGGCCGATCCCGATCCGATCCCGAACACCGCCACCGTGCGGGGCGACACCGTGGAGGGTGAGGGCGGGGACGAGGTCACCGACCAGGACTCGTTCCAGGTGGACATCATCCATCCGGGGATCTCGATCGTGAAGACCGTGTCGGACGACACCGTCCCGGAGGGCACCGTGGTGACCTACACGTACCTCGTCACCAATACCGGCGATACCACACTGTTCGACATCAGCGTCAACGATGACGTGATCGGGCCCATCGGGACGATCGACAGTCTCGCGGTCGGTGCGTCCACGACGCTCACCGGGACGTTCGTGGTCGGGGACTCGCCGACCATCAACATCGGGACCGCGTCGGGGAACGACATCCTCGGTCGGACGGTGACCGACGAGGACGACGCGGTCGTCACGCCGATCGCCGGTTCGGGCGGCGGCCCCGGCTGCTGCATCGGCGGTGGCGGCGGTGGCACCGGTGGAACGCCCTTCACAGGATCGGAGGTCGGGCTGTGGTCGCTCCTCGCGGCCGCCCTCACCCTGATCGGCGGGCTCACCCTCTGGGGGACCCGCAGGCGGCTCGACGGTCCGACCGTCTAGCGCGCAAACCTAGGGATCGAGCGCGGCCCTCCGGGAACGGAGGGCCGCGTTCATCTCCGGAGCCGGGATCACGGCTGTCGGAGCCGAGGGAAGACGCGCCCCGTCCGGCTGAGGTACGCCTCGGCTTCGTCACCGTATCGGCGCCGCAGATCGTCCTCCTCCCGGCGCATCCACCCGACGACCGTCATCGGCTGCCAGAGCGTCGTGTACGCGGCCAGGACGAGGAGCGCCAGGTAGTTCAAGGTCAGCAGGCGCAACCCGATCGGCAACAGGAGGAAGTGGATGTAGAAGGGGTGCCGCACGAAGCGGTGAACCCCGGTCATCATCATCTCCCGTTCGCCGATCGCTCGGCGGTACACGTTGACCGCGAGCTTCCGGCCGACGCCGATCAGGATCGCCAACCCCGCTGCGGAGAGCACGATGCCCACGATCTGCAACGCGAGATCGGGTCCGGCGAAGAAGGACACCTCCGGCGCGTAGAGGATCTCGATCGGGTCAACGAACCCATCGATCACGAACAGCAGCGGGATCGCGGCCGTGATCGTGACGGTCACCCATCGCCATGCCCGGATCGCGGGTAACACGGCCTCCGGTCCCTCGCTTTCGAGCTCCTTCCGGCGAGCCTCCGTGACGCCCGTTCGCTCCCAGCGGCGGATGACGATCCAGAAGATCCCCACCAGTCCCCAGATGGCTCCCGCGAGCACCGACACGACCTCCACCGGCAGCCTCTCCACGCGGGCGACGATAGCCGAGGGGATCGGTTCCAGGGCCCTAGAACATCGGGTGCGGGTTCGCGCTCTCCTCAGGGAACGGCTGCAACACGTCCCAGTGCTCGACGACCTTGCCGCCCTCGAGACGGAAGAGATCGACCGCGACGGTGCCGCGGTCATCGGGTGCGAACTTCAGCAGGCTGTGCGTGACGACGATGTCGCCCTCCGCGACCACACGCCGGATGTCGACGTTCGCCTCGGGGAATGCCTTCACGAAGCCGATGAACGCCTCCGCGCCGTCGGGCGCCTGTGGATTGTGCTGGATGTACTCGGACCCTACGTACTTCTCGACAGCTTGCTCCGGCTGCTTCCCGTTGAACGCGAGCTCGTAGAACTCGACGACCGTTCGCTTGTTCTCCTCCAGGTCCGCCATCGGCGTCCTCCCTTCACAGGCCCGGATCGGGCACGCC
>JAJNBA010000097.1 GCA_021155985.1 Actinomycetes bacterium
GGTGACGACCAGGAGCCTGGCGGAGCGGGTTCGTTGCCGGATCGCCACGACGGCGGGCTACCGCCGGCTGGTCGACGTCACCAGGACCCGCTGCAGGACCTCGAACTCCTCGAGGCACTTCCCCGAGCCGAGCACGACCGCCTGGAGCGGGGTGTCGGCGATGTGCACGGGCATCCCCGTCTCGTGGCGGAGGCGCTTGTCCAGCCCGCGGAGCAGGGCGCCTCCGCCCGTCAGCACCATGCCGCGGTCCATGATGTCCGCGGCGAGCTCGGGGGGGGTTCGGTCGAGGGTGGTCTTGATCGCGTCGATGATGGCGTTCACCGGCTCCTCGATCGCCCTGCGGATCTCCTCCGCGGCGATCGTGATGGTCTTCGGCAGGCCGGAGATGAGGTCGCGGCCCTTGATCTCTGCGACGAGCTCCTCGGGCATCGGATAGACCGACGCGATCGCGAGCTTGATCGCCTCGGACGTTCGTTCGCCGAGGAGGAGCGAGTACTCCTTCTTCACGTGTTGGATGATCGACTCGTCGAGCTCGTCGCCCCCGATGCGGATCGAGGTCGAGGTGACCACACCGCCGAGTGAGATCACCGCGACCTCGGTGGTACCGCCCCCGATGTCGACGACCATGTTCCCGGTCGGTTCGTGGATCGGGAGACCGGCGCCGATGGCGGCCGCCATCGGCTCCTCGATGATGTACGCGCGGCGCGCGCCGGCGGCGATCGTGGCTTCCTCGACGGCGCGTTGCTCGACCCCGGTGATGCCGGATGGCACGCACACGACCACACGCGGCTTCGCGAGGAGCCGGCGCTTGTGCACCCGCTGGATGAAGTAGCGGAGCATCTTCTCGGTCACGTCGAAGTCGGCGATCACGCCGTCCTTCAGCGGGCGAACGGCCTGGATGTGCGAAGGGGTACGGCCGATCATCCGCTTGGCCTCGGCACCCACGGCCAGGATGGCTCCAGTAAGGGTGTTGATCGCGACGACGGACGGCTCGTTCAGGACGACTCCGCGTCCACGCACGTAGACGAGCGTGTTCGCCGTCCCGAGGTCGACGGCCATGTCGCGACCAAGGAACCCCAATACCCCCTCCGACCCCTGTGCTCGGGGCGTGGGGGAAGAAGATCTCTGAACCCTCTCGGCCATGGGCTCGCCCTGATTGAACAGGGTTCGCCTCGCGCTGGCAACTCGCAACCACCGGGACGTATCCATCGGAGCCATGCCTAGACTCAGGAACGTGGGACGGAAGGTCCGATATGCCAAGGCCGGGGCGTTCAACATCGCGTATCAGATCGTCGGCGACGGGCCCGTGGACCTGGTGCTATCGCCCGGTTGGGCAACCCATCTCGACCTGGCCTGGGACATCCCTCCCTTGGCCCGACTGCTGAACGACTTGGCATCCTTCTCCCGTCTGATCCTCTTCGACAAGCGAGGTACCGGCCTGTCCGATCGCTTCTCGCCGGATTCGCTCCCCACGCTCGAGGAGCGGATGAGCGATCTCCGGGCGGTGATGGATGCGGCGGGGGCCGAACACGCCGCGCTCTTCGGCACCCTCGGTGGCGGGGCGATGTCCGGCCTCTTCGCGGCCTCCTTCCCGGAACGGACCCGGGCCCTGATCCTGTACGGCACGTTCGCGAAACTCGAACCGACGAGCGGCGTGCTGGCCCGACTGGCGGACTCGCCGGAGGCCGCGCTCGACCGCGTCGAGAAGGAGTGGGGGCGGGCGAGCGTTGGGCTCGATTCGTGGGCACCCAGTGCGCTCGCCGACGAGCTGCTGGCCGACTCCTACCTGCGACTGCTGCGTTCCAGCATGAGCCCGTCGTCCGCGCGCGGCATGATGGAGCTCGGGTTCCAGGTGGACTGGACGGCGTCGCTTCCCGCGATCCGTGTGCCGACGCTCGTGCTGCATCGCCGGGGTGACTTGATCGTCCCTTTCGCACATGGCCGAGCACTCGCCGACGGGATCGCCGGATCCTCCTTCGTCGAGCTTCCGGGGATCGATCACCTGATGTGGGTTGGAGACCAGGACTCGATCGTGAACGAAGTGCGGACCTTCATCGGGGGCCTCGCCCCAGCTCGTCGCCTCGACCGCAGGCTCGCGACGATCCTGTTCACCGACATCGTTGGGTCGACGCAGACGGCGGTGCGACTCGGTGATCGTGCATGGCGAACCCTCCTGCACGAGCACCATCGGGTCGTGAGGAGCCAGATCAGGGCATCGGACGGACATGAGGTCGAGACGGCCGGCGACGGTTTCCTCGTGACATTCGACGCCCCCGCCACCGGGATCCGCTGTGCTCGGTCGATCATCGAGGCAACGTCGACCCTCGGGCTGGAGCTTCGCACGGGGATCCATACCGGCGAGTGCGAGGTGTCCGAGGATGGCATCCAAGGCGTCGCGGTCCACACGGCGGCACGCGTTGCGGCATTGGCGGCGCCGCACGAGATCCTCGTCTCGCGCACGGTGCGCGACCTCTCATCCGGCGCGGGGATCCGGTTCGAAGATCGCGGAACGCACGATCTCAAGGGGATCCCGGGTCGGTGGGAGCTGTTCTCGGCCGAGCCCGGCGGCCACGGATGAGCAGCCCTACGGGACGATGTTCTGGTTCCGGTGGAACAGATTCCCCGGGTCGTAGGCGCGCTTGACCTCGACGAGCCGGTCGTAGTTGCCTCGATAGTTGGCCCGGATCCGGTCCTGGTCGTCCTCGGCCATGAAGTTGACGTACCCGCCTGCTTCCGAGTGTGGGGTGAGGGCGTCGTAGTAGTCGCGCACCCACGCCGTGTTGGCCTCGTTGTCTGCGGGGTCCGGCCACATCCCGGCGATGTTGGTGGCGAACATGGCGTCCCGATGGGCGAACGCGGTCGCATCGGGGGCCACTCGCTGGACCGCGCCGTTGAGCGCGTAGATGTGCATCGTCGAGTTCACCGCGGGGACCTTCGGCCCGTACTCCATGTGGACGTCGATGGCCGAGTCCGTGAGCTCCGTCGCGAAGCTCGTCTTCCAATAGTGCTGCAAGCCCGCCGGGTACAGCGCATCGAACGCACTGTTGAGGGCGGGATAGGGAGCAACGCCCACGTGCTCCGCCACGACCGGTGCCACGTCGTGCACCGCCTGGAGGACCTTCTCCCCGACCTCCGGCGGGCCGGCCCAGCAAGCAACCATCGCCATGAATGTGTCCCCGTGCCGGTCCTCCGGGATGAACGGGAGGGGCGGCGCGATCTGGAACGCGGGGAACATCCCGAGCTCTTCGGGAGCATCCATCATGAAGTCCCGGAAGAAACGGAGGAGCGCAGGGCTATCGGAGAGCTCGAAGAACATCGGGCCGCCGTACACGTCGCTGACGGGATGCAGGCGATATCGGAGTTCGGTCACGACGCCGAAGTTCCCGCCTCCTCCGCGCAACGCCCAGAACAGGTCGGCGTTCTCGTCCTCGGTCGCCATGAGGGTCTCGCCCTTGGCGGTCACGACCTCGGCTCCGACGAGGTTGTCGCACGAGAGTCCGGCACCCCGGGCGAGATACCCGATACCGCCTCCGAGTGTGAGGCCGCCGATGCCCGTGGTCGACACGAAGCCCCCGGTGGTGGCCAGTCCATGGGCGTGCGTCGCGTCGTTGAAGACGTTCCAGGTCGCCCCTCCCTGGGCGCGAGCCGTCTTCGCCGTCGGGTCGACGGTGACCTCGCGCATCAGCGCGAGATCGATCACGACCCCGCCGTCGACGGTCCCGAAGCCCGGCACGCTGTGGCCGCCTCCGCGGACCGCGATCGGGATCTCGTTCTCCCGCGCATGGTTGACGGCGGCTACGACGTCGGCCACGTCCGTCGCCCGGACCACCACGGACGGACGCTTGTCGATCATCGCGTTGTAGACGACGCGTGCCTCGTCGTAGCCGGGGTCGTCCTGGGTGATCACCTGGCCGGTGGTTCGGCCACGCAGCTCCTCGACGGTCGATGCCATCGTTCCCCCTTCCGTTCGCGAGCCCGCTTTCGGCTCGCGCGGCGGGGGTGGGGCCGCGGCTAGCCGTTCGCACGGGTCGATCGGTCGTCGCCGGAGCGTACGCCCGAGGCACTGACGGCGCAACCGCCGGAGGCTGCGAACGGCCGAGGCTCGCGGCGCCCGAAGCTCGCGGCAGATAGGCTCGCCGGCCGTGGTGCACCAACCGGCGGTCGCGATCCTGTTCCCCGGCCAGGGATCCCAGTACGCGGGGATGGCCGATCCGTGGGCGGGCCATCCGGCGGGGAGATCGATCCTTCAGGAGGCGTCCGACGCGATGGGTCGCGACGTCGTGGCCGGTTGCCACGACGACGATGCCCTCGCCACCACGGAGTTCGTGCAGCCCGCGCTGCTCGCCTGCGACGTCGCCGCGTTCCACGTGCTCGAAGCGGAGGGCGTCGTCCCGGTCGGCGTGGCCGGTCACTCCCTCGGTCAGTTCGCGGCGCTCGTCGCGGCCGACGTCGTCTCCCTTGCCGACGCCCTCGATCTTGTGGTCATCAGGGGCTCCGCGATGCAACGCGCCGGCGAGGAGCGTCCCGGGGCGATGACGGCGCTCCTCGGCGTTGGCGCCGGGGACGCTTCGTCACTCTGCGACGAGGTTCGCGACGACGACGAGCTCGTGGTGGCGAACGAGAACTCCCCGGCGCAGGTGGTGATCTCCGGTTCGGTCGCGGCGATCGAACGAGCCGAGACGCTCGCCAAGGAGCGGAGGATCCGTGCGGTTCGACTCTCCGTCGCCGGGGCGTTCCACTCGCCGCTGATGGAGCCCGCGCGCGCGGCGATCGACGAGCGCATCGACGCGACCCGGTTCTCGGCGCCCCGCTGCCCGGTTGCGGAGAACGTGGCGGGCGCCCTCGTGTCCGACCCGGATGAGCTCCGCTCCCTCCTGAAGCGACACGTGGTGTCGCCGGTGCGATGGGAGTCCTCGATCCTCGCCCTGCGCGAGGCGGGGGCCGGTGCGTTCCACGAAGCGGGTCCCGGCGACGTGCTCACGAAGCTGATGAAGCGGATCGTGCCCGACGCGGCCGCCCTGGCGGTCGGCTCACCCGAGGAGGCACGCGCCGCCGCGTCGGGCACGTCCTAGGGCGACCGACTGTGGGCCGCCGACCGACTACACTCGCCCCGTGACCAGGAGCGCCACCATCACCGGCGTCGGGTCCACGCTCCCTCCGCGTCTCGTTCCCAACACGTGGTTCGAGGACAAGATCGACACCAACGACGAGTGGATCCGGGAGCGGACCGGGATCGAGGCCCGCCACTTCGTCGAGGAGGGCGTCGACACGTCGGACCTCGTCGTGGATGCCTCGCAGGCAGCGATGACCACGGCGGCGATCACGCCCGATCAGCTCGACATGATCGTCGTCGCGAGCGTCACGGGCGACACGCCGTTCCCCGCGACCGCCGTCTGGGCTCAGGAGAAGCTGGGCGTCCGGGTCCCGGCGTTCGACGTGAACGCCGCATGCGCCGGCTTCAGCTACGGCCTCGCGAGCGCCACCGCGTTCGTGCAGGCGGGGATGGCCGACACGGTCCTCCTGGCGGGGGCAGAGATCTTCAGCCGGATCCTCGACTTCACGGATCGCACGACGTCGATCCTCTTCGGCGACGGAGCGGGCGCCGTGATCGTCCAGGCATCCGACCGACCAGGGATCGAGGGAACCGTCCTCGGCGCCGACGGGACGGCGGCCGACATCCTCCAGATGCCGGCGGGCGGCACGCGCGTGCCCGCGTCCCATGCCACCGTCGACGCGCGCGATCACTCGATCCGGATGCCGAAGGGGCGAGAGGTCTTCAAGCGCGCGGTGACCGAGATGGCCGCCGCCTGCCGGGAGCTCCTCGAGAAGTCCGAGCACACGCCCGCCGACGTCGACGTCTTGATCCCCCACCAGGCGAACGCCCGCATCATGGTCGCCGTCGCGGAACGACTCGGCGTTCCGCCGGAACGCTCGATCCTGGACGTGGCCGAGGTCGGCAACACGAGCGCCGCCTCGATCCCCATCGCGCTCGCGCGGGCATGGAACGCGGGCCGGATCAAGGAAGGCGACCTCGTCCTCTTCACCTCGTTCGGCGCCGGTCTGACCTGGGGCGCCACCCTGGTCCGGTGGACGATGCAGGAGCCCGAGTGACCTCCAAGGTCGCCGTGATCTCGGGCGCCTCCCGCGGGATCGGTCGCGCGTGCTCCGAGGCCCTCGCCGCCGGCGGCTGGACGGTCGCCGTCGGCTACAGGACCCGCGAAGCCGATGCCAAGGAGACGCTCGAGGCCCTGGAATCGGCCGGAACGCCCGGCATGACCGTGTACCTCGACGTGACCGATGAGTCGAGCGTCCAGGAGGCGTTCCGGCGGGTCAACGACGAGGTCGGCCCGGTCACCGGTCTGGTGAACAACTCGGGGTACTCGCGGGACGGGCTCCTCCTGAAGTACTCGATGGAGGAGTACGAACGGACCATGATCACGAATCTCCGCGGATCGTTCCTGTGCTCGAGGGCGGCCCTCCGGAGCATGCTGCGCGAGAAGTGGGGCCGGATCGTGAACATGTCGAGTGCGGTCGCGATCCACGGCAACGCGGGGCAGACCGTGTACGCGGCGACGAAGTCGGGGCTCCTCGGGCTCACGAAGTCCCTCGCCCGGGAGGTTGGCGGGAAGGGCATCACGGTGAACGCGCTCTGTCCCGGGTTGCTGCAGACCGAGATGACCGCGCACCTCACCGACGATGCTCGCGCGTTCTACCTCGACCAGACCCCGGTGCGGCGGGCGGCCACGCTCGATGAGGTCTCGGCCGTCGTGCGATTCCTGATGTCGGACGAAGCGTCCTACGTCAACGGCACGGTGATCCCGGTCGACGGGGGGCTCACCGCGTAGTCGGTGCTCCGGTCCGCGGATAGGCTCGCCCGGAAGAACCAAGCGAACGGAAGAAGACGAGAACGAGAAACCAGAGACGAGAAGGAGAGGAAGCATGGATCGTGCGGAGATCGAGACCAGGGTGAAGAAGGTGCTGGCCGAGCAGCTGGCCGTCGACGAGCAACAGGTCGTTCCCGATGCCCGGTTCGCCGAGGACCTGAACGCCGACTCCCTCGACCTGGTCGAGGCGGTGCTCGCGCTCGAAGAGGAGTGGAGCATCGAGATCCCCGAGGACGAGATGGAGTCCGTGAAGACGGTCGGCCAGGCCGTCGACCTCGTCGCGAGCAAGCTGGGGATGTCGTAGGGCGTTCATGGCGCTCACGACC
>JAJNBA010000098.1 GCA_021155985.1 Actinomycetes bacterium
GTGGGCGGGGAGCGGCCGCTGCCGGGTCCGTCGCATGATCGCGTCGATGTCCCGGTCGAGGTACATGTTGATCGCGTTCGCGGAGCCGGCCGCGAGGGCCCCGCCCGCCAGCGTGACCAGGATCAGCCACGGGGAGGGGAGTCCCTCGGCGGCGAGCAGCATCGCCGGGACCGTCGTGATCAGCAGCAGCAGGACGATGCGCGGCTTCGTGAGCCGGTAATAGGCGGTCACGGTGTCGCGGAGCGAGGGGTGATCCGCGGCCGCGTGCTCGTGCGGACCGGTTTCCGGTTCGGTGGAGCCGTCGCTCAACCTCGACGTGGTGGCCAGTGCCACGACCGTGGCCCAGATCAGGACGGACAGCGCGACGTGCGCCACGACGGCCCAGGGCTGGAGTCGTGTCCACACGTTGGCCGCGCCCACGAGGATCTGAGCGGCGAAGAGCACCAGGGCGATCGTGGAGAGCCTCACGAGGACATCGCGGCGCCCGGGATCCGTCCTCGCCCGGATCGCGGTCCACAGCACGAGCAGCATCGCGATCGCCGCGAGCGCACGGTGCAGGAACATCGCTGTGGCTGCGCCGCCCAGCGTCGGGACGAGCCTGCCATCCATCGTCGGCCAGTCCGTGAACACGAGCTGCGCGTCGCTCGCTCGCACGTACGTGCCGACCAGGAGCAGCGCCCCGACGACCGCCGCGAGCAGGAGCGCGAGCCGCGAGAAGGGTCGAGCCCCGATCCTTGTGGCGACCCCGCTCCCACCTCCGCCGCCAAGGAACGCGGCGCTCGCGACGTAGGTCACGTCGGCGATCAACAGGAGCGCCGCCACGAAATGCACCGTGACCCACCACGGGTCGAGCTCGGTGGCGACGACAACGGCGCCGACCCCCGCCTGCGCCAGCACGAGCGGGAAGGCGAGGACCGCCGGCCACAGGAGCCGGGGTCGCTCTCTCGCGGTCCTGATCGCGGCGACCCCGGTGAGCGCCGTCAGCACCGCGACGAGGAACGCCATCGTGCGATGGGAGAACTCGATCAGGGAATGGATCGTCCCCGAGGGGAACAGGTGCCCGGGCTCGCACGCCGGCCAGGTGGAGCATCCGAGCCCGGAGCCCGTCCCGCGGACGAGTCCACCGATCGCGAACAGCACGATCGTCGCGATCGCCGTGACGAGCGCGAGGGACCGGAAGCGGGAGTGGGTGAAGACCATCGCGACGTCGGCATGATAGTCGTGGGCCGGTGTGCCCTCGGCCTTGCGATACTGCCGCGGTGACCGGGGATCTCCGTTCGAGGGTCGATGCCGTCCTCACGACCTTCCTCGACGAGCGTCTCCGCGCCACCGACCGGCTCGATCCGTCGGCTCGCCCGCCGATCGAGGAGATCGGGCGTCTCCTGTCGGCCGGCGGGAAACGGATCCGGCCCGCGTTCTGCTACTGGGGCTTCCGCGCTGCCGGCGGTGAGGATCGCGGCGACCCCGACGAGCCGATCGTGCGCGCCGCAGCGGCGCTCGAGTTCCTGCACACGATGGCGCTCGTCCACGACGATCTGATCGACGGCGCCAAGGAGCGACGCGGGGTTCCCTCGACGGCCGCGTGGTTCGCGGAGCGTGCGGAGGAGCTCGAGGCGAAGGGGGAGCCCACAGCCTTCGGCCAGACGATGGCGGTGCTGGTCGGAGATCTGGCGGCTGTGTTCGCGGACCACCTGCTGCTGGAGTCGGGGTTCACATCGGACGCGTTGGGGGGTGCGCTCGCCGTGTACCACCCGATGCGGGAGGAGATGGCGATCGGACAGTACCTCGCGCTTGCGGCGTCGGGCGATGTCACCGTGCCCTCGGACCGGGCCCGTCGCGTCGCCGCCCTCAAGGGCGGCGGGTACACGGTGGACGGCCCGCTGAGGATCGGCGCCGCCCTGGCCGGCGCGCTCGCCGCGGTGGGGGAGTGCCTGTCGCGGTTCGGTCGTCCGCTCGGCGAGGCCTTCCAGCTCCGGGACGATCTCATCGACGGCGACGCGGCGCCGGGCGTCACCGTCGAGACCGTCAACGGCCGCGTCGCCGACGCGAAGGCGGCGCTCGATCCGGACGTCCTGGTCGCTGAGGTCGTTCCCGTCCTCCGTCGGCTCGCGGACGAGGTGGCCGCGTGACCGAAGACCTCGAGATGCTGCGGCGGCTGTTCCGCGATCAGCCGGCGTGCCGGGTGGCGACGGTGCGACCCCACGGGGGGCCGCATGTCGCCACCCGCGGGTTCGTGTGGATGTCGGATGCGCTCTACGTCGCGACCCGGGTCGGCGACGCGACATGGGAGGCACTCGAGCACGACGGCCGCGTCTCCCTCCTCGTCGATCGCGGCCGGGAGTGGAACGACCTCTCCGGTGTGCGGATCGAAGGTGTCGTCGAGCTCCTGCCCGCGGAGCACCCCGACCTGCGCCAGCCGATGTCCGCCTGGCACGAGAAGTACCGGACGCTGTTCGCGGGCGACGGGTTCGAGCGATTCACCGCCTCGATCCCGAAGCTCGGGTTCCTCCGCGTCGTCCCCGCCGTCGTGGACGCGTGGGACCACGGCTGAGCGCGGTGTGCGATAGGGTGCTTGTGAAAGGTTTCACGAGCGCCCGACGGGGCTCCTGAGGGGAGGCGCGCGTGCCCGAGCGGATCGAGACCGACGTCCTGATCGTGGGCGCCGGCCCTGGTGGATCGGCGGCTGCCTATCACCTCGCCCGTCACGGCATCGACGTGCTCGCCGTCGACAAGGCGACGTTCCCTCGCGAGAAGGTCTGCGGCGACGGGCTGACCCCCCGGAGCGTCGGCGCCATCGAGCGGATGGGCGTCGACACCTCGGATCCGGGCTTCGAGCGCGTGGTGGGGCTCCGCGTCCATTCCAAGGACGTCACGATCGACCTCCCGTGGCCGGAGCTCGAGACGTGGCCGAACTATGGGCTCGTGATGCCGCGGCTGGGGTTCGACCATCTCCTCCTCGAACGCGCGAAGAAGGCCGGCGCGCGGGTCCTGGAGGGAACGGACGCCCGCCTCCCGCTGATGCACGACGGGTGGGTCGTCGGGGCGGAGACCGTGCCCGCCGCCGACCCCGAGACGGAGCCCACGGAGATCCACGCGCGGTTCACGATCGCGGCGGACGGCGCCGCGAGCCGCTTCGCGGCTCCGGCCGGCGTCCGCCGCGACGACTCCCGCCCCCTGGGCATCGCGGCGCGCCGTTACTACCGAGCGCCGAACCTCGGCGGCCCCTGGTTCGAGTCCTGGCTCGACCTGTGGGAGGGAGACATGCTGCTGCCGGGCTACGGATGGCTCTTCCCCATGGCCGACGGGCGCGTCAACCTCGGCGCGGGCCTCCTCAGCACGTTCCGGAACTTCAAGGACATCTCCGCGACACGACTGTTCGCGGCGTTCGCCACGATGCTCCCCGAGGATCGTGGGATCTCCGAGGACTCGGCCGACGGCCGCATGCTCTCCGGCCCGCTTCCGATGAGCCTGAATCGGGCGCCCCAGGCCGTTCCGGGCATGCTCGTCGTGGGCGACGCCGCGGGAGCCGTGAACCCCATGAACGGCGAGGGCATCGCCTACGCGATCGAGACCGCGGAGATGGCAGCCGAGCTTCTCCACGAGGCGCTCGTGAAGGACCATCTCGGGCTCGCGATGGTCTACCCGCAGGCGCTGCGTGAGCGGTACGGACGCTACTTCCGCCTGGGCCGCGGGTTCGCGAAGCTCGTGGGCAAGCCGGAGATCATGGGGCCCGCCACGAAGTACCTCCTGCCCAACCCCAGGGTCATGGGGTTCGCGATGCGGATGATGGCGAACCTCACGGACGGCCGCCACGGGGACCGGCAGGACAAGCTCTTCTACCTGCTCGAGAGGCTGGCACGCGCGTCGTGACCGTAGGATTGCCGTCCGTGGGTCCGCACGGCTCCCTCGTCTCCGTCGTCGCGGTGGGACTGAGCGACTACCTCCCGATCCTCCTGATGGCGGTGTTGGCGATCGTCTTCGCGGTGGCGTCGCTAGGAGCGTCGGCGCTGCTCCGACCCCGTCGACCGAACCGGCCGAAGCTGTCCGCCTACGAGAGCGGGAACGATCCGGTCCGGCTGCCGGGCGGGGAGCGTTTCAGCGTCAAGTTCTACGTCGTGGCGATGCTGTTCATCATCTTCGACATCGAGACGATCTTCCTCTTCCCGTGGGCCGTCACGTTCCGTCAGCTCGGCCTGTTCGGGTTGATCGAGATGGCGATCTTCATCGCGCTCGTGTTCGTCGCATACGTCTACATCTGGAAGAAGGGCGGTCTCGATTGGTCCGCGACGCCCCCGGAGCTGATGGACGACGAGGACAGCGATGAGCCGGCGGCGGCGGGGGAGGTGTCGCTCGGTGCCCGTTGAGCGCGTGGAGGGGCACGTCACGGGACGGACACCCGAGGAGGTCGAGGACGAGATCCGCAAGGGCGTCCTGCTGACCACGCTGGATCGCGCGGTCAGCTGGGCGCGCACGCAGTCGATGTGGCCCGCGACGTTCGGGCTCGCCTGCTGCGCGATCGAGATGATGTCCGCCGGGGCCGGGCGCTACGACCTCTCGCGGTGGGGGATGGAGCTGTTCCGGGCCTCGCCGCGCCAAGCCGACCTGATGATCGTCGCCGGCCGGGTCTCCCAGAAGATGGCGCCCGTCCTGCGCCGCGTCTACGACCAGATGCCCGAGCCGAAGTGGGTGGTCTCGATGGGCGTCTGCGCCTCCGCCGGCGGCATGTTCACGAACTACGCGATCGTCCAGGGCGTCGACACGATCGTGCCCGTCGACATCTACGTCCCGGGATGCCCGCCCAAGCCGGAGATGCTGATGTTCGGCATCTTGAAGCTGCAGGAGAAGGTCCGGACGACGGGGACCATCCGATGAAGGCGGCCGCGCTCGCCGACCGGATCCGGGGAGCGTTCGACGACGTGCTGCTCGCGCGCGACGAGGTCACGCTGCTGGTCGGTCGGGAGGAGCTGGTCGACACGCTCGTTCGCCTCCGGGATCAGCCCGATCTGTCGTTCGGGTTCCTTTCGAGCCTCACCGCCACGGATCACCCGGGCAAGGACCCGCGCTTCTGGGTGGCCTACGAGCTCCGGTCGATCGAGCATGCCCACCGGATGCGCGTGAAGGTGGGTCTCCCGGGAGACGATCCGCGCCTCCCGTCGATCACGGCGCTCTTCCCGACGGCGAACTGGCACGAGCGTGAGGTCTGGGACCTGTTCGGTCTCGTGTTCGACGGGCATCCGGACCTCGATCGCATCCTGCTCCCCGACGACTGGGACGGGCACCCGTTGCGTAAGGACGAGGAGCTCGGTGGCGTCGGCACGCAGTACCACGGTGCGTTCATCCCGCCCGTCGACGAACGGACGATGCCCTGATGGCGCTCGGTCACGACCCGGGGGTCGGTGAGGAGATGGCGCAGGCCCGCGACGAGCTCCGGAGCCGTCCGGAGATCCGCGACCACGTCACCGGCGAGGTCCGCCAGGAGACGATGATCATCAACATGGGGCCGCAGCACCCCTCGACCCATGGGGTGCTCCGGCTCCTCCTCGAGCTGGACGGCGAGACGGTGATCCGATGCAAGCCGATCGTGGGATACCTGCACACCGGCATCGAGAAGAACACCGAGTACCGCACCTGGGTGCAGGGCGTCGCGTACGTGACCCGCGCCGACTACCTCTCCCCGTTCTTCAACGAGCTCGCGTACTGCCTGTCGGTGGAGCGGCTCCTCGGGATCGAGGCACCGCCCCGCTCGCAGGTCCTCCGCGTCCTGCTCTGCGAGCTGAACCGGATCGCCTCGCACCTGGTGTGGGTGGCGACGGGTGGGATGGAGCTCGGCGCCGTCTCCGTGATGCTGTACGGGTTCCGGGAGCGAGAGCTGATCCTCGATATCTTCGAGGCCGTCACCGGGCTCCGCATGAACCACTCCTTCATCCGGCCCGGCGGCGTGATCATGGACCTGCCGCCGGACGGTGCCCGGAGGATCGCGAAGTTCCTCGACACGATGCCCGCGCGGATCGACGACTACGAGCGGCTGCTGAACGACAACCCGATCTGGCTGGAGCGCAACGTCGGCGTGGGCATCCTGTCCGCGGAGGACGCGCTCGCCTTCGGCGTGACCGGGCCGCTCCTGCGCGCGGCCGGGATGCCGTTGGACCTCCGCAAGGACGAGCCGTACAGCGGCTACGAGACCTACGACTTCGACGTGCCCGTGCGGACCGAGGCGGATTCGTACGCGCGGTACCTGGTCCGGATCGCGGAGATGCGTGAGTCGCTGCGGATCGTCGAGCAAGCGCTCGAGCGGCTCCAGGAGCCCGGACCCGTGATGGTCGAGGACCCCAAGGTCGGCTGGCCGGTGAAGCTCTCGGTGGGGCCCGACGGCATCGGCAACGACGAGGCGTACCTCCACCACATCATGGAGGAGTCGATGGAGGCCCTGATCCATCACTTCAAGATGGTCACCCAGGGCGTCCGCGTCCCCGAGGGCGAGGTCTACACGACGGTCGAGTCCCCCCGCGGAGAGCTCGGCTACTACGTCGTCTCCGCCAACGAGTACCGGCCGTACCGCGTGAAGATCCGCGATCCGTCGTTCGTGAACCTCCAGGCCGTGCCCACGATGGTGGAGGGCGGCTTGATCGCCGACGCGATCGCGGTGATCGCCTCCCTCGATCCGGTGATGGGAGGCGTCGATCGCTGATGCCGATCTTCGAAGGCCCGCGGCTGGACGAGGCGAAGGAGATCCTGCGCCGCTATCCCGAGGGCCACGAGCGCTCCGCGATCATGCCGCTGCTCTACCTGGCGCAGTCCGTCGAAGGGCACGTCTCGCGCGACGGCCTCCGGGAGGTGGCGGAGGTCCTCGGCCGGACCACGGCGGAGGTGGAGGCCGTCGCCACGTTCTACACGATGTATCGCCTGCACCCGACCGGGACGCACGTCGTGAGCGTGTGCACGAACCTGACCTGCATGCTCCGCGGCGGTCGGGAGGTCCTTGAGGCCGCGCACGAGGCGGCCGGGATGCGTCACGGCGAGGAGCGATCCGACGACGGGATGTTCACGGTGCACGAAGAGGAGTGCCTGGGCGTGTGCGACTTCGCCCCCGCCGCGCAGGTGAACTTCGCGAACCACGACCGGGTCACGCCGGAGCGGATCCGGGAGCTGTTCGCGGGGCTGCGCGACGGCTCCGTTCGGGAGCCGTCGCGCGG
>JAJNBA010000099.1 GCA_021155985.1 Actinomycetes bacterium
CAGCGACGCGCCCGCACAGATCTTCGTGATCCGACCGGACGGGAGCGACCTGCGGCAGTTGACGTTCGAGACGGATGCCAGCTCCTACTGGCCGTCCTGGTCCCCGGACGGGACGCGGATCGTGTTCACGCGCTACACGTTCGGTGCTTCGTCTCAACAGCTCTACACCATGTGGCCCGACGGGAGCCACGTGGTCCGGGTGGCGATCGCGGGGGGGAACGAAGCCAGCTGGGGGACCCACCCGTGAAGGCGAACGGATTCCGCACTGAGTCCATCGAATCGCAGGTGAGGTCTGCATCGCAACAGTGGCGACACAGACTGGCCATCTGACAGCCGATGTGACAGCCGAGCCCATAGACGCCGGTGGACGACCGTGGACGATGGCGGGATCCCTGACCACCTCATCCCGACTCTGTGGACGCACATGGACCGCTCTGGACGACTTCTCAAGGACTGTTAATCCGTAGGTTGTGGGTTCGAGTCCCACCCCCGGAGCTGCGGTAACGCTCCCAAACGAGTTCGCGCTTGGGGCGAATCGGGGGCGAATGGCATCCAACCGGACGCCCGGTCTCTTCGTGGCTTAGGGCGCGATCCAGCCCGATGAGGGCCCTCGGCTTGACGTGTGAGCAGGCTCCACCAGACCGTCCTAGCCTCGATATAGAGTCGCGTCGATGCCTCCCGAGAAGTTGAGGTCCCTTCCCCGCACCTCCGCGTCCTACCCGGCCGAGCGGGCAGCTGCTCTTGCGGGCGTCCCGATCTCGACCCTCTACTACTGGGCGCGGACCGGGCTTGTCGTCCCGTCGGTCTCCTTCCAGAAGGTCAAGCGCTGGAGCTACGCCGATCTCCTGGTGCTGAGGCTCGTTGACTGGCTCCGGAAGGACAAACCTCGGGGCGACGAGGAGCGGGACCTTCCTCGCGCCTCCATGACGCGGATTCGGCGGGAACTAGCGCGGGCGGAGGAACTAGGGGAGCGTCTTATGGACATTGGCTTCACGGTCGAGGTCGATCCCGCCGGAAGACTTCACTTCGGGACCGTGACCGAGAAGTGGGTCGAACTCGGCGGAGGAATCCGGCAGTACGAGGCGGATGCGCTCGACCTCATCCAACCCTTCGAGATGCATCTCGGCGTCATCGGTCCGAATCTCGTCCGGCCCGGTGAGACGCTTCGGATCATCCCCGGAAAGCTCTCAGGAGAGCCGCACGTCGAGGAGACGAGAATCCAAACGCAGGCGATCGGAGCACTCGAAGCGCGCGGCCTCGATCCCGCTTCGATCTTGGAGTTGTATCCGGATCTCGGCGTCGAGAATGTGACGGCCGCGATCAGGCTCGAAAGGCGACTCGCCGAGAACCTCCATGAGGCCGCCTAGGGTCGGCGACCGAGGTTCGTCCTCGATCAGAACTTCCCGGCTCCCATCCTTTCCGCCGCTTCGTTTGCTCGGTGCGTTCCAGCGCGTATGCCCCCGATCCGAACGTTCAGACTCTCCGTCTGCCCGAGCTGATCGATCGCCCGTGTGAATCTGTCAGTCACCTGACCTTGTCGATTGAGATCAAACGTGCGAGCGGTGAAGTAGACCCCCACCAGAAGGACGGCTCCTCCAAGGGCTTGCAGAAGTGTGCTTCGGGCAGCATTCTCGGCTCCAAGTCTTTCGGCCGCGGTGATCAATCCCTTCGGCCTCACGAGAAGGGGTGGAAGAACGTAGATGAAGAGGGCGATGAGAGCGACCGCGGCGACTGAAGCAAAGAGCAGCCACCCCATTCGCACCCCCGCTCGACTTCCTGACCCCAGGCCTCGTATCCACGCTCCCGAAGCCCTCCTCCTTCGTACCCACGCTCGACTTCCTGACCACCTCTTTTGAACCCACGCTCGTATCTCTGACCACCTCATCACTCGACCATTTTCCCTATCCGCCGGCCTCGATGTCCCGGTACTCCCCTCACGCTGATGCCGAGACGCCAAGCGGTCTGACGACGGACCAGCCTGCCCGCAGGCGGTCGTCCTCGAGCATCTTCGGGAGCATCGCCACGGACCAGAGGCTAGCCGCCATCACCCGCGTTCTATTCTCCAGACGATGGACCCGACCTGGAATCCCACGACCGAGGCGGAGCTTGCTGCCGCTGCGGCAAACGGTCTCCTCATCGAGGATCACCATCTGGACATCAAGAGGGAGCTGGCAGCCGGCAAGGGTGCGAACGAAGAGGTGGCTCGCGACATGGCCTCTTTCGCAGTCGACGGTGGGCTCCTCCTGCTCGGCGTCGAGTTCGACGCGATCGGGTTGCATAATTCGATGATGCGCCCTGACATGGCGCATGGCCACAGCGGTGCTCCAGGTGCAGAGGTTCAGTCGCAGGGGCCGACCGCGACGTCGACGCCGCGATGATCGGAACCTGCCGGCGTGAACGTCACAGGCCGCGTCGCGCACCACGAGGGAGTGACGAACACGTGATCGATGCGGAGCAGCAACGTCGGCCACCAACCGCCGACGTATGTCGTCGAGCCGGGGGCGCCGGCCCTCATCGCGTCGGTGAGCGCTGCGTCCATCTTCCGGTAGCTGACCACGCGGTCGCTCATGTTGAGGTCGCCGGCCACAACGACGGGTCGCTCCTCGGTCTCGATGGCTGTGAGCAGATCCTCGGTGAATCGGAGCTGATCGTCGAAGCTCGTCTCGCCCAGGGGGTTCAAGCCGTGCACGACGTAGAGCACGAACGGCGATCCCGGCACGTCGACGCCGACCCGCAGCGCGCGCGCTGACGGCAAGCCAAGCTCGTCGAGCACCTGCACCGGGAACCGCGACCACACACCCTGCCGTCCTTGCTCGACGGTCGAGTCGAGTCCCTGCGCGGCAGCGCCTTCCGCCAACGCTGCGAAGAGCTCGTCGTCGGACACCTCGATCGCCACCAGCACATCGGCTCCCCGGCCGGTCATCGACTCCGGCACCGCGTCGGGGGTCGGGTTCTCGCCCCAGACGTTGGCGACCACGAGTCGGATCGCTGGGTCAGGCGGCACGATCGAGCGCGAGAGCCTCGGTTCGATCACCGACACCGCACACACCGCGACGATCGAGGCGCCAACGATCAGGGGCCAGGCCCGGCGGCTGATGAGGGCGGCGATCGGACCGAGGGCGATCGCCGCGATGGCGATCAGCGGCAGCCCGACGGCGACCGTGTCGAGCGGACCACCGGCGTCGCGCGCGACGAACCACAGCCATGGCAGGGCGATCACGAGCGCGATGAGCAGCACGCGGCGCGCGCGGCGTCCGCGGGAGACGGGTTCCACAGCGCGGAGACTAATCTGCGCGAGGGCAACCGGGTGTGACGACTCGATGGAGGTCTGCGTCAATCGTGTGTCGGAAGCTGCGCCGAAGGATCCACACGGAGACGGACAAGGCCCTGCAGCTCTCCAAGGAGATATGGCTCCCCATGAGCTATGGGAAGGATCCCTTTCTAGGGGCAGGAATCCCACTGGCCCGGGAGGTTCGATGTTCGGCAGGAACACGTCGCCGTCGGACTCCGCGAGGGCCTGCATCCGGGAACTCCTCTTCGCCTCGGCGTCCCGATCCAGCCTGGGGATTTCCGATCGGAGAGAGACGCGAGGCGGAGCCTCCCAACGCAATCCTGTTTCTCAAGAAGGCGCCGTCTAGGTCATGGATTTGGGCTCCGCGTTCTCTCCACGGCGCGCTATTTCTCCCGATCTGGGCCGAGAGGTCTCGGGGCTGCCTCTCACTCAAAGAAGCGCCCTCAACCATTTGGTGATGGCGGGTCGAGGTTGGGGCGGCGTCCCTCACGATTTCTCCCCAGCTGGGCCGAGAGGTGGGTTCATCCACGAAGACGTCCACGGAGAAGCCGTTCAGCCTGCTGGGTCCGCTCGCTCCTCCGCTCCCGCCCAACGTGTCGATGCTATCGGTGTTGTAGCCGTAGACGCAGAGCCGCCCGGGCGAAGCCTTATCGATCCCAGGGCACGCCACAGAGGTTGTGCCTTCCAGGTACAGCCCCTCCGGGGCGGGGGTCCCTGCGGGCACCGAGATGGGAAGGATCCATCAGGTTCACGACTCGGACACCTCCACGACTAGGGTGATCATGCGTCCCTCTTCCGCTTCGTACGTCACCTCCCAGAACAGCCCTTCGCGGTGAGCGGTGATACTCCCAATCTCGTAGGCACCCTCGGACGTCTCGCCCTCCTGCCGGTCGGCGTCGTCAAGCGTCCATCCGTGTTCCGTCAGCTGCTCGCGGTAGTACGCGATCACGTCGTCCGGTGCGTCACCAACGGGGGGAGTCACGTAGCAGCTCCCCTCCGCGTTGTCTTCCGGCTCAGCGATGATCCCGCCGTAGTGAGGGAACTCCGTGAGCGCAGCTCTCTCGGCATCCGAGCACCCCGCCGTGAAGAGGGCGCCCAGCCCGTTGATCGCGGAGAAGAGGATCAGGGGCGCGAGGATGATCGCCACCACCGTTCCAAGTACCCACCAGAGCAACCGCCGGCGTCTGCGAGGTCGTCCGGCCTCAGTCCCATAGGGTCCCGCACGGTCGGGACGCGGAGGAGTTGTCGAGGTGACTGCCGTGCCGTTGGATCGTGGCTCGACGGACACAACCTGAGGTGACACCGAGGAATCGCCTAGGTTGAGTCTATCCGGGACATCGTCTTTACGGGTGCTCACACGAATCCTCGCTGTCATTCGCATGCTGGATCGCCCAGCGCGAGCTGTCGAGACTCGTCCGCCAACTGGAAGGATGGGCGGGCGATAGAAGACCAGTACGGATCAGGCTTGAATTTCACGGTTGAACAGGACACATCGCGAGACGTCTGGAGCGTGTATGAAGAGGATGAGGGAGACGACGCCGGGCGTCGAGGTCCCGTCTTCGAAGGATCGCCTCAGGAGGCGCACGAGTACATGGAGCGGAAGCGATCGGCAGGCGAGAGCTTCCTCGTAGGCGGCGTGATCATCGCCGCCAGGAGCCGTACTCATCATCCTCGGATTGTTCCCGTTCCGCAGGACGAAGCGATCGGACTCGGATTGAGCTTCGTCTTGAACGTCTGTGGCCAGCGGAACAGCCTGCAGATGCGGTCCCATGTCTCGAGGGTCGGCGAGCGAGCGCCGGCCTCGAGCGTCCGGTACTCCCGCACGGTCACGCCGAGCCGCCCCGCCGCTTGCCCCACCGACCAGCGCGCCCGGCGTCGATCTTGCTCGATCGTCGTCGGGGGTTGCCATCCGCGGACCGTACGCCATCGCGGGGAAAGTGCGAAGCCCCGGAACCGAAGGCCCCAGCGGCTTCACGGGACAGAACCTAGTTGGAGCTCGGTCGCGCCTGGCAAGCCCACGAACGTCTGTGGCCAGCCGAACAGTTCGCAGATCGCGTCGTACGTCTCCCAGCTCGGCAGACGCCGAAAGACCGCCTAGTCCGGCATGCGGCGGCGCACGAACAACCCGACGAGGACGAGGACGACGCCGACCGCGATGATGGCCCCAGGAACCACGAAGTTCTTGCCTGTCGCCTGGCGCCGTTCCACGTAGTCGAGCGCCTCCTCGCTGGTTCCCGAGAAGAGAGGGGTTTGGCCTGTCTGTTCCTCGTACACGGTCGCCACTCCGCCCTCCTCGGCGATCGTGAAGTTCAGCCCATGTCCGTACATGTCTTCGACGCCCCACGCGGAAAGGCCGACGAACACGAGGACAACACCGAAGACGACGAGCGCGACTCGAAGGACACGGGACATCCGCACCTCAATCGGGGAGTGTTCCCGCCGAGGATACGCCGCCTGCGTACGTGACGGCTATGCGAAGGCACGCGGCCAGCCAAACGCCGCCGCGATCCGATCCGACCCTGCAGCGGAGACCGGCTCACGAGGGGCACTGTGGCGTGGAGTTGTCCCAGAGGACACGGAACCTCACGTCGACCTTGTTGTCGGAGGCATCCAGCCAGAGCTGCGACGTCCCGATGATGTATCCCTCTTCCTCTATGTAGGTGGTATCGGACGGGTCTCTCGTCGACACAGGATCCGCCTCTGGTGAGGGCAGAGCGGAGACATGCAGGATCTCCGTGCCTTCGATCTTGCGAAGCTGGAGCGCACCGCCGGTGGCGAGATCGGCTCTGAACACGGTCCCCTCAGGGCCCTCGAACTGGCAGCTGTTCGTGACCTTCACCCTGCCAACCTCGGGCAGCTCCAAGAACTGGCTCCTCTTGACCGCGTCAGGTGGCTGGCTTTGCGTCGCCGAAGGGGTCGCGGTGGCCGTAATCTCGGGTGAGGGGGCTGCCGTCGGGGAGGTATCAGCTCCATTCAAGCCTTCCGCGCAGGCCGGCAGTGCCAGCAGGAGCATGATCACGGCTCGTCTCATCGAGCCATCCTACGGACCTTCCCCCTCGGGGGAACATCAGCTAGCTGGCTCATCCGTGGATACAGGTCGTTTCATGCCGGGTACAACGTGGCGTACTGACATGACGTGTGCGAACCGCTGTGCCGGCGCGATCGCCGAGCGTCGAGCCCTGGACCGGATCTGCAGCGTACGGCTTGCCGCGGACAATGATGACGATGCTCGGTAGGCGAACGTGGAGACGCCGAGCCGCCATGCCATCTGCCCGACCGACCACCCCCGCTCGGCGTCGGATCTCCTCGAGCATCTTGCGGAACATCGCTACCACAAGGGGAGGGCTAGGCCATCGCGGGCACGATCGAGAGCAGCCAAGTGCGAGCGGTTGTCGGCGTCCTCGTCGAACGGATCAGCCACCGAGCGGCCAGCACGGCCTCGTGTCCCGCGTTGGTGAGTCCTCTGGGCAGCGCGGCGAACGCGGCTGCGCGTCGCCCCTGGTATCCAGCGTCAGGATGATCCAGAACTTTCACCGGTCGCCTCGCTCATCGTGGTAGCGAGCCATCAGTTCCCAGTACCAGAGCAGCAACGCCATCAGCGTCGCCATGAACACTGCGGCCGGTGCGGCACGGTGCTTGCGGGCGGCGATTATCGCGGCAACGCCCGCCACGGACGCGCCCACATTGACGGCCATCGCGGCGTCCATCGGCCGGTCCTCGATCCACTGTTCCTCGCCGAGCACCGCCCTGGTCGCCCACGCCCGCTCGTGGGCGGGCTTGCCGAACACAATCGGGTTCACCGCCATCCAGACGCCCACCAGCGCCGCGTCCCGCCAGCTGCGACGCCACACCGGCACCAACACGAGCGGCGCGCTGGCCCACCTGGTC
>JAJNBA010000138.1 GCA_021155985.1 Actinomycetes bacterium
TGAAGGTGAATGGCCAGACTGTGAACTACACGTGCACCTACTCCATCGTGAGCATCGATGGAAGCACCGCGCAGGCAGGACCACTGGCCGGACAGCCAGTCATCTTCGACGAGACGACGACACTCGGCTACACCTGCACCTTCGACAGGGCCTTCCCGACAAAGGGTAGCCTGCGAGGAACGGTGCGAGCGGAGATCTTCAACCGAGCCATGGTGTTCCTCTTCCGGCAGAGCTTCTCCCTGTAGTTGAAACAGACACGCTGGCAGATCGAGGAGCGGCGGGGTTGCCCGCCGTTCCTCGCGTCAGGCAACATCGGGAGGGCATGACGGTGAGCACTCGGCGTATCGGACGGATCGGTGGCCTGGTTGCCCTCCTAGCGGGGGCGGCAGCGGCCGGGACCGTCGCCTTAGACTGGATCATCACATCGTCCGAGACGATCGCCTTCACCGGCCAAACGCTGGACGCGATACCCGTCGGCTATCAGACGTGGAGCGGACTCTTGGTTGCTGCCGGAGCGGGCCTCGCGATCATCGGCGGTCTCCTCTGGCTCGCTCGAGGAAGGGGCTCGTCCGGCCCCTTGCTGGTTGCTATCGGGTCGGGGGCGACGATCGGTGGAGCCGTATGGGTGATGCGCTGGACCGTGGACGAGTTCATCCGCTATGCGGTCACCGAAACAGGGATCTCGAAGGAGACCATGACCGACCTCGTCTCTTCGTTCGTCGGCGACGGCTCGGTGACGATCGAAGCCAGCGCCTGGGCCCTGGTTGCGATCGCCGCGGGGGTTGTCGGTTTGATCCTCGGATTGACGGGTCTCGTTATCGCATCTGCCCGGTCAGCTGAGGCAAACGTGGTTCGCGCGTCCGAAAGGGAGAGTACCCAAAGCGAGTGGTGATTCCCTGGCTGGTTGCGACGCCTCTCGTCGTGCCCGGCCTTGGCCCGCAGATCTCTCGCGAGGGAGCTGAGGAGCACACGCTTCCGCTCAGGAGGGAAGTGCTCGAGGATAGCTGGGTCGGCCGATCGCGGCTCAGGTGTGCTGCGGCTGGAGCTCCGCGATGAGCTCGTCGACGCCTCGAGCGAGCTGTTCCCGCCACCACATCTTGCCGTCCTCGGGGAGGGTCGAGATGGGGTCGTAGTAGTGGTACCGCCGGGTGAACGCCTCGGGGTCGTCGCTCTCGATGCGTGCTGGAGATCCTGGACCTCCCACACCGCGGTCCGCCAATGCTCGGCGTTCGGGATCATGTCGCAGATGTAGAAGTAGTAGGGAAGGATCTTCGCGTGGTCGAGGAGCATGAAGCAGAGCTCCAGGAGCTGCTGAGGGGTGGTGTTGACGCCGCGGAGCAGCACGCCCTGGTTCCGCACGTCGCGGAAGCCCGCGTCGAGGAACACCTTGGTCGCGCGGCCCACCAACGGTGTGACCTGCTGAGCCGCGTTCACGTGGGTGTGCACGGCGATGTCCACGCCGCGTTCGTTCGCCCGTGAGGCCATCCGCTCCGCCGCCGCCTTGACCTCGTCCTGCAGGAAGTGCTGCGGGATCCCCATGAGGCCCTTCGTCGCGAGCCTGATGTCACGGACGTTCTCGATGTCGAGGAGGCCCATCACGAACGTCTCCAATCGCTTGATCGGGACATTGGCCATGTCCCCTCCGGATACGACCACGTCGCGGACGCTCGGCGTGCGGCGGAGGTAGTCGAGCATCGCGTCCCAGCGATCGTTCTGCTTCGCCTCGAACTTGTACTTGAGGATCTGCACGGTGTCGTTGCCCACCAGGTCCATCCGCGTGCAGTGGCCGCAGTACTGCGGGCAGGTCGGGATCAGCTCGGCGAGGACCTTGGTCGGGTAGCGATGGGTAAGCCCCTCGACGGCCCACATGTCGGCCTCGTGGAGCGAATCGCGCGAGGCGAAGGGGTGCGAGGGGAACTCCTGATCCCGGTCGCTGAACGCGGGGGCCATGTAGAGCCGGACGGGGTCCGTCCGGAGATCGGTCTCGTCCATCGTGTTGATCATCTGGGGCGGGAGGAGCATGGACATCGTCGCTCGCTCCTGCTGGTCGCGCTCGATGTCCGCGAGCAGTTCGTCGTCGAGGTGCTCGCCGAGGGCCGCCTTGAACTCCTTGAGGTTCTTCACCGTGTGCGCCCGCTGCCACTGGGCGGACTCCCACTGCTCGGTGGTGACGTCCCGATACGCCGGGAGGCGCGTCCAGTCCGGCTCCGCGTACGGGCGTTGGAGCGGGTAGGCGAAGGGCTGGGCGGCCGCGTGGGCGTGGGGATCGCGGTGTCCGGGCCGGCCCGAGGGGGGGCTGAGGAATTCCACGCTCATCAAGGTCCTCGCAGGTCGTCGTCGGTCCAGGGGCCGCACAGGATGTGCGGACCCGCCATCTTACCCGAAGGAAGTCCGGTCAAAGGGTGGCTTCACCGGAAGATATCCGGTGCCTCGCGTATCGGGCTAGCGCCGGCCGCCTCTGAAGCCGCCGCCACGGTTGTCCCGACGAGGGCGGCGTTCGATCTGGATCTCGGGTGCCTTCTTCGGCAGCCGAGCCCGCATCGGGGCGTGGCCCGTGCGCTCGAATCGGACCCAGATGTGGTCGGGCTTGCGGTCGCGCTCGGTCTCGCGCCATCCCGTGGCGACGAGGTGCTTCAGGCGGGCCGCGGCCGTCTTCCGGAGCTTGTCCGTGCCGGGAACGCGCACGTAGAGGCGCTCGTGGAGAACCTGCTTGTAGTCGGCCATCGAGCGGAAGAGTAGCAGGCATGGGTACCCGGGCGGCTCCTTCAGCGACCCTCGAGGGCCGCCGATAGCAGGGGGGATGGACGTCTCGCAAGGCTCGTCCTCGGCCGCCGTGCCGGCGGTCGATCCCGGCGTGTCGAGCGCCGCGTCCCCGCCTGACCCGGTGTCGGCCGCGCTGGCGAACGTGGGGCGGGAGCTCGGCGCCGATCGGGTCGCCCTGTTCGAGAACATCCGCGACCCCGACGGCCGCCTCTGGATGAACCTCACCTCGGAATGGAGGCGCAACGGTGTCCGGGGGGTCTTCGACGACCCGAGCACGACGCTGCACCCGTACTCCCCCGACTTCATCCGGTGGATCGAGGTCCTGGGGGATCATCGGGTGCTGAGCGCGCGGATCCTCGCGGCGGAGGGGACGGTGTCGTTCGTCGCGGTTCCGATCGCCGTGGACGACGGCTGGTGGGGGTTCCTCAGCGTGGACGACTGCAGCGGTGGTCGTTCGTGGGGGGCCGGCGAGATCGAGCTCCTGCGCGCGGTGGCGGGATCGATCGCGGCCGACGTCCAGCGGCAGCGCCAGGCGTCCGCGGACGAGATCGTGGGCGACCGGTACCGCTCGATCGTCGAGCACATCCCCGCGGTCACCTACATCGACGCGCTCGACGACGCCGCGTCGACCATCTACATGAGCCCCCAGGTGGAGCAGCTGCTCGGCTACGCGCCGGAGGAGTGGATCGCCGACCCGGATCTGTGGTTGCGGACCGTCCATCCGGACGATCGCCCCCGCGCGATCGCCGAGAACCAGCGTCACAACGAGACCGGCGAATCGTTCTCGCTCGACTACCGGATGTACCGCAAGGACGGGCGGATCGTCTGGATCCGCGACGAGGCGAGGATCGTCCGGGACGAGCGCGGCATCCCCACGTTCTCGCTCGGGGTGATGTTCGACGTCACCGAGATGAAGCGCGGGGACGAGAAGGTCGCGTTCCTCAC
>JAJNBA010000100.1 GCA_021155985.1 Actinomycetes bacterium
CGAACACGTCGATCCAGGTAGGAAGCCATAGGAGAAGTCGTCCCAGTCCTTCGTCGCCGCGATCGTGAGATCGATCGTCTGGGAGCTGGTGTTCGTCACGGCCGTACTGGCGGTCTGCACTTGCCCAACCGGCGAGGGCCCCAAGTTGACGGTTCTCGGCCTCACCTTCAGATCATTCTCGGCGGCTGGCGCGGGGGTCGGGGACACGACCAGCACCGTCATCACGATCAGGGCCAGGGAACCGAGCTTCTTCATGAGACGCCTCCTCCCATGAGGATACCGCCGTGCGCTCTGGGACGGGCGCGGGGCGACGCATGAAGGTCAGTCTCCCTCTCCGAAGGTCGACGAACAACCCTCATCCACACCGGATTCCGTACGCATCCGATTGCGCCCATCATCGCGGACGGATACGAGCATCGTCGCGAATACGGCAGCGCGTTCGTCGTCAACCCGCGCTCTCGACGGCGTAGTTGGGAACCTGCCAACCGTGGTCGCAGGCTGCGCACTCAACCCACCAGTAGCCCTCACGGTCCTGAACCCGCAGGATGGCCCGGATGAGGACCGGATCCGTCGTGTCCCTGCGCTCGCGGTGGGCGGTGCTAGTGGTTGGCTGGCTTCACGCCGATTCCACTCCACGCGGCACGCCATACCTACGCCGAGATCGCACTCGCGAGCGGCGTGCGCTTGGACGTCGTCTCACGGCAGCTCGGCCATGCGTCGATCTCCACGACGGCCGGCAACTACCTGCACGATCGGACGAGGCCTCGATCGCGGCCGCCGAGCCACTGGGGGACCCCTAGGAAAGGGAAGATGAGATGTCGCGCTTCCCTGACGGGCGGGGAAAATCCTAGGGAAACGTGGAGTCCCGAGATCACGACGGCCCCGGGGCTCTCTTTCGTTCCTGCAGGTAGTTGGGTGTCGGTGGGGGGATTCGAACCCCCACCCCCTGTGAAGGGACTATGCCCTCAAACCTATGGGACGGTAGTGGCGAGAGTCACGCACGCCATTGTGCGTGCAGGTCAGAGCACCGAACGACATCAGACGACATCCGGCCAACGCCCACTCTCGACATCCGACCACGGAATCTCACGCTGGGGGTCCTCTTTCACGATCTTTGCAGTCGCCAGCACATGCTGGGAGGCTCGGCTCCCTCTTCCAGAGATCAATCAGCAAGGTGTGACTCGGGAATGGATCGGCGGTCACCTCATGGCCGGAACCCCGCGCCGCGTGTCTCTATTCGCAGCCGACCAGCAAGGCGGCGAACCCGGATGTGATCACGATGGCCACCGCGGACAGTCGAGCGATCATCAGCGCCGCAGATTCCAAGAGCCGTGCTGAGGGGGTCGAACGCTGAGCCCGCCTCCAGGCCGCGAAGAGACAACCAGCGCCCGCCGTAAGCGCCGCCAGATCCACCACGAACGGATCGGCTACCCGGACACGTCACTCCGGAGAACGCCCCAAGGATCCATAGCAACAGGAGCTGAGCGAACCAGATGCCAAGCGGCAACCAGAACACGAAGCTGTGCCTTCCACCTCGCTGTTGGAACTCGTCCGGACTCACGTGATCACGCGAGGATCATCCACGACCACTCCGAGAGGCTCGGGGTCGACTGCAAGTTGGCACAGACTGAGACTCGCTCCTCGTGTATCGATCCGGGCGAAGGGGTGGCATCTTTGCGTTCAGGACTCGAGGGCCCCTCGCAGTAGGAGCACCACGTCCCCCTCTTCCACAACCACGTCGGCGTCGGGTCTGGGCTCGAGGCGGCCATCTGACCGGCGGATCGCGAGGATCGGTACCTTGGACTCGCCCACTGTGGTACCGATCAAGTTTGATGGGGAATCGATCCTCTTCTCCTCGATGTCGATCGAACCACGATCGTCCGCCTCGTCCAATAGATCCACGACCGTGGGATCGAGGGCCATCTTGACCATGTGTCTCCCGCTACTCGCATATGGTGACACCACCCGGTCGGCTCCAGCGCGCGCGAGACGGTCCTGCGAACCGGGTTCGGATGCTCGAGCAACGATGAACAGGTCCGGATTCAGTGAGCGTGCGGCGAGCGTGATGAACACGTTCGTGGCGTCAGAGTCGACGGCGCATATGAGCCCCCGCGCTGCCTCGACGCGCACTTGACGCAGTACGGGCTCGAGTGAGGGATCATCGATCAAGAAGGTCACCTCGTCTCGTTCCATCCGCGCTCGGAGCTCTTCCTTCGGATCGACCACGACGAAGACCACGTCGGCAGCTCGCAGTTCACGCACCGCTGCTCGTCCGACACGTCCGTACGCGCAGACGATGAAGTGCTCTTCCATGTCCGCGATCTGCTTGTTCATCCGCCGCCTCCTTGTCATTCCGCCCAGCTCCGCCTCCGCGATCGCGGCGGCAAGGAGTGAGATACCGATCAGGGCGGTCCCCACGCCCAGGATGACGACCGAGAGCGTGAACAGGCGGCCGCCAGAGTCGAGCTCTCGAACCTCGCGGAAGCCGACGGTGGTCATCGTGGTGATCGTCATATAGAGGGCATCCATGACTGACCAGCCCTCGAGAAGGATGTAGCCAACGGTTCCGTAAAGGACGACCGCCGAGAGTGCCCCCCCGATCCATATCAGACGCCGGATCGGGAAGGAGTATTCGCTGGTGATCACAACCGCCTACCCTATCTGGGACTCTCCCTTGGACAGGTGAATCCGTCCTTCGCTCGATGTACTCGTGATCGACCACGATGAAGTACGTGACCGCGTTCACTCGGACGGTCACGTTGTCGCGGGTGATCACGTCCTGCGACGGGGGATGTCCATCGATCTGCAGGTTGACTCGAACCATCCGGTCGACGATCAGGATGATCACGAACAGGTCGGGACCTTCGCCCCCATCATGGGGTGTGCGCATCTGCGGACAAGTGCCTTGAGGTGGTTCTCAGGACCTCGAGACCGACGCATCATCAGCGTAGAAGCAGACCCCCGGAGGAGCCTGCGCCCGAGGGAGGAACAGCTGGAAGTCGAGGGTGGACGTTCCCGGAGAAAGCGGCGTATGGCTGACACTCACCAACTGCCACGACGCCGTCAACGTGTACGTCCTTATCCGCGATCTGATGAGCGTCGTGCCATCGAGCTCTCTCAACTTGATCTTGATCAGAGCTCCGGGCGAGTCGGCTCGCACCCAGATGCTCCCCGTATAGAGCCCTGCCTGGGTGGTCGCCACCCAGTTCGGGACGTCGTTCAGCATGCATTTCCTGGCTCCGCCGCTGTTGTTCCTGAGGAGCGCCGCCCAGGAGCCGCTGAGAGCGAGCGGGGTCGTTACACGGGTCAGTGCGACCCCGGAACCCGATCCGGTCGCATCCCATCCGGACGTGCCGGTCTCGAAACCGGGGTTCCCCACAAGGTTCTGGGAGGGCTGTGGCTCGGTGACGACGACTTCTCTGGTCGTCGTGCTCGAACCCAACGAGTTCGTGGCCGTGAGCTCAACGGTGTAGGCGCCCGGAGTGTCGAAGACATGCGTCGGATGCTTCGCTGTCGAGTCGGTGACGTTGTCCTGGTCGAAGTCCCACGCCCACGTCATCGGGGTGCTGCCCGTGGAAGTGTTGTTGAAGGCGACGCTTAGAGGAGCCTCTCCCGAAGACGGGTTCGCGGTGAACGAAGCCGTGGGCGCAATGGGGGCAGGCCCGAGCACGCTGAACACGAAGACGGCGTACTTGAGCGGCCCGGCCGGGCGCGAATCGGCGCCGTCGCTCACGAAGAGTTGGTCATCGATCAGCTCCACCCCTCGGCTGTCGCGGACATCGAACGGGACGAGGTCGAACGACCACCCAGGAACGAGTGTCCTCGTCGCCCAATCCACCCTTTTGAGGGACTCGGCACTCGTGACGACGAAGAGGTCTGCGCCGTTCGGCGAGAAGACCATGCCCAAGATCCCCGCGAGCTCGGGCACCTGGAATGTGGGTCCGACCGTGTTCGTCTCGTAGTGGTACGTCTGGAGCCGCCGGGCCACTCCGACGTAGATCGCCTGATCCGCGGAGTTCCACGCTGAGCTGGTGTAGTTGGCGCCGGCTGCGAGCGGTTGGTAGGACTCGACCTCCAGGCTTCCACCCTGGCGGGTGAGGCGGAAGGCGGTGGGCAGGATCGTCGAGGTGCAGCACGGGCCGGCGAAGAGGAAGAGCTGATCGTTGGCCCGGTCGTAGGCGAGGGACTCGAAGTCATCGGTCCGGTTCGTCCCCGCGATGGGCCCGCCTCCGAACCGCGGGGCGTTGTTGAAGGTCGCACGGCTGATCGTGCGTTTCAAGGCTCCGCTCGTGGGGTTGATCTCGTAGATGGCATTTGCGTTGTCGTCCGAAAGCCACAGCGAATTGTCGGAGGGGACGTACGCGCTGCCCTCGTGGTCCCTCATCGAGACAGAGCTGCCGGTGAAGGGAGTGGTCTGGATCGTCCTGTCCAGCTCGAACGTCGGCGTAGACGTCTCAGGCAGCGCGAATGCCGGCACCGCGGACCAGACGAGGACTCCGACGAGGGCCGCGACCAGCAAACGCGCCCGCCTCCGCGCCAGCCGACCATATGTCCCGGTCACACTTCCCCCCTCTTCGATGGTGACACTGTTACCACGAATGGACACACTGTTACCATTCGGCTATCCTCCGAGTCAACCCCGCACACGAGGTTGATCGAAGGGGAGGCGACAACATGAGCTCGTCTGTGACGAAACCGCTCGAGAGCGGCCATTGGCTGCACGAAGATGGCGAGCCAGGGCGGCGCAGGATCGACTCACAAGCGATCGTCGAACAGGCTCATGCACTCGTTCATGAGGGCGGCTCAGCCGCCCTTACGATGCGCACTCTGGCTGCGGCACTGGGCACGAGCCCGAGTGCACTCTATCGACGCTTCCCCTCGAAGGAGTGGCTGCTGATAGCGATCGTGGACTACGTCTTCGCAGACGTACAAGCGCCGCCCCTCGAAGGCATGTCTGGACGCGATCGGCTCGAGCACCTGTCCTCGTCGCTACGCCACGTTCTCTCGTCTCACCCACACCTCCACGAGATCCTCACGTCGCGCTTGGCCGTGACACCGAACACCGTGCGGATAGCGGAGGCCGCTCTCACGTGTCTTCGGGATCAAGGGATCGGCGGCGCGGACGTCGTCGACGCCTACAACGCGTGGTGCGGCTATGTGATCGGCTTCACGGCCATCGAAGTGAAGCCGCCTGAACTGCGTCCCGATCCTCTGTTGACACATGCGATGCGTACTCAGCTCGAACGGATCTCCGGCGACTTCCCAATTATCAACGGCCTGATGCCCGAAGTAGCCAATTTCGCTTATGGGCTGTCGTGGCTCCCAGGGCGACTCGGCGAGGCCCGCACCAGTTTCGAGTGGGGACTCAAGGCGTTGCTTGACGGATTCGAAGGCAGAAAGGAGCCATAGTGGCCACTTCCGAAGATGTCTGGAAGACGGCGCTCGACTTGGCCGAACGAGGCGAAGATAGCGACAGGGCTGTTCGTGAATTGCTCGCCTGCTGCGGAGATCATCGAGTCTCCGTCGTTGTGGCCCGGCAAACACTCTCCGATGCGAGCGGCGAAGACCGCCCCGGGACTGTCTCACGCGCGATGGAGCTCCTCGACCTGGTACTCGAGCGTGGCAGCTGGGCCTAGCCAGCACACCGGCTAGGTTGGAGGAAGCATCAGGTGAGAGGGGGCGAGTTTGCTGCATCGTCCGTCCCTGCTGCGGCGAGCCGATGCGGGAGTTGACCTGGTCCGCCGATCCCGGGTCTCCGCCCGGTTGTTGCTCCTGCTCATGGGCCTCTTCCTCGCGGGCGCTTCTCTGAGCCGAGCGCAGGCATCCACGATCCTCGCGGTGACGGTCGATGGGGTCATCACCCCGGTTATGGCCGACCACATCCGCGACGTGCTCGACCGAGCGGAGGGTGAAGGGTCCCAGGCGCTCCTGGTCCAGCTCGACACGCCCGGCGGACTGGACACCTCCATGCGGGACATCATCCAGTCGTTCCTGAACACGCGCGTTCCGGTGATCGTCTACGTCTCGCCGCAGGGTGCGCGCGCCGCTTCGGCGGGCGCCCTGATCACGCTGGCGTCGCACCTCGCCGTGATGGCGCCGGGCACCTCGATCGGAGCCGCCACACCGATCAGCGGCGAGGGCGGAGAAGACCTCGCCCAGAAGGTGATCAACGACGCCGCCTCCTATGCCCAGTCGATCGCCGAGCAGCGTGGACGGAACGTCGACTTCGCGATCGACGCGGTCCGCGAAGGGAAGTCCATCGCCGCGAACGAGGCCCTCGAGATCGGAGTCATCGACCTGATCGCCCGGGACCGCCCCGAGCTATTGACAGAGCTCGACGGGCGCACCGTCGAGCTCGCCCCAGACCGGACCGTCACGCTGAGCACGCTGGGAGTCGAGGTGATCGAGGTCGAGATGGGGTTCGCTCGGAGCGTCCTACAGTGGCTGGCGGACCCGAACATCGCCTTCCTGTTCATCTCCATCGGGACGCTCGCGATCATCTACGAGCTGGCGAACCCGGGGATCGGCGCCGGTGGGATCACGGGCGCGATCCTCCTCCTGCTCGCCTTCACGGCGCTATCAGTGCTTCCCGTGAACGCCGCCGGCGTGCTCCTGCTGGTCCTGGCGGGTGTGCTGTTCGTGGCCGAGCTGTTCGTCCCGGGGATCGGCGTGTTCGCGGCGGGCGGAACGGCCGCCCTCGTCCTGGGCGGACTGTTCCTGTTCCGCGGGCCGATCGGGGTAGACCCGGCCGCGGTCCTGCCGGTCGCGCTCCTCGTGGGGGCCGGCGCGCTCGCGCTGGGCCGGGTCGCGTGGCGGACCCGCAGGCTCATCGGCGTGAGCGGCACCGAGGCGATCGTCGGCGCGCGGGGCGTGGTCAAGGCGATCGATGGGGACGACGTGCAGGTCTTCGTCCAGGGCTCATGGTGGGGGGCACGCGCCCGATCGGGCGATGAGGTACCGGAGCCACAGGACCGACCGACCGAGGAAGGAGAGGGATGAGCGAGGAACTGCTCTACGGGATCGGGGCGGCCGTGCTGCTGCTCGTCGTCGTCGTGATCTCCGCCGTGAAGATCGTGCCCGAGTACGAACGCGGCGTGATCTTCCGGCTGGGACGCGTGATGGGGGCGAAGGGCCCCGGCCTGTTCGTGATCATCCCGATCGTCGACCGGATGGTCCGGGTCAACCTGCAGACCGTGACGATGGACATCCCGCCGCAGGACGTGATTACCCGCGACAACGTGACCGTCCGAGTGAACGCGGTCACCTACTTCAACGTGGTCGATCCGGTGAAGGCGACCGTCGTGATCCAGGACTACATCTTGGGGACATCGCAGCTCGCCCAGACGACGCTGCGGAGCATCCTCGGCCAGGTCAGCCTCGACGATCTGCTCGAGAACCGTGACGACATCAACCGCCGGCTCCAGTCGATCATCGACGACGTGACGGACCCGTGGGGCGTGAAGGTCACGCTCGTCGAGGTGAAAGACGTGGAGCTGCCGGAGACGATGCGGCGCGCGATGGCCCGTCAGGCCGAGGCCGAGCGCGAGCGCCGGGCGAAGGTGATCCACTCGCAGGGCGAGTTCGAGGCGGCCGAGCAGCTGAGCAACGCGGCCGAGCTCCTCGAGCGGCGCCCGGCCGCGATGCAGCTGCGGCTCCTTTCCACGATGACCGAGGTGGCCTCCGAGAAGAACTCCACCTTGATCTTCCCGGTGCCCGTCGAATTGCTCCGTTTCTTCGAGCGGGCGATTCCCCCGGCGAGGACCACCGGCTGAGTTCCATCGTTGGTCGCGAGCATCAACACCGGCGGAGCGCCGCCCCAAGTGCGAGGACTAGCTTCCTCGGCTACCGGCGGACTCACCCCGTGCCTGGCTTCCGGTGTTCTCCTGTCGCTCGGGGTCGATCCTCGTTCGCAGGAGGCGTCAAGTCTTTGTACGCAGTGGTCACAGACCGGATGAGGGAAACCCAACACCCCGGGCACGGGTCAAGGGCAGCTACCTAGGCCCTGTTTGGTGGGCGCGGGAGGTCCAGGGTCGATCGGCGTGTGTCCAAAACGTGTCCACGGCGCCTTCTTGGGGCCCCAGAGCCGCTCGATAGTCCAAGCCAAATCCACGGGAACGCCCGCCTCTACCAGCGGGTTTTCGGGTGTCGGAGGGGGGATTTGAACCCCCACCCCCTGTGAAGGGGACTAGGCCCTCAACCTAGCGCGTCTACCAAGTTCCGCCACTCCGACGAGGTCCGCGGTGGATGCTACCAGCGGGTCAATTCGTTCCGGGCGTCCACTGCCACGCGAGCCAGAACGTGCAGAGGCCCCACACGATCGCCGTGACGACGGTCACCCGGTCGAGGGTCCGCTCGAGGGCCGTCCCGCCCGCGAGGGCGGACGATCCGCCGAAGAGCTCCGACATCCCGCTCCCCCGCCCGGAGTGCAACAGGATCGACAGGATCAGGAACAGCGACGCGATGATGTCGATCACGATCACGACTGCGTTCAGCACGACACGTTCCTCCCGGCGCCGTGAGCCTGCGAACCCGCGGCCTACGGTCCGTCCTGTGGGGCGTCCTCGTTGCCGGACAGCCCCTCCTGCATCTCGACGACGCCGTCCTCGAAGCGTGCTTCCGCGTCGCCGCCCTCGATGATACTTCCCTCCAACGGGAAGTGGCAGGCGGCGACCTGACCGGCGCCCTGGTCCGTCAGATCCGGCTCCTCCTGGACGCAGCGAGGATGAGGCCCGTCGATCCCCTCGGCTTTCGCGATCGCACGGGACTGCGGGCATCGAGGGTGGAACCGGCATCCGGACGGCGGATCGATCGGCGACGGAACGTCTCCCTGGAGGATGATCCGCCGCTTCTGCCGCGCCAGCTCGGGGTCAGCCATCGGTACGGCGGACAGGAGCGCTCCCGAGTATGGATGCTTCGGAGTCTTGTAGAGCGCCGCGCCCTCGGCCATCTCGACGATCTTGCCGAGGTACATCACGGCCACGCGGTCCGAGACGTGCTTGACGACGGATAGGTCGTGGGCGATGAAGAGGTAGGTCAGGTTGAACTCGTCCTGCAGATCGCCGAGCAGGTTGAGGATCTGGGCCTGGATCGAGACGTCGAGCGCGGAGACGGGCTCGTCGCAAACGATCAACTTCGGGCGGAGGGCGAGGGACCTCGCCACCCCGATCCGCTGTCGCTGGCCGCCGGAGAATTCGTGTGGGTAGCGGTTGTAGTGCTCGGGGTTGAGCCCGACGAGCTCCATCAGCTGCTGGACCTCGGACTTGATCCGGTTCTTCGGCACAGTCTGGTGCAGACGGAACGGCTCCGACACGATCGTGCCGACGGTCTTCCTGGGGTTCAGCGAGGCGTAAGGATCCTGGAACACCATCTGCATGTCTTCGCGGAGCTCCTGGAGCTCTTTGCCCTTGAGATGGGTGATGTCCTGCCCCTGGAACCAGATCGTGCCTTCGGTCGCTTCGTAGAGCCGCATCACCACGCGCGCGAGGGTGGACTTGCCGCATCCGGTCTCGCCGACGAGGCCCACGGTCTGCCCCGGGTAGATCTCGAGGTCCACGCCGTCCACGGCGTGCACGTTGCCGACGTGATGCTGGAAGAGGATGCCCTGCGTGATCGGGAAGTACTTCTTGATCCCCTCGATCCTGACCAGCGGCTCGCCGGAGGGAGCCGGCGGCTGCGCGGGGACGGGCTGCGTCTGCACGCTCATCGGCGAACGAGGATCTCCTGGTCGCGGATCCGTTCCTTGTCCGCGAGGCTGAGGTGGCACGCGGCCGCGTGATGTCCGTCCACCGGGAGGAGCTCGGGGACGTCGCGATCGCAAGGATCGAATCGGTACGGACAGCGCGGATGGAACGCGCACCCGGGCGGGACCTGGATCAGCGACGGCGGCAGCCCGCGGATCGGGTTCAGCCGTTCCTGCTGCTCCTCGTCCAGCCGAGGGATCGAGCTCAGCAGGCCCCACGTGTACGGGTGGAGCGGCTTGTAGTAGATGTCGTCGGTGTCGCCGAACTCGGCCGCCTTGCCGGCGTACATCACCATGATGTTGTCGCAGTGCTCCGCGACCACGCCCAGGTCGTGCGTGATGATGACGACCGCGGCGTTGAACTCGGACTTCAAGCGATCGATGAGATCGAGTATCTGCGCCTGCACCGTCACGTCGAGGGCCGTGGTGGGCTCGTCGGCGATCAGGACGTCGGGGTTGAGGGACAGGGCCATCGCGATCATCGCCCGCTGGCGCATCCCGCCGGAGAACTCGTGCGGATACTGGTCGGCACGGTCCTTCGGGTGCGGGATGTTCACCCGGGCAAGCATCTCGACGGCCTGGTCGTGGGCCTCCTTCTTCGAGATGTCCTGGTGCTCGAGGATCGCTTCGGCGATCTGATAGCCGACCTTGTAGAACGGATGGAGCGACGTCATCGGGTCCTGGAAGATCATCGAGATCTTCTCACCCCGGATCGTGCGCATCTCGTCCCTCGGAAGCTTCAGGAGGTCCTGGCCTTGGAAGAGGACCTCGCCGGAGATGGTCGCCTGCTTGGGATTGATCAGTCCCATCACCGTGAGGGAGCTCACGCTCTTGCCCGAGCCCGACTCCCCCACGATCCCCAGCGTCTCCCCCGCCGCGAGCGAGTAGCTCACCCCGTCCACGGCCTTGACGAGGCCGTCGTCGGTCGGGAAATGGACCTTGAGATCCTTCACTTCGAGCAGCGGCTGCGCCACCTAGGTGTACCTCACCCTCGGGTCCACGAACGCGTACGCGACGTCGACCACCAGGTTCGCGACCGCGATGATGAACGCGCCGAGGATCGTGACGCCCATCACGGTCGGGAAGTCGTTCGTGCCGATCGCCTGGACGGCCTTCTGTCCGATCCCCGGGAGCCCGAAGACCGTCTCGGTGATGAACGCACCGCCGAGCAGGAGACCGACGTCGAGACCGAGCATCGTCACGACCGGCGTCAGGGCTCCGCGGAGGCCGTGCTTGTAGATCACGCGACGCTCGGACAGCCCCTTGGCTCGGGCCGTCCGGATGTAGTCCTCGTTCATCGTTTCGATCAGGTTGCCGCGCACCATGCGAGCGTAGAAGGCCGCGTTGATGTACGCGAGGGAGACCCAAGGGAGGATGAACCGGCCCTCGAGGGCGGCGCGCATCGCCCCTCCCCAGCCGCTGTACCCGATCGGGATCCCGGATTCGGGTAACAGCTCGAGCTTGAACCAGAACGCGTACAAGAGGAGCTGCGCCAGCCAGAAGATCGGCATCGAGACGCCGACGATCGCGAAGATCATGGCGGCGCGGTCGGCGACGGATCTTCGCCGAACGCCGGACAGGATGCCGATCGGGATGCCGAGGAGCAGCCAGATCACGGCGGCACCGATCGCGAGGGTACCGGTGATGGGGATCCGGCGGGCCAGCTCCTCCCGCACCGGGACGAAGCCATCGTAGGAGTAGTAGACGTCCTCGTTGAGCCAGAGACCGTCATGGCCCCGCGGGGGGTGGCCGCTCAACATGAGCACCGGATCGTTCGGAGGCCACGGGATGAACCCCCGGAGGAACCGCCAGTACTGCACGTAGAGGGGCTTGTCCAGACCGAACGCCCTCCGCGCGTTCTCGATCTGCTGAGGGGTGGTGGTGCGACCGACCGCCCGGCGAGCCGGGTCCCCGGCCGGGAGCTTGACGAAGATCAGGAACGTGAGGAGCGAGACGATGATGATCACCAGGATCATGAAGAGGGCCCTCCGGATCAGGTATCGGCCCATCCGTCTGCTCCTCCCTCCGGCCCCCTGGTGGGAGCCTCGGACGGAACGGTGAGGGGGCCGCTCGCGCGACCCCCTCGTCCGTCTGGATCAGGTGCTATCCGGTGTTCCCGGGCACGGCCAGCGAGTCGAACGCCGCCAGACCAGCGAACTGGTCGAACGAGTAGTTGACGATGTTCTCCGAGAGGATGTCGACGCTGTTGTCGAACAGGTACGGCACCATCGGAACGACTTCTTCCATCAACTGCTGGTCGAGCTCGGCCCAGCACTGGAACCGTTCGTCACCGGGGTCCAGCGCCGCGCACTCGTCCTCCTTGTCATCGACGGACGGGACTTCCGTCACGTCGTAGCCCCACTCGGTCAGCTGCTCGGGCGAGGCTCCCAGGAGGGAGTAGTTGCAGCAGCTCTCCCACAGACCCGCGGAGGTGAACAGGGGCTCGCCGAACGTGACGCCGTCGGCGTAGTCCTTCCCCCAACCGGGACCGGCGCAGAGCGCGTGATGCGAGTTCGCATCGTTGCACTGGTTGTACATCGTGCCGCGCTCCAGCTGCTTGTCGTCGAGCGTCATCCCGAGCGGCTCGAGGAACTGCTTGAGCAGCGCCATCTGATCCGGGTACGGGTCCTCGCGATCGGTGATCGTGAGGATGTCCTGGCACGACGGATCGTCGCAGACCCCATCCTTGTCCGTGTCGTACTTGGACAGGGCCATCTCCTCCTTGGCCTTCTCGGGGTCACCGGACGCGTTCGTGGTCTGGTACGGGTCGTAGTCCGCCAGGAGGTTGTCCTCGAGGCTGTTGACCATGATGTGCCCCGCGATCTCACCGACCGAGGGACCACCCCGCAACTGTCGGAACCCCTGCTTGTCGAACGCCCAGCTGACCGCCTTGCGGACGTGGACGTCGTCGAAGGGAGGTACCGCCAGGTTGAAGGACACGTACCGGATCGCGTCCGATGGGTAGATGTTGATCTTGTCCTGCAGCTCGGGATCCGTCTGGTACTCGCGGATCTTCTCCGCCGGCACGACGCCATCGACCACGAAGTCGAGGGTCCCCGCGGCGACCTGGTTGTACAGGTCGTCGTTGTCGCCGCCGATCCGAACCTCGATCCGGTCCGGGTAGGCGTCACGCAATCCGTCCGTCGCAGGATCGTAGGACGGGTTGCGGACCAAGACGATCTGGCGACCCGGGACGTAGCCCGGCGCCTCGGTCTGGTCCTTCGGGTCCGCCGAGAAGTCCATCGTCTCGGACCCCTCGAACATGTACGGGCCGGACGCCACGAGGAACCGGCCGTAGTTCCGGTCGTGTCCCTCGGCGACACCCATCCGCTCCCCCTCGTCATCGGGCGGGATCGGCGCTGCGGTGCCCATGGCCAGCCGGTAGCTCATGTCGCCGACCGGTGAGGTCGTGGTGATCTCGAGCGTGTGCGTGTCGGGTGCGCTCAGCCCGGCGATCTCTTCGGCGTCGCCCGCGGCGAAGTCGTCGAAGCCCTCGATCACCGAGTAGTAGAAGGAGTACCCGCCGACGTTCGCATCGGGGTTCGCCGTCCGCTCGAGCGCTCGGATGAAGTCCTGCGCCGTGATCTCCACGTCATCCTTCGGAGGCGCGTAATTGATCCCCGGCTTGATCTGGTACGTCCAGGTCAGTCCGTCCGAGGACTGCTCCGGTTCGTCGACCGCGAGGTCGGGGAAGATGTCGGCGCCACCCTCGTCCGTGGGCACACCCTCATAGGACATCAGGTTCCGCAGCAGACAGCAGCGGTAGTACTCCCACGTGACGGAGTAGTACTCCTTCTGTGGGTCGAACGCCGCGGTGACGTCGGCGAGCATCGCCATGGTGAGCGTGCCGCCCGCAAGTTCCTGCGAGTCAGTCGGCGTGTCCGTCGGTTGGTCGCCGGGGTCTTCATCGCCGCCACACGATGCGGCGACGATCCCGAGGACGGTCACGACGGCGATCAGTCTGAGTACTCGTTTCAAAGCTACCCCCCTTCTCATGGTGCAGATACAACGATCAACGGTGCTCCGTACTCGAGGCGTCCTCCTTTCGAACCGGGTTCCCCCTGTCGATACGCTCAGACGGCCTTCCGAGGATCGAGTGCGTCTCGGAGGCCGTCCCCCACGAGGTTGAAGGCC
>JAJNBA010000101.1 GCA_021155985.1 Actinomycetes bacterium
TGGCTGAGATCGAGCGTCGGAGGCGGCCGCAGCAGCTGCGCCGCGAGACCGGCGAGGGATCGCATGTCCACCTTCGTCATCGGGTCCGGGTACAGGTGCAAGAACTCGGGGCCGGGTCCGACGTCCCTGGTGAAGAAGCTGGCTTCGTCTTCGAGACGGCGAGCGAGCTCGACCGCTACCTTCCGGAACGCCGCCAGCTCCAGGGACCTGGCGTAGGCGAGGTCCGGGGAAGCGCCGAGGAGATCGTCCTCGTCCGTCTCGGTGTGCCTCGGCATCAGCCGGCCGACCTTCAGCTCCAGGAGCACGGCGCACATCGCGAGGAACCAAGTGACCTCCTCGAGGTCCCAGTGGTCGGCGTCCTTCGCGTAGGCGAGGAAGCCGTCGGTCACGGCCGCGACCGAGACGTCGCTCACGTCGACCTTCTGTTCCAGGATCAACTCGGCCAACAGCCGGAACGGTCCGGTGAACGCGGGCAGTTCGACCGCGAACGCACCGGTGCCCTCGCCCGTCACGGCCGTGAGAACCCCATCGCGTCGCGTACGGCGTCCATCGTCTCCCGCACCACGGGTCCGACGCGCTCCCTCCCTTCGCCCAGGACCTTCCACACCAACCCCGGCTCCGAAGCCAGCTCGAGCCGTCGCTCCCGGATCGGTCGGAGCTCCTCGATCAGGCGATCGGCGAGGTTCGTCTTGCAGTCCACGCAGCCGAGCTCCCCGGAGCGGCAGTGATCGCGCGTCCAATCGACGATGTCAGGTGAGAACCGCGTATGCAGGGCGTAGATCGGGCAGATCTCCGGCCTGCCCGGGTCGCCGAGGCGCACCTTCTGCGGGTCGGTGATGAACGACCGGACCTTCGCTCGGATCGTGTCGGGGTCGTCGACGAGGCCGATCGCGTTGTCGAGCGACTTGGACATCTTCCGGCCGTCCGATCCCGGCACGAGCGGGAAGTCCGACAAGAGTGGCTGGGGCTCGACGAGGATCTCGCCGAAGAGCCGGTTGAATCGCCGCACGATCTCCCGCGAGATCTCGAGGTGGGACACCTGGTCCTCCCCCACCGGCACCAGTTCCCCGCGGACGATCGAGATGTCCACCGTCTGGAGCACCGGATACCCGAGGAGCCCGAAGTTCGCGACGTCGCGCTCAGCCATGTCCCGCAACCGCTCCTTGTAGGTCGGCACGCGTTCGAGCCAGCCGAGGGGCGCGATCATCCCGAGGAGCAGGGCCATCTCCGCGACCTCGGGGAGATCCGATTGCAGGTAGAGCGTCGAACGTTCGGGGTCGATGCCGCACGCGAGGAGATCGAGCACGATCCCCTCGACCAACGATCCGAGCTCCGCCGTACGGTCGTAGTGCGTCGTGAGCATGTGCCAGTTCGCGACGAAGTAGAAGCACTCGTATCCCTCGTCCTGGAGTCGGACCGCGTTGCCCACGTTGCCCGCCCAGTGGCCGATGTGAAGATCGCCCGTGGGGCGGAAACCGGTCAGGACGCGCCCGCGGCGAGGCTCCACACCCTCCGATCTGGGCGCTTCGTCGGACGGGGAGGAAGAGGACACGATGCGGCCGATGATACCCCCCGTCTCCGCGCGCTCTGGGACGACGGACTCAGCCCGAGGTGAGCAGGAAGAGACAGTCGGTGCCGGATGCCGCCTCGCAGATCGCACCCGTGATGAGCTGCACGAACTCGAGGAGGACCGAGAGGAGGACGAAGAGGACGACCAGGACGAACAACGGCAGGTAGCGGTCGGCGTTCCGGAACGTCTCCCGCGCGTGGACGGGGAGGAGCAGCGTGACCAGACGGCCACCGTCGAGCCCCGGGATCGGTAGGAGATGGAACACGAACAGGGACGCGTTCGTGTAGGCGAACGTCGTGACGACGAGCAGGGCTTCGTCGCCGGGGGCGCCGGCCCGGACGATCAGCCCGGCCGCGATCGCGAGGATCAGCGACACGAGCGGTCCCACGACCGAGGCGACGATCACGTCTCGAGGACCTCGGCGGAGATAGGTCGGGTCGATGGGAGCCGGCTTCGCGTACGCCGCCGGCATCATCAGACGGAGCACCGTCCATAGGATCGCGATGAGCACCGGTACGAACCCGCTTCCGAAGGGGTCGAACCAATGGGACGGTCGGAACGAGATCCGCCCCCAGAGCCTCGGTGTGGGATCCCCGAGCACGGCGACGACCCTCGCACGCGCGTACTCGCGGAGCGTCATCCCGATGAACAGGGAGACGAGCATATAGGCCGCGAGTCGGAGCCCGAGCGCCGTGAAGTTCCCCATCCCTCACATCCAGACGTGAATGAGCGGCGGAGGCGCGACGGCGCCATCGGCGATGTCCATCGCGGCGAGGACGCGTCGCCCGGCCTCCGCCGCCGCGTCACGATCTCGCGCGTGCACTTCCCCGATGGGCGTCCCGGCCTCCAGCCGGTCGCCGATCTTCGGATGCACCACGATACCGACGGCGGGATCGATGGGGTCGCCCTTGCGCCGCCGACCGGCTCCCAGCCCGACGCTCGCGAGCCCGATCGCCTCTGCGTCGACGGCCGCGAGAACACCGGTGCGGTCCGCGAGCAGCGGCTCGCGTACGGGAGCGGTCGGGAGCACGCCGGCGGGATCGTCCACGACGTGAGGATCGCCCCCTTGCGCTTCGATCATCCTCCGGAACCGCTCGAGCGCGTCGCCCGAGCCGATCGCAGCCTCCGCCTGCGCGAGGGCCTCCTCGTGGCCTGCCCCACGCGTGTGCTCCATGGCCCGGGCGGCGAAGAGCAGCGCCGCCTCGCGGAGACGACCCACCGAGTCGCCCCGGAGCACGGCCACGGTCTCTGCGATGTCCAGGGCGTTCCCGACCGCATCACCGAGTGGCTGGGACATGTCGGTCACCGCGGCGCTCGCCGCTCGGCCCCAGCCGGCGGCGAGCGCGAGGCAACGCTCGGCGAGCGCCCGAGCGTCGTCCAGGGTCTTCATGAAGGCGCCCGAGCCGGTCTTCACGTCGAGGAGGATCAGGTCCGTCTCGATGGCCAGCTTCTTGGACATCACGCTGGCCGCGATCAGCGGGATCGACGGGACCGTCGCCGTGGCGTCGCGCAACGCGTAGAGGGCGCCGTCGGCCGGCACGAGGGTGGGCGACTGCGCGGCCACCGCGCATCCCACGTCATCCACCTGTCGCCGGATGTCCTCGGGCGACAGATCCGTCCGCACGCCGGGGATCGACTCGAGCTTGTCGAGCGTGCCGCCGGTGTGTCCCAGCCCCCGGCCCGAGAGCTTCGCCACGGAGAGCCCCAGGGCTGCGGCGAGCGGGGCGAACACGAGCGTGACCCCGTCGGCGACCCCGCCGGTGGAGTGCTTGTCTACGGTCGGAAGGTCCGCTCCAGAGAACCGAAGGGTCTCGCCCGATCCCACCATCGCGGTCGTGAGGGCGAGTGTCTCCTCGTCGTCGAGACCACGAAGCAGGCACGCCATCAGGAACGCAGCCGCGAGGGCGTCCGACACGTCTCCCGCCGTGTATCCCTCGACGAAGGCACGGACGTCAGCGGGAGGGAGCGACCTACCGTCCCGCTTCGCAGCGACGACATCCCGAGGATCGTTCACGGTCGACCGCCGATCATGGCCGACCTCTGCGGTGGAGAGGGGTCGACCTCGACTGAAGGGCGCGCCACGCCCAGCGACGGATCGCAACCCTCGACGACGGGAACCGTGGACGTCGACATCAGCTCGACCCCTCGATCCCTAGGAGGTCGACGAAACTCTCCCCTTCGAGCCCCGTCCCGTCCGCCCCGAGCAGGTCCGTCACCGTCTGTCCGAGATCGGAGAACGAACCCCTCGTGCCGAGATCGACCGGTCCGCCCGGGAGCCCGGCGGCCAGGAGGGGGGTCCGCTCGCGCGAATGGTCGGTCGGCGGGGTGGTGGGGTCGCACCCGTGGTCCCCCGTGAGCAACAGCACGCCCCCGTCGAGGGCGGCGATCAGCTCGGGGAGCCTCCTGTCGAACGCCTCGATGCACGCCGCGTAGCCCTCCGGGTCGTTGCGGTGCCCGTACTTGGAATCGAAGTCCACGAGGTTCGTGAAGACGAACGCAGGGGCCTGCCTGCGGAGGTACTCGAGCGTGAGATCCACCCCGTGATCGTTGGAGTCCGAGTACCGCCCTTCCGTGATCCCCTGACTCGAGAAGATGTCCTGGATCTTGCCGACGCCGAGGACGGCCACCCCCGCCTCCTGCAGCCGGTCGAGCACCGTCTGGCCGGGCGGCGGAACGGCGAAGTCGCGTCGCTCGGGGCTCCGCACGAAGGCGCCGGGCCGGCCCTCGAACGGCCTCGCGATCACCCGTCCGACCTTGTGAGGTCCGACGAGCAGGCGGCGTGCCGCTCGTGACCATCCGTAGAGCAGCGGCAGGTCGACCACCGACTTGTGCGCCGCGATCTGGAACACGGAGTCGCCCGACGTGTAGACGATCGGGCCACCCGTCCGGAGGTGTTCCTCGCCGAGCTCGGCGATGATCTCCGTCCCCGAGGCGGCACGGTTCCCGAGCACGGCCCTGCCGATCTCCCGCTCGAACGGCTCGATGAGATCCGGAGGGAACCCGTCCGGATACAACGGGAACGGTTCGTCGAGCCGGATCCCCATCATCTCCCAGTGGCCCGTGGTGGTGTCCTTGCCCGCGGAGCGCTCGGTCGCGCGACCGTGCGCGGTTCCGGACGCCGCGGCCGTATCCACGCCGCGGATGCTCGTCAGCGATCCGAGTCCGAGCGATGCGAGGTTCGGGGCCCGGATCCCGGCTACGGCGCCGGCGGTGTTCCCGAGCGTGTCCGACCCCTCGTCCCCGTAGGCCGCCGCGTCCGGTGCGTCGCCGACCCCCCACGAATCGCACACCACGACCAGCACGCGGGGCACGAGCGCGCCGGTCACCGGCCCTCCGCCTGCTTGCAGTCGATCCCCAGCACCGCCCACGGCAGGGCCTCGAGACGCTCCGGCGCGATCGGCTGGCCACACCGCTCACAGATCCCGTAGGTGCCGGCCTCCATCTTCGACAGGGCTCGCTCCACATCGGATAGGTTCGACCGCAGCGCACGCACGACCGCGATCACCTGCGAACGCTGGCCGGTGCTGTGCCCTCGGTCGGCGAATCCCGCATCGTCCACGAACGCGACGTCGTCCGAGTCGGGGTCCGCACCTTGGGACTCCATCTCGGCTCGGAGGAACGCTCGATGGCGCACCAGCTCCTCGCGGAGACGCGCCAGCGTCGCCTCGTCGAGCGCGTCGTCCGCCATCACACCCGGACGCGCCGGCGGGCGCGGGGATGGGACTCCTCGTAGACCTCCCGGAGATGCCGGGCGGTCACAAGCGTGTAGATCTGCGTCGTCGCCACGCTCGCGTGGCCGAGGAGCTCCTGGACCACACGGACGTCGGCGCCACCCTCGAGGAGGTGGGTCGCGAAGGAATGTCGGAGGGTGTGCAGCGTGACTCGGCGATCGATCCCGGCGAGCCGTACGTACCGGCCGAGCAGCCGGGCGCAGCTCTGACGCGACAGACGGCCGCCCCGCGCGTTGAGGAACAGCGCGCCTCGGCTGACCGCGGTCGCCAGCGCGGGGCGGCCGCGCGTGAGGTAGGCGCCCACGGCCTCGTGGGCGAACGAGCCGAGCGGCACCTCTCGCTCCTTCCCGCCTTTGCCGAGCACCCGCAGGCTGCCCTCCTCGAGGTCGAGGTCGTCGACATCTATCCCCGTCAGCTCGGAGATCCGCAATCCGGAGCCGTAGAGCAGCTCGAGGATCGCGCGGTCACGGACGCCGGTGGGCGAGCTCTCCTCCGGCGCCTCGAGGAGTCGCCGGACGTCGTCCACGGGGAGCGGGCGCGGTAGGGACCGGGGCAGACGGGGCTGCGCGACACCCGCAGCGGGATCCCGCTCCGTCACGCCCTCCCGCAAGAGGAACCGGTGGAAGGACCGGACCGCGGAGAGCGTCCGTGCGACGGAGGTCGCGCGGTAGGGCGCGGCCTCCGGACCGTGCGTCGATGCCGAGAGCGACGCGACGAAGGACCTGATCGTGCGCTCGTCGACGTCGCGGAGGCGGCACACGTCGCGACGCTCGAGGAAACCCACGTACCGACGCAGGTCGCGCCGGTAGGCCTCGAGCGTGTTCTCGGAGAGCCCTCGCTCCACCGTGAGGTGATCGAGGTAGCGTTCCGCTTCCACCGCGAGCTCGTGCGCCACGGCTGCCCTTCCTCACCCGGCCCCATCGATCAGGTTCCCGAGAGGAACGTAGGGCACCGCGTGTGCTTCGGCGACCCCTTCGTTCGTCACCGAGCCCCCGAGGACGTTCACGCCGCCCGCGAGGACCGGGTCCGCCCGGACCGCATCCTCGAGGCCCTTCTCCGCGATCGCCAACGCATACGGGAGGGTCGCATTCGTGAGCGCGTAGGTCGAGGTGTTGGGGACCGCCCCGGGCATATTGCCGACGCAGTAGTGCACGACACCGTGGACGACGTAGGTGGGATCGGAATGGGTCGTCATGCGGGACGTGGAGACGCAGCCCCCCTGATCGATCGCGATGTCGACGATCACCGACCCGGGCCGCATCGAAGCCACCATCTCCTCCGACACGATCACCGGCGCTTTCGCTCCGGGGAGCAGGACGCTCCCGATCACGGCATCGGCCTCACGGACGCGCTGTTCGAGCGTGAGCCGGTCCGACATCAGCGTGACGATCCTGCCGCGGTAGATCTGGTCGACGAACCGCAGCTTGTCCAGGTTCTTGTCGACGACGATCACC